>JBGAMJ010000133.1:0-5734 GCA_044223035.1 Piscinibacter sp.
AGCTGATCTCGAAGGAGCCGCTCGGCCCGAGCGTGCGCCGCGGCGACGACGAGTTCTTCGCGATCGTCAAGTGGGTGGTGTTCGCGCTGATCGAGGCCGAGGAGTACGGCATCACGCAGGCCAACGTCGACCAGATGAAGGCCGAGAGCAAGGACCCGGTGGTGCAGCGCATCCTCGGCACCAGCGAAGACACCGGCAAGCTGCTCGGCCTCGACAAGGACTGGGCCTACCGCGCCATCAAGGCCACCGGCAACTACGGCGAGATCTTCGAGCGCAACGTCGGCCCCAAGAGCGCGCTGAAGCTGCCGCGCGGCGCCAACAACCTGTGGAGCAAGGGCGGCTTCATGTACGCCCCACCGGTACGCTAGAGACGAGGGCGGGTTCGCCTTGCGGAGAACCCTGTCTGGTTGATGGTCGCGCCACCGAGCAAGTCAACGTCGTTCTCCTGGCGCAGCAAGGCCTTCCGGGGCGTGCTGTACCAGGTGATCGTGCTGGGCCTGCTCGCCGTGGCGGTGGCCTATCTGCTGCACAACACGCTGGAGAACATGCGTGTGCGCGGCATCAAGAGCGGCTTCGACTTCATCACGCAGCCCGCCGGCTTCGCCATCGGCGAGAGCGTGGTGCCGTTCGACTCGTCGGAGAGCTACGGCAAGGCCTTCCTTGTCGGTCTGTCGAACACGTTTCGCGTGGCCCTGCTCGGCATCGTGGCGGCCACGGTGCTCGGCACGCTGGTGGGCATCGGCCGCCTGTCGAAGAACTTCCTGGTCCGCACGCTGAGCGGCGGCTATGTCGACCTTCTGCGCAACGTGCCGCTGCTGCTGCAGTTGTTCATCTGGTACTTCGTGCTGACCGAGAAGCTGCCGCCGATCGAGGAGGCCCTGCACCCGTTGCCGGGCTTCTTCTTCAGCAAGAACGGACTGCAGTTCCCGCATCCCACCTGGGCCGACGGGCATGTCTTCACGCTGGTGGGTCTGGCGCTCGGCATCGTCGGCGCATGGGCCTGGGCGCGCCATTCGCGCAGCCGCTTCGAGGCCACGGGCCGGCCGCTGCCGGTGGCCGTGCCCGCGCTCGGCATCATCGTGCTGGCCGTGCTGGCCGGCTGGATCGCGGGCGGCGCCCCGGCGGGCATGGACTCGCCCGAAAAGACCGAGATCAACGTGGTCGGCGGCGGGGCGGTGACGCCGGAGTTCCTCACGGTGCTGATCGGCCTCACCGTGTATACCGCGGCCTACATCGCCGAGGTGGTGCGTGCCGGCATCCAGTCGGTTCCCTACGGTCAGCACGAGGCCAGCGTTTCGCTCGGCCTGTCGCGCGGGCAGGAGCTGCGCCTGGTGCAGCTGCCGCAGGCGCTGCGCGTGATCATTCCACCGATGACGAACCAGTACCTGAACCTGACGAAGAACTCTTCGCTGGCGGTCGCAGTGGGTTACCCGGATCTGGTGTCGATCTCCAACACGTCGCTCAATCAGACGGGCCGCGCCATCGAATGCATCGCACTGGTCATGGCCTGCTACCTCACGCTGTCGTTGCTCACTTCGGCAGGGATGAACTGGTACAATCGCCGCGCGGCGATCAAGGAACGCTAGACCATGACGGGCACGGTCTACGCCGCGATCGCGAGCCGCGAACCGCCGATGGCGTCGCAAGGTGTGCCGGCCTGGATCCGGCGCAACCTGTTCGATGGCTGGGCCAACTCGCTGGCCACGCTGGTCACGCTGGCACTGCTGCTTTGGCTGGTGCCGCCGCTGTTCGGCTGGTCGGTGTTGCACGCGGTGGCGGCTCCGGACAACGCGGCCTGTCGCGCCGCTCACGAAACCGGCGCGTGCTGGGGCGTGATCGCCGAGAAGGGCCGGCTGATCCTGTTCGGCCGCTATCCGTTCGAGGAGCAGTGGCGACCCCTCGCTGCCTGCGCGCTGCTGATCGCGTTGCTCGTTGCGAGTTGCCTGCGTCCGTTCTGGAAGCCCTGGCTGGCGCCGTTGTGGGTCGTGGTGCTGGCGATCTGCTTCGTGTTCATGCGCGGCGGTCTCTTCGGCCTCACTCCGGTGGAAACGTCGCGCTGGGGCGGCTTTCCGCTCACGCTCGCGCTGTCGGTCGTGAGCCTGGTGGTGGCCTTTCCGCTGGCCATCCTGGTGGCGCTCGGGCGCAGCTCCAATCTGCCGGCGATCCGCGCGGTGTGCGTGCTGTATGTCGAGCTGATCCGCGGCGTGCCGCTGATCTCGGTGCTGTTCATGGCCTCGTTCATGTTCCCGCTGTTCATGCCGCAGGGCACGACGATCGACGTGCTGCTGCGCGTGCTGGTGGGCATGACGCTGTTTGCCGCGGCCTACCTCGCCGAGGTGGTGCGCGGCGGCCTGCAGGCCTTGCCCAAGGGCCAGGTCGAGGCGGCGCAGTCGCTCGGCCTCACCTATTGGCAGACCCAGCGCAAGATCGTGTTGCCGCAGGCGCTGCGGCTGGTGGTGCCGGCGATCGTCAACAGCTTCATCAGCACCTTCAAGGACACTTCGCTCGTCACCATCGTGAGCTTGTATGACCTCACCGGCGCTTTGCAGCTCGCGCTCGGCGATGCCGACTGGCGCAAGTTCTTCCTCGAAGGGCAGTTGTTCGTCGCCGCGGTCTACTTCGTCTTCTGCTTTGCCCTGTCGCGCTACAGCCGCTGGGTCGAGGCGTACTTGAACACCGGAATGCGGAGGCAGTGAAGGGCGGGATCCGATGAACAGCGAAGCTCCGATTATCGAGTTCGACAAGGTCAACAAGTGGTATGGGCAGTTCCACGTGTTGCGCGACATCCAGCTCCGGGTGCCCAAGGGCGAGCGCATCGTGATCTGCGGCCCGTCGGGCTCCGGCAAGAGCACGCTGATCCGCTGCATCAACCGGCTCGAGGAGCACCAGCAGGGCCGCATCGTCGTCGACGGCACCGAGATCACCGACGACGTGAAGGCCATCGAGAAGGTGCGCCTCCAGGTCGGCATGGTGTTCCAGCAGTTCAACCTTTTCCCGCACCTCACGGTGATGGAGAACCTGACGCTGGCGCCGATGTGGGTGAACAAGCTGCCCAAGAAGGACGCCGAGGAGCGTGCTATGGCCAACCTGAAGCGGGTGCGCATCGCCGAGCAGGCCGAGAAGTACCCGCTGCAGCTCTCCGGCGGCCAGCAGCAGCGCGTGGCGATCGCCCGCGCGCTGTGCCTGACGCCCAAGATCATGCTGTTCGACGAGCCCACCTCCGCCCTCGACCCGGAGATGATCAAGGAAGTGCTCGACGTGATGACCGAGCTGGCCAACCAGGGCATCACGATGATCTGCGTGACGCACGAGATGGGCTTCGCCAAGGCGGTGGCCGACCGCGTGATCTTCATGGACCAGGGTCAGATCGTCGAGCAGAACACGCCGGTCGAGTTCTTCAACAACCCGAAGAACGAGCGCTCCAAGGACTTCCTGTCGAAGATCCTCGGGCATTGATTCCGCTCCCGGCCGCCGTCGGGCCGGAACACGCGCTGCGCGCCGAAGGCCCCACGCGTCGGACGTGCATCCGATCGTCGAGCGGCCGCGTAGCGCTGCAGTGCCTCACCCACCTGGAGACCGCATGAACCGCTGGACCCCGACCCTCACCTTCATCACCGTGGCCGCCGCGTCGCTGCCGGCGCTGGCCCAGGACGCCGCCGCCGGCAAGGCACGCGCCGAAGCCGTGTGCTCGGCCTGCCACGGGCTGAACGGCGTCAGCGTGTCCGACACGATCCCGAACCTCGCCGGGCAGAAGGCCGCCTACCTGCAGGCGCAGCTGCGCGCGCTGAAGGATGGCACGCGCAAGAACGCGATCATGAACGCGATCGCGACGCAGCTGGCGCCGGAAGACATCGCCAACGTCGCGGCCTACTTCTCGTCGCTGCCCGGCGCCAGCGTCGCCAGCGCGAAGTCGGAGCTGCTGCCCAATCTCGTCAAGACCTCGGCCGTGCTGCCCGAGGGCTACCCGGCCGGCTTCACGATGTACACGACGGTCAACCGGCCCGACATCAACCAGGTGCGCTACCTGTACGCCAACGACGTGGCACGCCGACCGCAAGCCGGTGGTCGGCAGCGACGGCTACTACGAGAAGGACCGCTTCCTCGCCTACGCGATCATGGGCCGCGGCCCGGGCTGGGGCAAGGACATCCCCGAGATCCTGCGCAACGAGGACTGGAACTACTCGGTCTACACGCCCGAGAAGAAGCTGCGCGCGGGCGTCAACCAGGGCGAGTGCCTGGCCTGCCACAAGCCGCTGGACAGGGTGAGCTACACCTTCTCGCTGGGCGCACTGACCGCCAAGGCGAAGGCGAACTGAGCGGCAGGCGTTGAGCGGGCCGCGGCGAGCGTCAGGTCGCGCCCGCCGAGGTGGACACCGCGCATTCGGTGGTGGAGGCGCTCCAGTCGTCCAGCGGCCCGCCCAGCGGCGCGCCGCGATGCAGCGCCGTCATCTCGGCCACGATGGACAGCGCGATCTCCGGCGGCGTGAGGCCGTGCAGGTTCAGGCCCACCGGGCCGCGCAGCCGCGCCACCTCGGCCTCGGACACGTCGAACTCCCGCAGCCGCAGGCGCCGCGTGTCGTTGTTGCGCCGCGAACCCAGCGCGCCGACGTAGAAGGCCGGCGTCTTCAGCGCCTCCATCAGGGCGAGATCGTCGAGCTTGGGGTCGTGCGTCACCGCGACCACGGCGCTGCGGGCGTCGAGGTGCATCGCGAGCACGAGATCGTCGGGCATCTCGCGCGACAGCGTGACGCCTTCCATCGCCGACCACCCCTCGTGGTACTCCTCGCGCGGGTCGCACACCGTGACGCGGTAGTCGAGCATCACCGCCATCGCGGCAAGGTAACGCGAGAGCTGCCCGGCACCGATGATCAGCAGCCGCAGCCGCGGCCCGTGCACGGTGACCAGCGCGGCGTCGTCGAACGAGACCGTGTCGGCCTCGCCGGCCGGCTCCAGCGACACCAGCCCCGAGGCCATCACCAGCCGCCGGCGCCCCACGCGGTGCTCGTCCATCGCCGCCAGCAGTTCACGCAGCCGCGACGCCGCCGACAGCGGCTCCAGCACCACCTGCACCGTGCCGCCGCAGGGCAGCCCGAAGCGCTGCGACTCCTGGGCGCCGTCGCCGTAGCGCGTGGTGGCAGGCAGCCGCAACGCGAGGTCGCCGCGGCGGACGCGGTCGACGAGGTCATCCTCGATGCAGCCGCCGGAGACCGAGCCGGCCACCTGGCCGTCGTCGCGGATGATCATGAGCGAGCCCGGCGGCCGCGGCGACGAGCCCCAGGTGCGCACCACCGTGCCCATCACGACGCGGTGGCCGCGATCCATCCAGTCGATCGCGGTGCGGATGACTTCGACGTCGACGCTGTTCATGTGCGCTTCCTTCCGAAGAGCCCGGCCAGCCAGTTCTTGAGCACGGTCCACAGCAGGCCCAGCGCGTTGAGTTCCTTCGCCGGTGCCGGAGCCGGACGCGGTGCGGGCACCGGCGGCGGCGCGATCCGTGCGGCAGGTGCCGCGTGCGCGCCGGGCGACGCAGGGTCACCGGCCACGCTGCCGGGCGCCTCGCCGGCCATCACCTGCAGGCCCACCGTGCCCTCGTCGCCGCGCGGCGCCGGTGCCGTCGCGGCGGCCTGCGCGGCGGCGGCCGCGGCGCGGAAGTTGTCGGCGAACTGCGCCAGCATCGCATCGGACACCGGCACGATGAGCCGCGCCCCGAACTGCGCCAGCTTGCCGCTCACCG
>JBGAMJ010000133.1:5767-15131 GCA_044223035.1 Piscinibacter sp.
GCCAGCTTCATCGATGCCGAGGAGCCCGCCTTGTCGGCGCCCTTGCCGAGCATCTCCAGGCTGCGTGTGGCTCCGTCCAGCGCCAGCACCTCGATCTCGCCGCCGAAGTTCATCGTCGCCGGGCCGACCCGCGTGCGCACCGTGCCCTTGTAGTGCGTGGCGTCGACCTGCTCGGTGATCTGAGCGCCGGGCATGCAGGCGGCCACGGCGCGCACGTCGCTCAGCACCGTCCAGGCGTGCTCGAGGCCCGAGTCGACCGGGTAGCGCTTGTCGAGGGTGATTTCCATGGGGGCTGGTCGCGTCAGGGAAGGCGGCGATGTGTGTCGCGGGGCGTCAGATCGGCCGGGGCTTGGCCTTGTAGCGCTCGACCAGCGGCGCATGCCCCAGCGGAGGGAACTCGACCGGTGTCTCCGGCACCGCGCGATCGGGCACGCTGTCGAGCAGGTGGCGGATCAGCTTCAGCCGGCCGGCGCGCTGGTCGTTGAAGTCCACCAGCGTCCACGGTGCCCGCTTGGTGTGCGTGGCGGCGAGCATCTTCTCGCGCGCCGCGGTGTAGTCGGCGTACTTCTCGCGCGACTTCAGGTCGATCGGGCTCAGCTTCCAGCGCTTGAGCGGATCGGCCAGGCGTTCGGCAAAGCGCTCTTCCTGCTGCGCCTGGTCGACGGTGAGCCAGTACTTCAGCAGCATCAGGCCGTCGTCGACCAGGAGCCGCTCGAACACCGGCACCTGCTCGAGGAAGGCCTTGGCCTCGGCCTCGGTGCAGAAGCCCATCACGCGCTCGACGCCGGCGCGGTTGTACCAGCTGCGGTCGAACAGCACGATCTCGCCGCGCGTGGGCAGGTGCTGCACGTAGCGCTGGAAGTACCACTGGCCGCGCTCGACCTCGCTCGGCTTCTCGAGCGCCACCACGCGCGCGCCGCGCGGGTTCAGGTGTTCCATGAAGCGCTTGATCGTGCCGCCCTTGCCGGCGGCGTCGCGGCCCTCGAACACGATCAGCACGCGCTGCCCGGTGTCCTTGACCCAGGCCTGCAGCTTCAGCAGCTCGACCTGCAGCCGGTACTTCTGCTCCTCGTAGGTCTTGCGCGACAGCAGGTAGCGGTACGGGTAGCCGCCCGCGCGCCAGTCGGCCACGAGCGCCTGGTCGCGGCTTTCGCGCCGCGTCCCGGCGTCGCCGCCTTCGGACAGCGCTTCCTTCAGCGCCGCCAGGTCGTCGGTCGAGGCGCCGGCGAGCACGGCGCGCAGCGCGTCCATCGCCGCGCCGTTGCCGCTGTCGGACAGGCGCTGCAGGATGTCGCGCAGCGCCGCACCCTGCGCATCCTGCTTGCCCAGCGTGGCTTCGCGCACCACGTGCTGCTGGATCGCGTGCGCCGTCAGGTCGGGCGCGGTGTCGCCCAGGCGCGCGCGCCGGTGCGGGTCGGCGCTGCGGCGGCGGCGGCCGCGCGGCAGCGGCGCGGGTTCGGCCTTGCGGGTTGCGTCGCGTGCGTCCTTGCCCATGCTCGCCCTTTCAGCGCCGGCTGTTGCGGGGCGGCCATTATCCGATTCGGGCGCAGCGGCGGCGGTTGCGCCGGGTCAAGCCGAAGCGGGCGCCTGCGCGGGCGTGCCAGACTCGCCGGATGCCCGATCCCCGTGCCCGTGCCGTGCCCGCGCTGCCGCTGCAGGCGTTGCCGCCGGCGGCGCTGCGCACGCTGCGCGGCGTGCTCACCGACATCGACGACACGCTCACGCGCGACGGCGCGCTCGACCCGCCCGCGGCCGCGGCGCTGGCCGCATTGCGCGCGGCGGGCGTGCCGGTGATCGCCGTCACCGGCCGGCCGCAGGGCTGGAGCGAGCCCTTCGCGCGCAGCTGGCCGCTGGCGGCGATCGTCGCCGAGAACGGCGCGGTCGCGCTGATCCCCGAAGGCGGCGGGCTGCGCATCGAATACGCGCAGGACGCCGCGACGCGGGCGCGCAACGCGGCGCGCCTGCGCGCGGCGGCGGCGCGCGTGCTGCGCGAGGTGCCGGGCGCGACCCTCGCGCGCGACAGCCCCGGCCGCGTGACCGACATCGCGATCGACCACGCCGAATTCGCGCGGCTGGATGCGCGCCAGATCGAGCAGGTGGTGGCGGTGATGCGCGCCGAGGAGCTGAACGCCACCGTCAGTTCGATCCACGTCAACGGCTGGTTCGGCAGCCACGACAAGGCCAGCGGCGCGCGCTGGATCGTGCGCCGCCTGTACGGCCGCGAGCTCGACGCCGAGCGCGGGCAGTGGCTGTACGTCGGCGACTCGACCAACGACCAGGCGATGTTCGGCCGCTTTCCGTTGTCGGTGGGCGTGGCCAACCTGCTGCACTTCGCCGACCGGCTGCACACCTGGCCGCGCTACCTGGCGCGCGGCGAGCGCGGCGCCGGCTTCGCCGAAGTCGCGGCGGCGCTGCTGGCGGCGCGCGGCGCTGCGGGTGCGTGACGCGTTCCGGCGCGGCCCGCGCCGGTCACCCGCCGGGCCGGACACGAACGCGCGGCGGCGTGCCGACGCGGCCAAGGCCGCGCCCGATCCCGCGGCCAGCGGCCCCAGCGCAGGCGGCGTGCGCTGCGGCATCTCCGCCCGGCGATTCGCCGCGCAAGCGACGCGCGCCGCGCGGCCGGCGACAATGCCCCGATGGCCGCTGCCGCAAGCCCCGCCGGATCCGCCACCGCGCACCCCGCGCTGGCGGGGCTCGCCGTGCTCGAGCGCGGCTGGCTGTCGTCGAACAACGTGCTCGTGCGCGCGCAGCGCGGCGACGACGGCGCCTGCCTGATCGACACCGGCCACGTCGTCGAGGCCGACCGGACGGTGGCGCTGGTGCGCGCCGCGCTCGGCGCGCAGCCGCTGGCGCGCGTGCTCAACACCCACCTGCACTCCGACCACTGCGGCGGCAACGCGGCGCTGCAGCAGGCCTTCGGCGCCGCCGTGCTGATCCCGCCCGGGCAGGCCGACGCCGTGCGCGCGTGGGACCTGAGCCGCCTGGGCCACGACGATTTCGGCCAGCGCGAACGCTTCACCATCGCCGCGACGATCGGCCCGGGCGAACGCCTTCGCGCCGGCGGGCGCCACTGGGAGGCGCTGCCCGCGCCCGGGCACGACCCACACTCGCTGATGTTCTTCGACGCCGCGGGCGGCGTGCTGCTGTCGGCCGACGCGCTGTGGGCCAACGGCTTCGGCGTGGTCTTCCCCGAACTGGTGGGCGAGCCCGGCTTCGGCGACGTGGCCGCGGTGCTCGACGCGATCGAAGCGCTGCCGGTGCGCGTGGTGGTGCCCGGCCACGGCGCGCCCTTCACCGACGTCGGCGCCGCCTTGCAGCGCGCGCGCTCGCGGCTGGCCGCGTACCGTGCCGACCCGGCGCGCCATGCGCGCCACGCGCTGAAGGTGCTGCTCAAGTACCACCTGATGGAGCTGCGCGCGCAGCCGCTGGCCGATCTGCTGCAATGGGCGGCCGATGCGTCGCTGGTGCAGCGGATCTGGCAGCGCTTCGGCCGCGGCGACAGCGAATCACCGGCGGCGTGGAGCGAAGCCTTCGTTGCCGAGCTGTGCGCCGGCGGCGTGCTCGCGCTGCGCGACGGCGTGGTGCACGACCTGTAACGGCACACCGGCGGCCGACCAGCCGCCGCCCTGCGGCCGCCCTGCGGCCGGATGCCGGCGCGGCCGTGCCGGCAGTGCCCGCTCACGGCGGGCCCGCGCCGCTGCCTGCCGTGCGGCGCTGCCATGCTCCAATCCGGCATGCAAGCGCGGGAATTCATCGACAAGTGGCGGCCGGGTGCCGCCGCGCACGGCCTGAACGAACGCGCCGGCGCGCAGGCCCACTTCATCGACCTGTGCCGCGTGCTCGGCGTGCCCGAGCCCGGCGACCCCGACCACTACTGCTTCGAGCGCGGCGTCGCCAAGACCGGCGGCGCCGGCGTGCGCACCGACGGCTTCGCCGACGTCTGGCTGCGCGGCCACTTCGCGTGGGAATACAAGGCGCCGGGCAAGAGCCTGGAAGCCGCGCTCAAGCAGCTGATGATGTACGCGCTGCCGCTCGAGAACCCGCCGCTGCTGGTGGTCAGCGACCGCGAGCGCATCGAGCTGCACACCCACTTCACCGGCACGCCCAGCGAGAAGCACGCCTTTGCGCTGGACGACATCGCCCGCCCCGAAGTGCAGCAGCGGCTGCGCACGCTGTGGACCGCGCCCGACGCCTGGCGCCCCAGGCGCAGCAACCGCGACATCACCGAGGAAGCCGCGCGCAGCTTTGCCGCCACCGCCGAGCGGCTGCGCGCGGCCGGCGCGGCGCCGCACGAAGTGAGCCACTTCCTGACGCAATGCCTGTTCTGCTTCTTCGCCGAAGACGTGGGCCTGCTGCCGGCGCGGCTGTTCGAGCGGCTGGTGGGCGTGGGCGTGGCGCCGGCGCAGCTGCGCGCGCAGCTGGGCAAGCTGTTCGAGGCGATGCGCGACGGCGGCCTGTTCGGCGTGGACGCGGTGCCCTGGTTCAACGGCGGGCTGTTCCGCGAGATCGCGGTGCCGCCGCTGGCCGAACCCGACGTGGCCGCGCTCAAGGCGGCGAGCGCGCTGGACTGGAGCGCCATCGACGCCACCATCTTCGGCACGCTGTTCGAGCGCGGGCTCGACCCGGCCAAGCGCAGCCAGCTGGGCGCGCAGTTCACCGACGCCGCCACCATCTGGCGGCTGGTGCAGCCGGTGGTGCAGCGCCCGCTGCTGGCCGAATGGGCAGTGGCGCGCGCCGAGGTCGAGCGCGCGATCAGCAGGAGCAAGCGCCACGGCGACAAGCCCTGGCGCGACGCGCAGGCGGCCTTCGTCGGCTTCCTGGAGCGGCTGCGCGCGTACCGCGTGCTCGACCCGGCCTGCGGCAGCGGCAACTTCCTGTACCTGGCGCTGAAGTGCCTGAAGGACATCGAGCACCAGGTCAACCTGGAAGCCGAGGCGCTGGGGCTGGAGCGCCAGATCGACGTGACCGGGCCGCACAACGTGCTGGGCATCGAGATCAACGAATACGCGGCCGAGCTGGCGCGCGTGACGGTGTGGATCGGCGAGCTGCAGTGGCGCATCCAGCGCGGCTACGGCTTCAAGACGCAGCCGGTGCTGGAGCCGCTGGACCACATCGAATGCCGGGATTCGGTGCTGGCCGCCGACGGCCGCGAGGCCGACTGGCCGCAGGCCGACGTGGTGGTCGGCAACCCGCCCTTCGTCGGCGACAAGAAGATGCGCGCCGAACTGGGCGACGCCTACACCGAGGCGCTGCGCGCCGCCTACAAGGGCCGCGTGCCCGGCGGCGCCGACCTGGTGTGCTACTGGTTCGAGAAGGCCAGGGCGCAGATCGAGCGCGGGCAACTGCAGCGCGCCGGGCTGGTGGCGACCAATTCGATCCGCGGCGGCGCCAACCGCGCGGTGCTGGATGCGATCGTCAAGAGCACGCGCATCTTCGAGGCCTGGAGCGACGAGCCCTGGATCAACGATGGCGCGGCGGTGCGGGTGTCGTTGGTGGCGTTTGGCAACGAGTCGGGAACCGCAGCACAGCTGAACGGGTCGGCCGTGCAGCGCATCTCGGCCGACCTTGCGCCCGCTGATCCGGCCTCGCGCTCGACCGATCTGACGGCCGCAACGCGGCTCGCGTACAACGCCGAGGCTTCCTTCTCGGGCATCCAGAAGACCGGCCCGTTCGAGCTGCCGGGCGACGAGGCAAGGTCGTGGTTGGCGTTGCCCAATCCGCATGGACGCTCCAACGCCGAAGTGCTGCGTCCGTGGCTCAACGGCCTGGACGTGACGCGGCGCAACCGCGACGTGTGGATCGTGGACTTCGGCGCCGACAGGCAGGCAACGGACGCAGCCTTGTACGAGCGCCCCTTTGCCTTCGTCACCGAGCGCGTCAAGCCCACGCGCGTGGGCAAGCGCGAGGCGCGCACGAACGAGTGCTATTGGCTTTTCCAGTGGTCGCGCCCGGTGATGCGCAAGGCCATCAGCGCGCTGCCGCGATTTCTCGCTACGCCGGAGGTGGCCAAGCATCGCGTCTTCGTATGGCTGCACCGTGCGGTCATCGCAGACAAGAACCTGGTGGTGATCGCCCGCGCCGACGACACCACCTTCGGCATCCTGCACAGCCGGATGCACGAACTGTGGTCGCTGCGCCTGGGCAGCTCGCTGGAAGACCGGCCGCGCTACACCCCGACCACCTGCTTCGAGACCTTTCCCTTCCCCGCCGGCCTGACACCGGCCGACACCGCGCACCAGCGCACCGAGGCGATCGACGGCGGCGCCAGCTCGCGCTTGCAGGCGGGAGCCGCGGCGCCGGCGCAGGCGCCCGCAGGAGCGCCTGCTTCACCCTGCCTCGTCCCGGCCGACCTGCCCGACGACATCCGCCCGCAGGCCGCAGCGATCGCCCGCGCCGCCAGGCGCCTGACCGACCTGCGCGACGCCTGGCTGAACCCGCCCGAGTGGACCGAACGCGTGCCCGAAGTCGTGCCGCTGGGCATGGACCATTCGCCGTACCCGGACCGCATCGTCGCGAAGCCCGGCTTCGAGCAGGAACTTGCCAAACGCACGCTGACGAACCTGTACAACCAGCGCCCGGCCTGGCTGGCGCAGGCGCATGAAGCGCTCGACGCCGCGGTAGCCGCCGCCTACGGCTGGGCCGATTGGACGCCGGCCCTGCCCGACGACGAAATCCTGCGCCGGCTGCTGGCGCTGAACCTGCAGCGGGCGGACATCGGCGGGCCGGCTGCTCGGTGACACGCTCGGGCGTCACTGCGACAATCGGTCCGACATGGACGCGCAATCGCTGAGCTTCACGTTGGTCGACTCGTCTGCCGGCTACGAGGCGACGCCCGAGCGCGTCCGGCTGGATGCGCTGGCGGCCTTCGCGTCCGACGTGTCGGCTCTGCTGCGTGGCGCCAACCGCGAGGTCGATCCCGCCGAAATCGATGTGTCCGTGCGCGCGGGATCGTTCGTCATCGTCACGGCACCGATTGCCGCCGCGCCCACCCTCTTCAGGGATCTGCGGTCGCTGCTGGACAGCGAACTGCTCGATACCCTGGACGCCAGGCGTCGCGAAGTGATCGAGCGTTGGCAGAAGCTTGCACGCCAGGCGCGCGGCGTGGCTTACAGAATCAGTGCGCCGTTCCTCGCGCGTCCGCTGCTTGTCGACGAGCGCACGGATTTCCGCGCCGACGATGCCGACCAGTGGGTCATGGTCGAGCGCTACTTGCGGGGTGAGATCCAGGATCTGGGCGGCGCGAAGAGGGCCAATGCCCATGTGCGCCTGCCGGACGGCAGCTTGTTGTCCGTGGCCGCCGAGCGCAAGGTGCTCAAGGAAGACACGCGGAACCGACTCTACAAGCCTGCCATGCTGCGGATTCGGGCACGCTACAACGTGTTGACGCGTGAGCTCCGGGATGCGCAACTCATCGAGTTCGTCGAATACGCTCCTCGCTTCGACGAAGCCGAAATGGAGCGGCTTACCCGGCGGGGTGCGCAGGCCTGGCGGGACGTGGAGGATGCCGCTGCCTGGGTGGATGAGTTGCGCGGGGGGCGCGATTGAACAGCGTTCTGCTGGACACGAGCTTTCTGATCAGCCTGAGCGACCCTGCGCGCAAGCATCACGAAGCGGCACAGCAATACTTCAAGGCGTGCATTGATCGCAGGGTGCCGATGTTTCTGTCGAGCATCGTCATCTCCGAGTACCAGGTCAGGCAGGCGATCAACGATCTGCCCTTGCGCAATTTCATCGTCCTGCCCTTCAACGTGGATCATGCGATGGCGTGCGGTCTGCTGGTGCGCGCTTCGCCCCGGGACGCCGGCGATGATCGGGTCCGTGTCAAGGACGACTTCAAGCTGATTGCGCAGTGCCAGTGCGATGCCGTGTCCCACGTGCTGACCGAAGACGCCAGCACATTGACGAAGTACATGGAACGGCTGAGCGCCGAAGGCCACCTTGAAACGCGCTGCATCCTTCTCAAGGCAGGGTTCGACGCAGCGTGGTTCGAGAGCGGCCAAGCCAGGTTGGTGCCGTAGAGGGCATCAGCCTGAATTGCCGCCTGTCGTGGGGGTTGAAGCCGGGGTGGCCGCGAAGGCCGAAGGGCCGATCTTGCGCTGGTCATTGTCGTTTCGGCTGGGGCGACTGCATGCTCGACGCGACCGGCTGCGAGACCTGCGCCGGCTGCTGGCACTGAACCTGGCGCGCCAAGCTCCCGTCTGGATAATCGGGTCATGTCCTCGCGCCCCCCGCTCGCACCGCTCCTGCTCGACCATCGCGATGCGGTGGCGGATCTGTGCCGCGCCCATGGCGTCGACCGCCTGGAAGTGTTCGGTTCGGCGGCCGACGGACGTTTCGACCCCGGCCGCAGCGATATCGACCTGATCGTGAGCTTTGCGCCCGGGGCACCCGGTTCGCGCGCCGAGCGCTACTTTGCGCTGGCGGATGCGCTGGAACGGCTGCTCGGCCGGCATGTCGATCTGCTGACCGACCAGCCGATCCGCAACCCCTATCTGCGCCGGGCGGTGGATGCGACCCGGCGCGACCTGTATGTCAGAGCGCCTGCCGAAGCATCTGGATGATGCGGCGCATGCGGCCCGCCTTGCGTTGCGCTTCGCTGCGGATTGCAGCGTCGACGACTACCGTGCCGACGAGTTGCGCCGCTCTGCGGTCGAGCGCCAGGTCGAGATCGTCGGCGAGGCTTGCAGGCGTGCGCTGAGCGACACCCCCGACCTGCGCGAGCGTGTGCCCGAGATGGCGCTGGCGGTGGCCATGCGCAACCGCATCGCCCACGGCTACGACACGGTGGATGACACGATCGTGTTCGAGACGGTGACGACCCGCTTCGCCGCCTTGCTCGAAGGATTGGATCGGGAGCTCGCGCGGTTTCGGCCGGGTTGAGATGGCCCGCATGAACGCCGCGGCCTATGGCTGGGCCGACAACACGCCGATCGCCGCCGGACCTGGCCTCTTCCGGGATCGGCAGTCTTTGCTGGACAGCGAATTGCCCGATGCCATCGACGCCAAGCGCCGCGCAGTGGTCGAGCGTTGGCAGAAGCTTGCATGCCAGGCGCGCGGTGTGGGTTTCAGCATCAGTGCACCGTTCCTCGCGCGTCCGCTGGTCATCGATGAACGCACGGATTTCCGCGATCAACGATCTGCCCTTGCGCAATTTCATCGTCCTGCCCTGCAACGTGGATCATGCGATGGCCTGCGGTCTGCTGGTACGCGTTTCGCCGCGGGACGTCGGCGATGATCGGGTCCGCGTCAAGGGGACTTCAAGCTGCCGGCGCAGTGCCAGTGCGATGCCGTGCCCCACGTGCTGACCGAAGACGCCAGCACATTGATGAAGTACATCGAACGACTGAATGCCGAAGGACGCCTT
>JBGAMJ010000134.1:0-15036 GCA_044223035.1 Piscinibacter sp.
CTGGCGATCGTCGGCCCGCGGCGGCAGCGCGCGATCGGCCTCGCGCTGCTGGCCGGGCTGGTGCTGAAGGTGGCGAGCGAGTCGCCCTGGGCCGGCCCGCTGCGCCACGCGCCGGGCTGGGACATCGCGATCGCGCCGCTGGCGCATGCCGCCGGCCTGGTGGCCGGCGCGGGCTGCGCGCTGCTGGCCGAAGCCGGGCGGCGCCGCGGCGTCCCGTAGCATCGCCGGCCCGCGACGAAACCGACGACGACCTCCCGATGACCGAACGCAAGACCCATCTCGACGGCGTCGCCGTGACCTGCCTCGTCGGCTGCTGCATGTTGTGGGGCCTGAACCAGGTGGCGGCCAAGGCCGCGATGCCCGAGGTGCCGCCGCTGCAGCAGGCCGCGCTGCGCTCCGCCGGCGGCGCGCTGCTGGTGTGGGCGTGGGCGCGCTGGCGCGGCATCGCGCTGTTCGAATCCGATGGTTCGCTGCCCGGCGGGCTGGTGGCGGGGCTGCTGTTCGCCGTCGAGTTCGTCTGCATCTTCCTCGGGCTGCAGTACACGAGCGCGTCGCGCATGGTCGTGTTCATCTACCTGTCGCCGTTCGTCGTCGCGCTCGGCATGCCGTGGATCGCGCATTCGGAGCGGCTGTCGCCGCTGCAGCTCGGCGGGCTGGCGGCGGCGTTCGGCGGCGTCGCCGTCGCGTTCGCCGATGGATACACCGCGCCGGCTCGGGGCGAGCGGCTGTGGATCGGCGACGCGCTGGGCGTCGCCGCCGGCCTGCTGTGGGGCGCGACGACGCTGGCGATCCGCGCCTCGCGGCTGTCGGTCGCGTCGGCGGAAAAGACGCTGCTGTACCAGCTCGGCGTGTCGGCGCTGGTGCTGGCGGTGCTGGCGGCGCTGGTGTCGCGGGCGTCGGGAACGCCGCTGCCGCACGCGCTGTCGCCGCTGGCCTGGGCCTCGCTCGGCTTCCAGGTCGTGGTCGTGACCTTCGCGAGCTACCTGGTCTGGTTCTGGCTCGTGCGCCACTACCCGGCGACGCGCCTGGCCTCGTTCACGTTGCTGACGCCGCTGTTCGGATTGGTGGCCGGCGCGCTGCTGCTCGGCGAACCGGTGACACCGCGGCTGTTGCTGGCGCTGGCCACGGTCTGCGGCGGGATCGTGGTCGTCAACCGGGTGCGGCGCTGAGAGAGCCTAGCCGGGACCGGCAGCACCGAGCGGGCCGCGTCGACGGCCCGGATGCGGCCGCCCTCTGAACGCCGGCGTTCAGCCGCGGATGCGGCGCACCAGCGCGGTGGTCGAATAGCCGTCGACGAAGGGCAGCGCGAGCGCATCGCCGCCCCAGCTTCGCACCAGCGCAGTCTCGGCCAGCGTATCGACGTCATAGTCGCCGCCCTTGACGTATCGGTCGGGGCGCACCAGGCGGATCAGCTCGACCGGCGTCGGCTCGTCGAACAGCGTCACCAGGCTGACGCTCTCGAGCGCCGCGAGCACGCAGGCGCGGTCGGTCTCGGCGTTCAACGGCCGGTCGGGGCCCTTGCCGAGCTGGCGCGCGGACGCGTCGCTGTTCAGCCCGATCACGAGGCTGGCGCCGAGTTCGCGTGCCGCGGCAAGGTAGCTGACGTGGCCGCGGTGCAGGATGTCGAACACGCCGTTGGTGAACACCATCGGCCGCGGCAGTGCCGCGACGCGCGCCGCGAGCTCGGCGCGCGGGCACAGCTTGTCGAGGAAGCCGGGCATGCGGCGCGAAAGCGTGGTCGGCGTGTCGTCGAAACGTCGGCGGGCGTGGGCGATCAGGCCGGCTGCACCTTGGCCGCCACCGCCGCCGCCATCTCCTTGCGGTAGCGGTTGAGCTCCTGCACGCTGGCGAAGCTGCGCTCCATCAGCAGGCTCAGGTTGTGCAGGATGCGCTCGACGACCTTGGTCTCCCAGACGGCGTCGAACTGGATCTGCTTGTCGAGCCATTGCTCCAGCCATTCCGGGTTCGGCAGGCGGCTCTGCACGGTGTCGCGCGGAAACAGCTTGACGTTCACGTGCAGGTTGGTCGGGTGCAGCGCCTGCGCGGTGCGGCGCGCGCTGGCCATCAGCACGCCGACCTTCGAGAACGCGGCCCGCGCCTCGTCGCCGAACTTCTGCAGCGCGCGCTTCATGTAGCGCAGATAGGCGCCGCCGTGGCGGGCCTCGTCGCGCGCGAGCGTCTCGTAGATGGCCTTGATGACCGGCTCGGTGTGCCATTCGGCGGCGCGCCGGTACCAGTGGTTCAGCCGGATCTCGCCGCAGAAGTGCAGCATCAGCGTCTCGAGCGCCGGCGCCGGGTCGAACTCGAAGCGCACCTCGTGCAGTTCGGCCTCGGAGGGCACCAGGTCGGGACGGTAGCGCCGCAGGTACTCCATCAGCACCAGCGAGTGCTTCTGTTCCTCGAAGAACCAGACGCTCATGAACGCGCTGAAGTCGCTGTCGTCGCGGTTGTCGCGCAGGAACATCTCGGTGGCCGGCAGCGCCGCCCACTCGGTGATCGCGTTCATCTTGATCGTCTGGGCCTGCTCGTCGGACAGCAGGCTGCCGTCGAACCGGTCCCAGGGAATGTCGGTGTCCATGCTCCAGCGCACGGCTTCGAGCTGTTTGAAGAGTTCGGGGTAGAGCATGGCGTCGCCTCGGGGAAGTCGCAGGATTCTAGTCACGCCGCCGTCATCGGCAGCGCGGACGAACCCGCGTCGATGGCCGTGCATCCAAAGCGGCTTCGGTCGCGTACCAGCAGGCATGGCGAATCGTTTCTATGATCGTTCGCCTGTCGAGCCGCTTTCGGAGATCCGCTGATGAACCGTTGGACGTGCAATGCCCCGAGCGGGCACAGACTGGGTCGGTGGTGGGCGGCGGCGGCCCTGCTGGTCGCGACCGCGGCGTCGGCCGGCCCCTGCCCGGCACTGCTCGACCGCGAGGCGCTGCGCCTGCAGGACGAGAAGCCGCAGAACCTGTGCCAGTGGGCCGGCAAGGTGGTGGTGGTCGTCAACACCGCGAGCTTCTGCGGCTACACGCCGCAGTACCGCAGCCTCGAGGCGCTGAACGAGAAGTACCGCGACCGCGGGCTGGTCGTGCTCGGCTTCCCGTCGAACGATTTTTCACAGGAGCCGGGCAGCAGCAAGGAGATCGCCGACTTCTGCGAGAACACCTTCGGCGTCAAGTTTCCGATGTTCACGAAGACGACCGTGTCCGGCGCCGGCGCCAGCCCGCTGTTCGTGGACCTGCGGCAGCGCACCGGCCAGGCGCCGAAATGGAACTTCCACAAGTACGTGATCGGGCGCGACGGCCAGACGGTGCAGAGCTTCGGAAGCAGCACCGATCCGCAAGACCGCGCTTTCGTCCAGGTGGTCGAACGACTGCTGGACACGCGCTGAAGACTCTTCCGTTATATTCGTGACCAGACGGTAATTTTCGGGCCGCGTGGGTCTCGCGAGCCGCTGGTCAGGCCGATGAAAGTGATGCTTCATATGCATTCCGACCTCCAGATGTGCGACGATTACGCTTCCTTGCGGAACTCGATGGCGTGGTCCCGGTCTGAGACGGGGCAAGCGACAGAAATTGCTTTCACTTCTGAACCAAGTTTTGACTTGCACAGCCGGCCGGCAACGGCCGAAATCCCGCAGCGGTTTTCCTCCTCCTCCCTCCCTCCCTCCTTCCCTGCGGGGCGCTGTGCAAGCTTCTTTCTTCCTCACCGGGCTGTCCGGAGCCGCCGCTCGCCATTGAGCGCCCCTTGGCCGACGCCGCATCGCTGAGCCGATGCGCCGCGTCGCCATCATCGGCTCGGGCATCTCCGGGCTGTCGGCCGCTCATGCGCTCGCGGGCGAGGCCCGCGTCACGCTGTTCGAGGCCGAGCCCCGCTTCGGCGGCCACACCCACACGGTCGACCTGACGCTCGATGGCATCACCCACGGCGTCGACACCGGCTTCCTGGTGTTCAACGAGCGCACCTACCCCGAACTGATCCGCCTGTTCGGCACGCTCGGCGTCGAGACCGCGGCTTCCGACATGTCGTTCTCGGTGCGCGTGCCCGACATCGGGCTCGAGTGGAGCGGCAGCGACCTGAACACCGTGTTCGCCCAACGGCGCAACCTGGCGCGTCCCGCGTTCTGGCGCATGCTGGCCGACCTGCTGCGGTTCAACCGGCTCGCAACGGCGATCGCCGAACGCGGCGACGAGGAACGCCTGTCGCAGCCGATCGGCGAGTTCCTGGCCGCGCATCGCTTCGGCGACGAATTCCGCGACTGGTACTTCCTGCCGATGATCGGCTGCATCTGGTCGTGCCCGACTCGGCAGATGCTGCGTTTCCCGATCGCGACGGTGATCCGCTTCTGCCACAACCACGGGCTGATCCAGGTCAGCGACCGGCCGCGCTGGTTCACCGTGCGCGGCGGCGCGCGCCGCTACGTCGAGAAGATGCTGCCGCGCATCGCCGATGCGCGCGCCGCCACGCCGGTGCGCAGCCTGCGCCGCGACGCCACCGGCGTGCGCGTCGCCACCGACCGCGGCAGCGAACGCTTCGACGAGGTCGTGCTGGCCTGCCACAGTGACCAGGCGCTGGCCATACTGTCCGACGCGAACGCCGCCGAGCGCGCGCTGCTGGGCGCGATCGGCTACCACCGCAACCGCGCCGTGCTGCACACCGATGCGTCGGTGCTGCCGACGCGCCGCCGCGCCTGGGCGGCCTGGAACTACGAGCGGGCGACCGACACGCCGCGCGAACAGGCCTCGGTCTGCCTGCACTACCTGATCAACCGGCTGCAGCCGCTGCCGTTCGCGCAGCCGGTGATCGTCTCGCTGAACCCGGTGACGCCGCCGCGCGCCGAACGTGTCCACGGCGAATACGACTATGCCCACCCGGTGTTCGACCGCGCGGCGATCGACGCGCAGCGCCGGCTGCCGTCGATCCAGGGGCGGCTGCACGCCTGGTACTGCGGCGCCTGGACCGGCTACGGCTTCCACGAGGACGGCCTGCGCTCGGGGCTGGCGGTCGCCCATGCGCTGCGGCAGCGCTGGGCCGAACCGGCACCCGCACCGCGCGAGGAGGTGGCGTGAACGCCGCCGCGGATGGACCGCCGCAGGTGCCGGCGCAGGTGCCGGCGCAGGTACGGGCGCATGCATGGGCGCACGGAGCGGCGCACGGACCGGCGCAAGATCGCTCCACGGCGCCGGCCCCGCCCACCGCGCGCGCCCTGATCGGCATCGGCGAAGTCCGCCACACCCGGCTGCGCCCGGTGCACCACGCGTTCCGCTACCCGACCTACTTCCTGCTGCTGCCGCTGCGGCAGCTGCGCGAGCAGCCCGACCCGGCGCTGGCGCGCAACCGCTTCGGCCTGATCTGCTTCTTCGATCGCGACCACGGCGACGGCGGCGACGATGCGCTGGACTGGATCGACGAACTGCTGACCGGCGCCGGCATCGCCGACGCCGACGGCGAAATCTGGCTGCACTGCTACCCGCGCGTGCTCGGCTATGCCTTCAAGCCGGTCAGCTTCTGGTACTGCCACCGCCGCGACGGCTCGCTGGCGGCGATCGTCGTCGAGGTCAACAACACCTTCGGCGAACGCCACTGCTACCTGCTCGCCGGGCCGCAGCTCGCCTGGGGCCGCGAGCAGCGTGCGGTCAAGGTGTTCCACGTGTCGCCGTTCTGCGCGATCCGGGGCGACTACCGGTTTCGCTTCCTGCGCACCGATCTCGCCGGAAGCGTGGACAACACCGCGGACGACGCCGGCGCCGCGACCACCGCCTCCACGCTGGTGCGCATCGACCACGACGACGCCGACGGCCCGCTGCTGCAGACGAGCGTCAGCGGCCGGCTGGCGCCGTTGACCGCCGCGCGGCTGCGCGCCGCGTTCTTCGGCATGCCGCTGATGAGCTTCGGCGTGATTGCGCGCATCCACTGGCAGGCGCTGCGCCTGGCGCTCAAGCGCGTGCCGTTCTTCCGCAAGCCCGGGCCACCCGGGACCTTCGTGACCCGCTGATTCGCAGACACCGCCCCACCCCTGACGCAATGAGCACCACGACCACCGCGCCGCGCGCGCTCCCGCCCTCCGCCCCCGCCGCCGCACGCGCCGTGATGGGCGTCGTCCGCCGGCTTCGCCACGGCACGCTCGACGTGCAGTGGCCCGACGGCAGCTCGGCCCGCCTGGGCGAGCCCGGCGAACTGCGCGCCGGCATCCGGATGCGCAACTGGTCGGTCTGCGGCGCCGCGCTGCGCAGCGGCGACATCGGCTTCGCCGAGACCTTCATCGCCGGCGACTGGAGTTCGCCCGACCTGGTCGAACTGCTGCGCCTGTTCATCGCCAACCGCGACGAGGTCGAGGCCGTCATCTACGGCCACTGGTGGGGCGCGCTGCTGCACCGGCTGCGCCACCTCGGGCGGCGCAACACGCGCGCCGGCAGCCGCAAGAACATCCACGCCCACTACGACCTCGGCAACGAGTTCTACCGGCTGTGGCTCGACCCGACGATGAACTACAGCAGCGCCTGGTTCGAGGGCGACCGGGCCCGGCCGATGGTGCCGGCACAAGACGCCAAGGTGCGGCGCACGCTGCAGGCCTGCGGCGTCGGCCCCGGCGACCGCGTGCTCGAGATCGGCTGCGGCTGGGGCGCGCTGGCCGAGGCGGCGGCGCGCGACTTCGGCGCGCGCGTCACCGGCGTGACGCTGTCGCGCGAGCAGCTCGCCTGGGCACAGCGCCGGCTGGCCGACGCCGGCCTGCCCGGCGACCTGCGCTACCAGGACTACCGCGACATCGACGA
Source organism: Piscinibacter sp. (assembly GCA_044223035.1). Lineage (GTDB taxonomy): Bacteria > Pseudomonadota > Gammaproteobacteria > Burkholderiales > Burkholderiaceae_C > JBGAMJ01. The sequence continues at coordinate 6,759 of JBGAMJ010000134.1, forward strand.
CCCGCCCTACGACGCCGTCGTGTCGATCGAGATGTTCGAGGCGGTCGGCCGCGAGTACTGGCCGCGCTACTTCGACACCGTGCGGCGGCACCTCAAGCCCGGCGGCCGCGCGTGCATCCAGAGCATCGTGATCCGGGACGACCTTTTCGAGCGCTACCTGCGCTCGACCGACTTCATCCAGCAGTACATCTTCCCCGGCGGCCTGCTGCCTTCGCCATCGGCGTTCCACCGCGCGGCGGGCGAGGCCGGGCTGCGCGTCGTCGACGAGCTGGACTTCGGGCTCGACTACGCCGAGACGCTGCGCCGCTGGCGCGAGAACTTCCTGCGCGAGGACGCGGCGGTACGCCGCCTCGGCTTCGACACCCGCTTCATGCGCATCTGGGAGTTCTACCTGGCGTACTGCGAGGCGGCCTTTGCCACCGGCAACACCAGCGTCATGCAGTTCACGCTGGAGCACGCCGATGCCGGCGCCAGCGCGTCAGACGGCTAGCGCAGCCAGCCCTTGCGCCGGAAGTAGATGAACGGCGCGGCCACCGAGGCCACCATCAGGCCGATCGCATACGGGTAGCCGAGCGCCCAGTCCAGCTCGGGCATCGCCTTGAAGTTCATGCCGTAGATGCTGGCGATCAGCGTCGGCGGCAGCAGCGCCACGCTCGCGACCGAGAAGATCTTGATGATCTTGTTCTGGTTGATGTTGATGAAGCCGACGATGGCGTTCATCAGGAAGTTGATCTTGTCGAACAGGAAGGTGGTGTGGCTGTCCAGCGACTCGATGTCGCGCAGGATCAGCCGCGCCTCCTCGAACTGCTCGGCGCTGAGCAGCCGGCTGCGCATCATGAAGCTCACCGCGCGCCGCGTGTCCATCACGTTGCGGCGGATGCGGCCGTTCAGGTCCTCCTCCTTGGCGATGGCCGACAGCGCCTCGCCGGCGATCACGTCATTGACGTCCTGCTTGAGAACCCGGTTGCTGACGGCCTCCAGGCTGTCGTAGATGCTCTCCAGCGCGTCAGCGCTGTACTCGGCGTCGGCGTCGTAGAGCTTGAGCAGCACGTCCTTCGCGTCCTCGATCAAGGCCGGGATGCGGCGCGCGCGCAGCCGCAGCAGACGGAACACCGGCAGGTCCTCGCCGTGCACCGAGAACAGCACGTTGCGGAACAGGATGAACGCGACCCGCACGTTGCGCGGCGTCTCGTCGTCATCGAGCAGGAAATCGCTTCGAATGTGCAGCTCGCCGTTGTCTTCCTCGTAGAACCGGGCCGACTCTTCCAGGTCGTCATCGACCACGTCGGCGGGGATCGTGACGCCGAAGTGCTGCGCGATCCAGCCTTTTTCCTCCGGCGTCGGCGCTTCCAGGTCGACCCAGACCGGCTGCACGTTCGCCAGCGCGTCGAGGCGTTCGATCTCTTCCTGGAACAACCGGCCGTTGTTCAGCGTGAAGACATTGAGCATGGGGGCTCCAGCATGGCGCCGAGGACTTCGTGTCCTCCGCATCCGGCATCAAGAACGGGTTCGCGACCGTCTCGCTCCGGCCCACCGGCAAACGCGCGGCGACCTGCTGGGAGCGGACGGTCACCGAGTGGCGGCAGCGTCCAAGTCGTACTCCGACAGAACTGGGTCGCAAATTATGGCATCGGCGTCCAAGTTGACGGCCGCCTGCCGCAACCCGATGCCATCTGCGGCGAGCCATCGGAGCGTGACGGCTCCCGCACGGTGCCGGCTTCTCCTTTCGCCGCGCGCTGTCACCCGCTTGTCACCCTTTTCGATCAGGGGCACACTGGTTTTCGACGGGGCTCCCGCTCCGTCCCTGCCCTTGCATCTCGCCTTGCATTCCGCTCCGCTCCTCCGTTCCTTCTCTCCTGCGCGCGCGCTGTCCTGGCGCCGCGGTTCCCTGGCATCCCGCCCCATCTCCCCGCGAAAGGAGTCCCCATGAATCTGACAATCAGCGGCCACCACCTCGAAGTGACGCCGGCTCTGCGCGAATACGTGCTGACGAAGCTGGACCGGGTCACGCGCCACTTCGACCAGGTGGTGGACATCAACGTGCTGCTGTCAGTGGAAAAGCTGAAGGAAAAGGAACGAAGGCAGAAGGCCGAGGTCACGCTGCACGTGAAGGGCAAGGACATCTTCGTGGAGAACAGCCACGAGGATCTGTACGCGGCGATCGACCAGTTGATGGACAAGCTCGACCGGCAGGTTTGCCGGCACAAGGACAAGGTGCAGGACCACCACCACGTGTCCGCCAAGCGCATCGACGGGCCGGCCACCTGACCTGCAGGCGGCGCCGCGCGGCAGATTCGCCGGGCGACGCCGCCGCCGCCCCCCCGGGCTGGGGGCGGCCATTGCTGCGCCGCAGCAACCTCGGCACAATGCGCCGGCTGCGGTTCGAAACCCGACCTGGGCAATCTTCCAAAGCGATTTCTATAATCCCCTCCCCTTTTGGCGTACGCGGGCGCGAGACGAAGACCCAACGGTCGAGCCACCGCCCGAATCCACGATGAACCGTCTCGCCGCCATCCTTCCTTCCAGCAACGTGCTGGTCGATGTGGACGCCACCAGCAAGAAGCGCGCGTTCGAACAGGCCGGCTTGCTTTTCGAGAACCAGCACTCGATCGCGCGCGCGACGGTGACCGACAACCTGTTCGCCCGAGAACGATTGGGATCGACCGGCCTGGGGCACGGCGTGGCCATCCCGCACGGGCGGATCAAGGGATTGAAGAACCCGCTGGCGGCAGTGCTGCGGGTGCAGCAGCCCATACCGTTCGACGCGCCGGACGACGAACCGGTCGCGTTGCTGATCTTCCTGCTGGTGCCCGAGGCGGCCACCCAGCGACACCTCGAAATCCTGTCCGAGATCGCGGAGATGCTGTCCGACCGCGAATTGCGCGAGCGTCTGAAGACCGAAGGCGATGCCGCCAAGGTCCACGAACTGATTTCGAACTGGGAACCGCTGAAGTCGGTCGCCTGATCCGGCATCGGCCGCCCCCGTGAAGCCGACCGTCATCAGCGCCGAGGCGCTGTTCGAGGAACACCGCCCAGCGCTCCACTGGGAGTGGATCGCCGGCCACGCCTACCCGGAACGCCGCTTCGACGAAGCCGCTGTGCGAAATGCGCAATCGGCCGCAGACCTGGTCGGCTACCTGAACTACATCCATCCGTACCGGGTGCAGATCGTCGGCCGGCGCGAGGTGGCCTACCTCAGCGAGCCATCGTCCGAGGTGGTCGAGCGCCGCATCTCGCGCATCGTCACGCTGGAGCCGCCGGTGCTGATCGTCGCCGACGCGCAGACGCCGCCCGACAAGCTGGTCGCGATGTGCGACCGCGCCGAGATCCCGCTGTTCGTGACCAGCGAGTCGGCCGGCCAGGTCATCGACGTGATGCGCGGCTACCTGAGCCAGCTCTTCGCCGAACGCACCACGCGCCACGGCGTGTTCATGGACATCCTCGGCCTGGGCGTGCTGCTGACCGGCGAATCGGGCCTGGGCAAGAGCGAACTCGGCCTCGAACTGATCTCGCGCGGCCACGGCCTGGTGGCCGACGACGCGGTCGACCTCTACCGCGTGTCGCAGAACGTTCTCGAAGGCCGCTGCCCCGAACTGCTGATGAACCTGCTGGAGGTGCGCGGCATCGGCCTGCTCGACATCAAGGCGATCTTCGGCGAAACCGCGGTGCGGCGGAAAATGCGGCTCAAGCTGATCGTCCACCTGGTGCGCAAGGAGACGCTGGAGCGCGAATTCGAACGCCTGCCCTACGAGCCGCTGTACGAGGAGATCCTCGACGTGCCGGTGCTGAAGGCGGTGATCGCGGTGGACGCCGGCCGCAACCTCGCCGTGCTGGTCGAGGCAGCGGTGCGCAACACGATCCTGCAGTTGCGCGGCATCGACACCTACCAGGAGTTCATCGCCCGCCACCAGAAGGCGATGGGCCGGCCGGAGTAGGCCGCCACCTTCGGCGCCGCGGCGCCGGTCGCACTCAACCGCCGTTCGATTTCTGTCGATGCGGGCACGGCTTCTTGGTGCAGGCGGCGTACAGCGACAACGCGTGGTCCTGCAGCTCGAATCCGCGCGAGATCGCCACCGACCGCTGCCGCTTCTCGATCTCGGCGTCGAAGAACTCCTCGACGCGGCCGCAGTCGACGCACACCAGGTGGTCGTGGTGCTTGCCCTCGTTCAGCTCGAACACCGACTTGCCGGTCTCGAAGTGGTTGCGCGACAGCAAGCCCGCCTGCTCGAACTGCATCAGCACGCGATAGACCGTCGCCAGACCGACGTCGGCGCCTTCGGCGAGCAGCACCTTGAACACGTCTTCCGCCGTCATGTGGCGTTGCGACGTCTTCTGGAACACCTCGAGGATCTTGATGCGCGGCAGGGTGGCCTTGAGGCCGCTGCTCTTCAATTCGTCGGCGCGGGTCATGCGAGCTCCGGGGCCGGAGGGTTCGGAGCACCCAGCCGGTAGAATCGTTCGATGATATCGAGGTTGCCGCCCGGCCACCGTCACGCCCCCAGCGCCCACATGCGTTTGACCCACCGCCCGTTCCCCCGCGCCACTGCGGCCCTCGCCGTGGCCTTGGCAGCCCTGCTGGCGGGCTGCCAGTCGCTCCAGTCATCCGACAACCTGCTCGGCTTCATCACGCCGTACCGCATCGAGGTCGTGCAGGGCAACGTCGTCACGAGCGAGCAGGCGGCGCAGGTCCGCCCGGGCATGAGCCGCACGCAGGTGCGTGACGTGCTCGGCTCGCCGCTGCTGACCGACGTCTTCCACGGCGACCGCTGGGACTATGTGTTCACGATCAGGCGCCAGGGCGCCGAGCCGCAGCAGCGCCGCATCGTCGTGCTGTTCGACGGCGAAGCGATGAAGAGCATCGACACCGGCGGCGACCTGCCGGCCGAACGCGATTTCGTCGCGTCGATCGACACCTTCAAGACCTCGCGCAACGCGCCCCCGCTGGAGCTGACCGACGCCCAGATCAAGTCGCTGCCAGCGCCGCCCAAACCCGCGCCGACCGCGGCCGACACCGCCGCCGCGCCCGCCGGGCCCACCCGCACCTATCCGCCGCTCGAGCCGCGCTGATGCGTCGCCCCGAGTTCCCGCGCCGCGCCGTTGCGGTGCGCCCTGACGCCCCCGCCGTGTCCTTGTGACCGGCCCCGCCCCGATGAGCCCACCGCTTCGCATTGCCGTGGCCGGCGCTTCCGGCCGCATGGGCCGCATGCTGGTCGAGTCCGTGATGGCCGAGTCCGACCTGCGCCTCGCCGGCGCGCTCGACGTCACCGCGTCGCCCGCGATCGGCCACGACGCGGCGGCCTTCCTCGGCCGAACGAGCGGCGTCGCGATCACCGCCGACCTGGCCGCCGGCCTCGCCGACGCCGACGTGCTGATCGATTTCACCCGCCCCGACGGCACGATGGCCCACCTGGAAGCCTGCCGCGAACGCGGCGTGCGCCTGGTGATCGGCACCACCGGCTTCACCGACGCGCAGAAGGCGGCGATCGCCGAACACGCGCGCCACGTCGCGGTGATGATGGCGCCGAACATGAGCGTCGGCATGAACGTCGTGTTCCGCCTGCTCGACGTGGCGGCGCGCGCGCTGAACGAGGGCTACGACATCGAGGTGATCGAGGCCCATCACCGCCACAAGGTCGACGCGCCCAGCGGCACCGCGCTGAAGATGGGCGAGGTGCTGGCCGCCGCACTCGGCCGTGAGCTGAAGGAATGCGCCGTCTACGCCCGCGAGGGCATCACCGGCGAGCGCGATCCGTCGACCATCGGCTTTTCCGCCATCCGCGGTGGCGACATCGTCGGCGACCACACGGTGCTGTTCGCCGGCACCGGCGAACGCATCGAGATCACCCACCGCAGCGGCAGCCGCTCGACCTACGCGCAGGGCAGCCTGCGCGCGGCGCGCGTCCTCGCCGGGCAGCCGAACGGCCTGTTCGGCATGGACGACGTGCTCGGCCTGCGCTGATCCATGACGGGCTTCGAGCACTTCTGGGAGCAGGGCGACTTCGTCACGCGCAGCGTTGCCGCGCTGCTGCTGATGTCGATCAGCGCCTGGGTGGTGATCCTCTGGAAGGGCGTGCTGCGGCGAGCGCGGCGCGACATTGCGCGCGCCGTGCCGGCATTCTGGGCTGCCGAATCCCTCGACAGCGGCCGCTCGCGACTGGGCGCGCTCGACCGCGAGCAGGTGCTCGCGCCGCTGCTGGCCGCGGCCACCGCGCAGCCGGGCAGCGGCACGCTCGAGACCAGCGGTCGTGCCGAATCGCAACTCACGCGCCGTCTGCGCGACGCCCTGCATGGCGCGCTGGCGCATCTGCAGTTCGGCCAGGTGCTGCTGGCCTCGATCGGCAGCACGGCGCCGTTCATCGGCCTGTTCGGCACCGTCTGGGGCATCTACCACGCGCTCGTGAGCATCTCGGCCGCCGGTTCGATCACGATCGAGAAGGTGGCCGGGCCGGTGGGCGAGGCATTGATCATGACGGCCGCCGGCCTGGCAGTGGCGATTCCGGCGGTGCTCGCCTACAACCTGTTCGGCAAGTGGGTCGCGGCCTGCGAGGCCGAACTGGAGGGTTTCGCCCTCGACTTGCGCGAGATGACGTTGGCCACGTCCACCCAGGAGCAGTGATTTGGCGTTCGGCCGCCTCGAACGCGCCGCCGGTTCGCAGCCGATGAGCGACATCAACATGACGCCGCTGATCGACGTGATGCTGGTGCTGCTGGTGATCTTCATGATCACCGCGCCGCTGATGAGCACCAGCCTCAAGCTCGACCTGCCGAAGGCTGAGGGCGCCAAGCCCACCGATGCGCAGCTGTTCGTCACGCTGGCCATCGACACGCAGGGCCGCTTCTTCTGGGGCGACGAGCCGGTGAACGCCGACACCTTGCGCCTGCGCGTGCGCGAGGCCGCCGTGCGAAACCCTGCCACCGAGGTGCAGCTGCGCGCCGACAAGAGCGTGCCCTACGGTCGGGTGGCCGAACTGATCGGCCTGGTGCAGGAGGGCGGGCTCAACCGCGTGGGCTTCGTCACCGAGGCGGGCGCCGGATCCGCACAGGGCGAGCCCGCCGCAGCAACGAAATAGCCCCTCCTACAATTACGGGGATGAACGACAAGTACATCCCCCGCGACGTCGAGGCCGCGGCGCAAGCGCACTGGGCCGCGCGCGATGCCTACCGGGTCGTCGAAGATCCGAGGAAGAAGAAGTACTACGCCTGTTCGATGCTGCCCTACCCCAGCGGCAGGCTGCACATGGGCCATGTGCGCAACTACACCATCAACGACATGCTTGCGCGCTACAAGCGCATGCAGGGCTTCAACGTGCTGATGCCGATGGGCTGGGACGCCTTCGGCCTGCCGGCCGAGAACGCCGCCATGAAGAGCGGGCAGGCCCCGGCCGCCTGGACCGACGAGAACATCCGCGTGATGAAGGGCCAGTGCCAGGCCCTGGGTCTGGCGATCGACTGGTCGCGCGAACTCGCGACCTGCGATCCGGCCTACTACAAGTGGAACCAGTGGTTCTTCCTGAAGATGCTCGACAAGGGCATCGCCTACCGCAAGACGCAGATCGTCAACTGGGACCCGGTGGATCAGACCGTGCTCGCCAACGAGCAGGTGATCGACGGCCACGGCTGGCGCTCAGGTGCACCGGTGGAAAAACGCGAGATCCCCGGCTACTACCTGAACATCACCCAGTACGCCGAGGAACTGCTCGACAGCACGCTGCACAAGCTGCCCGGCTGGAGCGAGCGCCTGCGCCTGATCCAGGAGAACTGGATCGGCAAGAGCTACGGCGTCAACTTCGGCTTCCCGTACACGATCGACGGCGAGGCGAAGCAGCTGCGCGTGTACACCACGCGCGCCGACACCATCATGGGCGTCACCTTCGTCGCCGTCGCCGCCGAGCATCCGCTCGCCGCGCGGCTGGCGGTCGACAAGCCCGAACTCAAGCCCTTCATCGACAAGTGCAAGACCGGTTCGGTGATGGAAGCCGACCTGGCCACGATGGAAAAGGAGGGCATGCCCACCGGCTTCCACGTGTCGCATCCGCTCACCGGCGCGCCGGTGGAGGTGTGGATCGGCAACTATGTGCTGATGGCCTATGGCGAGGGCGCCGTGATGGGCGTGCCGGCGCACGACGAGCGCGACTTCGCGTTCGCCAGGAAGTATGGCTTGCCGATCCCGCAGGTGATCGCCGTGCCCGGCAAGCGCTTCTCGACCGACGCCTGGCAGGAGTGGTACGCCGACAAGCAAGGCGGCGTGTGCGTCCATTCCGGCAAGTACGACGGCCTC
>JBGAMJ010000135.1:0-14891 GCA_044223035.1 Piscinibacter sp.
GGCGGGCGCCGCCGCGGCACCGCTGGCCGGTGGCGGGGCGGCAGAGGGGTCGTCCGGGAACGGGGCGGACACCGGCGCCGGGCGCAGCCACCAGCCCAGCCCCATCGCCAAGGCCAGCCCGCCGGCCATGCCGAAGGCCATGCGGCGGGAAATCAGCAAGTGTTCCCGGGGCGCGGCGCCCAGGGGTGTGTCCGGGGTCGCACCGCCGCCTGGGGCCTGACCGGCCACGCGCCGGATCGCGTCCACCAGCAGCGGCAAGCCGCCGCGCAGGTCGCGCCGCAGGTCGAGGGTGTGGATGTGCCCGAAGCCGAGCGGCAGCACCACATCGTCCAGCAGCACCGGCACCAGGATGCCGCGGCGCAGGCCTTCGCCGGCCTCGTCGCGCACGAAGACCGAGCGCGTGGACTCTTCCGACCAGAACACGACGACCACCGCCGAGCGGTCGATCTCGTGGGCCAGCAGCCCGGCGAAGTCACTGCCCGGGCTCAGGTCGCGGTCGAAGAAGACGTCGAAGCCGGCGGCGCGCACGGCGTCGGCGACGCGGAGGATGCGCGGGCGGTCGGCCGAGGCGTAGCTGAGGAACACGCGGCGGCTGGCGGCGCCGGGCGGTGGCGCCCATGGCGCGGCCGATGGAGGCACGGGCGGGGCGTGCCGCGGCGGCGGAGGCAACGGCGCTGATGGTTGCGTCGTCAGCGGCGGCGGTGTCCGCGGCGGTGACGGCTGCAGCAGCGACGACTGCGCTGGCGACGGCTGCGGCTGCGGCTGCGGCTGCGGCTGTGGCTGTGGCTGTGGCTGTGGCTGTGGCTGTGGCTGTGGCTGTGGCTGTGGCTGTGGCTGTGGCTGTGGCTGTGGCTGTGGCTGTGGCTGCTGCTGCGGCGGCGACGGCGACGGCGAGGGCAGCGGCATCGCCGGCGGGGACGCGGGCCGCGACGGCGGCCCCGCGGCGATGAAAGTCGCATCGTCCTCGCTCCCGGCAGCCGGGTGGCGGGGCGGCGGCGCGATGGCGAACGCGCCCGCGTCCGCAGCCGGAATCGATGCCGCAGCCGATCCTGCCGCCGCAGCCGCCGTGGCTACCGCGGCCGGCGCCTGGGCCACCGGCTGCGTCACCCACGGCGGCTCGTCCGACAGCAGCCGCGCCACGAACACCCGGTAGCTGTTGGCCAGCGAGAAGCGATCGCCGCCGGCGCGGCGCACCGCGATCTCCTCGCCGTAGGCGTAGTCGGGCGTCTGCTGCAACTGCACCTCGTCGAAGTACGGCGTCAGCTCGCAGGCGGAGAGTCCGTAGGCCTCCTTGAACAGCTCGCGGAACATCGGCTCGTAGCCGACGATGCCGGCGTCCAGGTCGCCGTGGCGCCATCGGCCGCGCAGGTCCTGCCGCGAGGCCTCGATGCGCGAGGGCAGCGGCAGCACCAGCAGCGGCCGCAGGTCGTCGGACGCGAGCCGGTACGCGGTGGCGCGCCGCACCAGCTCGCTGACGCCGGTCAGGCTCTGCCGGTTGGGCGTGAACACCACCACCAGCCGCTCGGGCATCAGCGTGGTGCAGATGCCGCTGGTGTCGGTGACGCCGGTGCGCGAATCGATCAGCACGTGGTCGTAGCGCTGCGCCAGGCGCTCGGCCAGCAGCCGGTAGAGCGTGGGCGCGCGGCGGAACAACGCTTCCCAGTCGAAGGTGCCGACGCGGCGGCTGTAAGCGCCGTCGTCGTCACGGCCGGCGCGCAGGATGTGCACGTTCGGCTCCTGCGTCTCGACGATGTGGCGCTCGATCGGCACCGCGTCCAGCGCCTGCAGCGCGTCGGCCTCGGCGGTCTCGGGCGAATCGGGCGGGCGCTCGGGCAACGCATCGCGCAGCGCGATGAACAGGTCGATCAGGCCGGGCGTGGCGTCGAGCCCGAGCCCGGTCTGCGAGGCGGCGCTGCGCAGCCGCGGCGGGAAGAAGCGGTGCAGGCCCGGCGCCTCCAGGTCCCAGTCGACCACCAGCACGCGCATCGCGTCGCCGGCCAGGGCGGTCGGCAACCGCAGGCCGGTGAGGCCGCCCAGCATCGGATCGCCGGCCAGCAGGCAGGCGGTGTTGGCCAGTGCCATCGTGCGGCCGGTGCCGCCCTTGTACGAATAGAAGGTCGTGACGCGGCCGGCGGCCGGGGCAGCCGAACCTTCATCAGCCGGGCCGGCGCTCACGACGCTTCCTCAGCCGACGGAAATGCCGGGCGATCCCCCCATCGCGCACGCACCGGCTTCGGAGCGGCCGGGCGCTCGTCCCGCCGCGAGCTCACCACCGTCTGCCTCACTGCGGCGCGCCGGCGTCAGCGGTTGACGAACGGCGGTTGCCAGCCGCCGATGCCGCCGCCCATGCCGCCACCCATCGTCGCGCCACCCGCCGTGCCAGCCGCCGCGCCACCCGAGGCGCCGCCTGAAGCCCCGGCCATCGGCGGCCGCCACGGCGCCAGCTCCGATTCGGCCGGCATAGAGAACTCGGCGCAGACGGCGCAGGGGTCACCGCCGGCGGCGTCGAACAGCTCGCAATGCGCCTGGATCACCTCGGCGATCTCGCGGATCTTGCCGACGTACTCGGGGTTGCGTGCGAGCTCCGGCACGGCCAGCGTGAAGCGGGAGAAGTCCACCGCCTGGCGGCGGCCGGCGATGCGCGGCGGCAGGTTCTCGAAGCCGCGCAGCACCACCGGGATGATCAGGCTCGGCTTGCGCCCGCTCAGCGCCAGCCGAGCCAGGCGCCCCTGCTCCAGCCGTTCCATCGCCTCGTATTCGCGGCCGCAGTAGGGGTGGCGCTCGTACTTGGGCGAGTAGACGACGATCATGCAGGCGCTGCGGCAGATCGCGTCGCCCAGCTCCTCGTTGTAGGTGTAGCCGGGGCGCAGGCGATCGACGTCGATGTAGACCCGCTCGTCCATCACCACGTCCAGCTCGTCCTGCAGCGCCTTGACGAACTGGTCCATGAAGCTCTTCACCAGGTCATGCTGACCATGGCAGTAGCTGATGAAGCAGGCGTGCTGGAACCGCATCAGGCGCTCAGCAGGGAGCCCAGTGAATCGACCAGTTCGGCCCAGTCGGCGTCGTCGCTGATCTCGTCGCGCAGGAACTGCGCCTGGCTCGCGGACCAGAACGGCGCATCGGCCAGCGCGACGCCGGCCGGCAGCGGCCGGTGCTCGGCGATGAACGCCTCGATCGACGCCGGGTCGTCGGCCAGCCCGAGTTGCCGGAACAGGTCGGAGAGCTGGTGGAAGGAGCTTTCCATGTCGCGCATCCTGGTGTGTGGCGGGGAGGGGCGGAGGATCGCATGCGCAGGGCCCGAGGGGAAGGCGGGGACGCCGCCGCGCACCGCCGCTTGCCGCAGAATCATCCGCCCCGCCACCGCCCCACCCTGCCCGACCATGCTGCAGTTCTCCGACATCCAGGCCGCCGCCACGCGCTTGCGCGGCATCGCCCACCGCACGCCGGTGCTCCGCTCGCGCACGCTCGACGCGCTGGTCGGCGCCCAGGTGTTCATGAAGGCCGAGAACCTGCAGCGCATGGGCGCCTTCAAGTTCCGCGGCGGCTTCAACGCGATCAACGTGCTGAGCGATGCCGAGCGCGAGCGCGGCGTGGTGGCGTTCTCGTCCGGCAACCATGCGCAGGCGGTGGCGCTGGCAGCGCAGCTTCACGGTTGCCGGGCCACCATCGTGATGCCGCACGACGCGCCGGCGCTCAAGCTCGCCGCCACCCGCGGCTACGGCGCCGAGGTGGTGATCTACGACCGCTACACCGAAGACCGCGCCGAGATCGCCCGGCGCCTGAGCAGCGAGCGCGGCGCGGCGCTGATCCCGCCCTTCGACCACCTGCCGGTGATGGCCGGCCAGGGCACCACCGCGCTGGAACTGATCGAGGACACGGGCCCGCTGGACGCGCTGATCGTCTGCGCCGGCGGTGGCGGGCTGCTCTCCGGCTGCACGGTCGCCGCCAGGCACCTGCTGCCGGGCATCCAGGTCTACGGCGCGGAGCCGGAGCGCGGCAACGACATGCAGCAGTCGCTGCGCGCCGGCCGCATCGTGTCAATCGACGTGCCGCGCACCATCTGCGACGGCCAGCAGACGCAGGCCGTCGGCCGCCAGCCGTTCGAGGTGATCCAGGCGCTGGTGACCGACGTGCTGGCGGTGCCCGACCCGGTGACGCTGGACGCGATGCGCTTCGCCTTCGAGCGGATGAAGCAGGTGCTCGAACCCTCGGGCGCGAACGCTCTGGCGGCACTGATGCACCACCGCGAGCGCTTCCGCGGCCAGCGCGTGGGCATCACGCTGTCGGGCGGGAACGTCGGGATCGACCGGTTCATCGCGCTGATGACCGGGGGCGAGACCGTGGACTGAAGGCCTGCGCACCGGCGCGCGCTCCATCCACCGCCTCGTGGATGCGCCGTTTGGCAGGCCCGGACATCACCGCTAGGATGCGCGCTCGACCGAACAAGATGGCCACCGGCACGGGCGATGCACGGCGAGCGGAGGGGGAACGAATGGACCGATGCGCAGCGTCGCGAGGGAACCCGGGGGCGCCTGCGCGGGCGCGTACCGCCGGCGAAGTCGACCGGCGACCGCGGGGCCGGGCCGGCTTCGTGCTGCGGGCGAACGCAGGCAGCACATTCCGAGCGGTCGGCCGAGGCCTGTTGCTGGCCGCGCTCGCGCTGACACTGGGCGGCCGACCCGCCAGCGCTGCCGCTGCCGATGCCGCTTCCGCGCCGCCGGCAGTGGATGCACCCGCACCCACACCCGCACCCACACCCGCATCGTCACCCCCGCCGGCCGCCAACCGTCCGTCCGCCATCGCCTTCGCCGCCGGACCGGCGATCGACGCGGTGTCGGTCTCGCCGTCCGGGCGGCGCATGGCGCTGCTGTCGACGGGCACCAACGGCCGCCGCCGCGCCGCCGTGATCGACCTGGATCCGATCGGCCAGCCGCGCATCGTCGCCGCCTTCGCCGATGCCGACGTGACCTCGGTGCGGTGGGTCAACGACAACCGGCTGGTGGTCAGCGCCTTCGAGGACGGCGCGGTGATCCGCGACGGCCTCGGTGGCGTCTTCGCCGTCAATCACGACGGCAGCGACTGGCGCCAGCTCATCGTCTGGTCCGACCGCAACAACGACAGCGCGGCCTCGCACATCCGCTCGCGGGTGCTGCCCTACGGCTGGCGGCTGGAACGCACCATCGACGACGGCAGCGACGACGTGCTGGTCGCACGCGACGTGCGGGACTCCGCGGGCGACCTGTCGCAACGGGTGCTGGGCCGCCTGGACACCAGCACCGGCGAACTGCGCACGCAGGCCAGCGGCCAGCCGCCGGGCACGCGCCGGTGGCTGTTCGACGCCGGCCTCGAGGCACGCTGGATCGTGTCGGAGCAGGCCGGCCGCACCCGCGTGCACTGGCGCGCACCCGAGGGCGACGGCTGGCAGACGGTGGCCGATTTCGAGCCGCTGACCGAGCCCGGCATGACGCCCTGGTTCGCCGAGCCGGACGGCCGGCTGCTGGTCGAATCGCGGCGCGGCGGCGACACCATCGGCCTGTACCGCTATGACCCGCGCAGTGGCCGTTACGACGACGAACCGGTGCTGGCGGTCAAGGGCTACGACCTCGAACCGGCCGCCACGCAGGACAGCCGCAGCGGCCGGCTGCTCGGCGTGCACTTCACGACGACGCGCCCGATGAGCTACTGGATCGACCCGGTGATGGCCAGCCTGCAGAAGGGCATCGACACGGCGCTGCCGCCGGGGCGCAGCAATCGCCTGTACTGCGGGCGCTGCGAGACGACGCGCTACTTCGTCGTCCGATCCAGCTCCGACCGGCAGCCCGGCGAGTACTTCCTGTTCGACCGCCAGACCTCGTCGATCCAGGAGCTCGGCGCCTCGCGCCCGTGGATCCGCGAATCCGCGCAGGGCACTCGCACCGCATACCGCGTGACCACGCGCGACGGCGCGTCGATGCCGGTGGTCCTGACACGCCCGGCCGGCGCGCCGGATAACCAGCCGCTGCCGGCGGTGGTGGTGGTGCACGGCGGTCCGTTCGCGCCGGGCGCGAGCCTGCGGTGGGACGGCCACGCGCAGTTCCTCGCATCACGCGGCTACCTGGTGATCGAGCCGTCGTTCCGCGGCAGTACGCACTACGGATACGCCTGGTACCGTGCCGGCTGGCAGCAGTGGGGCAGCGGCATGCTGGACGACCTGGCCGACGCGGTGAAGTGGGCGGCGGCACAGAAGTGGGTCGACCCGGCGCGGGTGTGCATCGAGGGCACCAGCTACGGCGGCTACGCGGCGCTGATGAGCACCATCGCCCACCCGCGGGTCTACCGCTGCGCGGCCAGCTTTGCCGGCGTGACCGACCTGCCGCTGCTGTTCACGCTGCTGCGCAGCGACCTGAGCGACTCGGCGCGGCGCTACTTCCTGCCGGTGCTGCTGGGCGACCTGGAGCGCGACGCCGCCCGGCTGAGCGCCGAATCGCCGCTGAAACGGGTGGCGGAGATCAAGGTGCCGGTGCTGCTGGCGCAGGGCCGGGAGGACCGGCGGGTTCCGATGGAGCATGCCGAGCGCTTCGCGTCCGCGGCGCGCAGCGCCGGCGTGGCGCTCGAGAAGGTCGACTACGACAACGAGGGCCACGGCTTCTACCGCGCCGGGAACGAGGCCGACTACCTGACGCGGCTGGAGAAGTTCCTCGACCGCTCGCTGAAACCGGCGCCCTGAAGCCGTTGCGCTGAAGCGCGTGCCACGAGATCGGTGCCGCGTGTGGTCGGCAGGGGGCTGCGGGCGGCCGGTGCCGGCGCGCGTCAGCCCGCGAAGCCCTCCAGCACGTTGGCGACGTTGACGCCGACCTCCGCCACCGCGTAGCCGCCTTCGAGCACGATCACCGTCGGCAGGCCCAGGCCGGCCAGGTCGCGGCCGAGGTCGAGGTAGTCGGCGCTGCGCAGGCCGAAACCGGCGATCGGGTCGCCTTCCCAGGTGTCGACGCCGAGCGCGACCACCAGCGCGCCGGCGCCGTGGCGCCGCACCGCATCGAGCCCGGCGGCCAGCGCCGCGCGCCAGTCGGGCCACGGGGCGCCGCGCGGCAGCGGCAGGTTGAGGTTGGCGCCCTCGCCGGCGCCGCGGCCGCGCTCGTCGGCATGACCGAGGTAGAACGGGTACTCGGTGCGCGGGTCGCCGTGCACCGACACCGTCAGCACGTCGGCGCGCTCGTAGAACAGGCTCTGCGTGCCGTTGCCGTGGTGGTAGTCGACGTCGACGATCGCCACCCGCGGCACGCCGGCGTCGCGCAGCGTCTGCGCGGCGATCGCGGCGTTGTTCAGGAAGCAGTAGCCGCCGTAGAAATCGAAGCCGGCATGGTGGCCGGGCGGGCGGGTCGCGACGAAGGCGTGGCGGACGCGCGCGTGGGCGTCCGGCGCGACGATGCGGCGCGCCGCGGTGCACGCGGCGGCGGCGCCGGCCCGCGCGGCGGCCCAGCTCCCGGCGGTCAGCGGCGTGCCGGCGTCGAACGAATACAGGCCGAGCCGCGCGGCGAAGTTGGCCGGTTCGATGTCCGCCCGGAAGCCGCGCACCGGCCACACCGAGGGCAGCGCGTCGAGCGCGGCGTGGGCCGGGTCGAGCGCGATCCATTCATCCCACGCGCCGGCGAGGAAGTCGAGGTAGCGCCCGGCGTGCACGCGTTCGAGCACCTCGCGGCCGATCGGCTCCGGCTCGATCGGCGTCGCGAAACCGCGGCGGCGAAGTTCGGCCTCGACGATCTCCAGCCGCTGCGGCGTCTCGTGGCAGGGAACCAGCTGGCCGCGGTAGATCTCGTGGCGGCCGGCGTGGCGGGCGTGCTCGGGGTTGTGGACGATCAGCATCGGCGGGCGCGGCGTGGGTGTGGCCGGCGGTTCGATGGTTGTTCGGCCATGGCGGTCGGGTTGTTACCCGATCAGGCCTCGTCGCCGTCGTCGCCGTCGCCGCCGGCCAGGCCGCCGAGCGGCTTGAACAGCTCGTCGAAGTCGTCGGCGTCGAGCGCCGCGTCGCTGGCGACGCCGGACAGCAGCGCGTCGGCCAGGTCGGCCTTGCGCGCCTGCAGTTCGAGCATCTTGTCCTCCACCGTGCCGCTGGCGACGAGCTTGTAGACGAACACCGGCTTGTCCTGCCCGATGCGGTAGGCGCGATCGATCGCCTGCTGCTCGACGGCCGGGTTCCACCACGGGTCGTAGAGGATCACGGTGTCGGCCGCCGTGAGGTTGAGGCCGACCCCGCCGGCCTTCAGGCTGACCAGGAACAGCGGCACCTCGCCCGACTGGAAGCGCTCGACCACCGCGGCGCGGTCCGGCGTGTCGCCGGTGAGCTTGAGGTAGGGCAGCTCCAGCGGGCCGAGCTCGGTCTCGATCAGCGCGAGCATCTCGGTGAACTGCGAGAACAGCAGCACGCGCCGGCCGTCCTCGATCAGCGTGGGCAGCAGTTCGAGCAGCAGTTCGAGCTTGGCCGACGCGGCCACGCCCGCGCCGCCGCCCGGCGTGGCGCCGCCGGCCTTCAGCAGCCGCGGGTCGCAGCACACCTGGCGCAGCTTGAGCAGTGCGTCGAGCACCATGATCCGGCTGCGCGCCAGGCCCTGCTGCGCGATCGCCTCGCGCAGCTTGCTGTCCATCGTCGCGCGCACGGTCTCGTACAGGTCGGCCTGGGCGCCGCCGATCTCCACGCGCAGCAGCGTCTCGGTCTTCTCCGGCAGGTCGCGCGCCACCTGCTGCTTGGTGCGGCGCAGGATGAACGGCCGCACCCGCCGCGCGAGCTGCTCGGCGGCCAGCGTGTCCTGCCGGCGCTCGATCGGCAGCCGGTACTGCTCGCGGAACTGCGCCTCGCCGCCGAGCAGGCCGGGGCAGACGAAGTCCATCAGCGACCACAGCTCGCCGAGGTGGTTCTCCAGCGGCGTGCCGCTCAGGCACAGCCGGTGGCGCGCGCGCAGGCCCTTCAGCGACAGCGCGGCCTGGCTGCGGCTGTTCTTGATGCGCTGCGCCTCGTCAAGCAGCACGCAGTGCCAGTTCTGCGCCGACAGCACCTCCATGTCGCGCAGCGCAAGCGGGTAGCTGATGACGACCAGGTGGGCCTGCGGGATGCGCGGGTGCAGCGACGCGCGCTGCGGCCCGTGCAGCACCAGCACGCGCAGACCGGGCGTGAAGCGCTCGGCCTCGGCGCGCCAGTTGCCGACCAGGCTGGTCGGCACGACGACGAGGCTCGGCCGGTCGAGCCGGCCCGCGTCGAGCTCGCCCTGCAGCATCGCCAGCGCCTGCAGCGTCTTGCCGAGGCCCATGTCGTCGGCCAGCACGCCGCCGAAGCCGGCGCGGCGCAGGAAGTCCATCCAGGCGAGGCCGTCGCGCTGGTAGGGGCGCAGCGTGGCGTTCACGTGCGGCGAGGGCGGGACCGCCGGCAGCCCCTCGCCGCCGCGCAGCGCACGCACCTGCTCCAGCAGCTCGGTGTAGCGCGGCGGCGCGCGCAGCGTGGCGCCGGCGGAGAGCGCGTCGAGCGTGCCGAGGTCGAAGCGCGACAGCCGCAGCGGCGTGTCGCGGCCGCCGGCATCGAACACCGCGCGCAGCCAGTCGAGCAGCGGTGCGATGCGCTCCACCGGCAAGCGCAGCAGCCGCTGGCGCGGCGCGTGGCCGGCGACGACGATGTCGTCGGGCCACGGCACCAGCACCTCGCGTGGCAGGTCGTCGGCGGCGCCGTTCGCCGGGTCGCCGTGGGGGTCACGATCGGGGTCGCGGTTGGGGTCGCGGTTGGGGTCGCGGGCCGCCTCGCCGTGCTCGCGCAGCGCCTGGTTCAGGCTCAGCCAGCCGGAACGCACCAGCCCGACGAGCAACGGCACCAGGTCCACCGGCCGGCCGTCGACCTGCACCGACAGGCCGACCGAGAACCACGGGTGGGCCGCGTCGCCGTCGTCGTCGACCTGCAGGTCCCAGCCGTCGGCATCGTGCAGCTCGATCGGGAAGTCGTCGGCCTGCTCGACCTCCCAGCCTGCGGCGCGCAGCGTGTCGACGCGGCGCGAGACGAAGGCCGGCCACTGCTCGGGCTGACGCAGCACCAGCAGGATCGGCTGGCCCTCGACCTGCTGCGGCAGTGCGGACGACTGCCGCCGGCCTTCGGTGAGCGACGGCAGGCGGTCGAGCGCCACGCCGGCGGCAAGGCTCCACGGACGGAAGTCGAGCTCGTCGAACAGCCGCACGAGCGCGCGCGCCTCGCCCGCGGCGTCGCGCTGCAGGCGGGCCAGGCGCGGCGCGCCGGCGCGCACTGGGTCGTCGACCTCCAGGTAGGCGGTGTCGGCGGCGCCGGCCGGGAACGCGAAGTCGACCGGCTCGTGGCCGTCGGGCCGGTAGCGCAGCAGCAGGTGCGCCGCCGGCTGCCGGCGCACCGTGTGGCGCGCGTTGGCGAGCCCGTAGCGATGGTGCAGCAGAGATTCGGAGACGACGTCGATGCAGCTCGTCAGCCGCAGCACCGGCACCAGCGGCGGCGCGCCCAGGTCGCGCAGCTCGCGCGCCTGCGCATCGGGCAGCGGCACCGCCACGCCGCGCGCGCCGGCGCCGGCCTGCAGCCGTTCGGTGAAGCGCGCCAGCAGTTCGTTCGGCACCGCGGGCATGCGGTCGAGCCATTCGGCCACCGCGCTGTCGACCGCCGTGCCCTCCACCTGCGCCGGGCGGATCACCGACGTCGCGAGGTCGACCAGCAGCGGCTGCGGCAGCAGCACCACCGTGGCCGGCTGGCCGTCGACCGACTGCCATTGCACGCGCCACTGGCCGGCGGCGTCGGAGCGCCACTGCAGCCGCACGCCGGCAGGCTCGTCGTCCCAGCGCGCCGGCTCGCCGGGCGGCTCGGGCAGGTCGATGTGCGGGCTGGGCCGCAGCCAGACGCGGCCGGTCGCGAGCATGGCGTGCAGCGCCGTCAGCGCCTGCCGGCCGCGCATCAGCGTGTGGCCGGCATGGCTCAGCGCCGGCAGCGGCAGCAGCGCGGCCAGCGCCGGCACGTCGATCTCCTCGAGGTAGCCCGGCTGCGTGCGCAGCATGTCGATCAGCGACGGCGAATGCGCCCGGTGCGAACCGATGTCGCCGGTCTTGCGCAGGCTGCCCATCGCCAACCCCAGGCGCAATTGGGTGCCCAGCGCCGACAGCACGTACATCAGCCGCTTCTTCGGCGCCGCGGGGTTGGACGGGTCGGCCGGCGACACGCCCGGGTCGGGCAGTTCGGTCAGCCATCCGATTAGCGCGCGGGGGAGCTCGCCGGCATCCGGCGCGTCCGCGCGCGGCGCAGCGGCCAGCGTCGACGCGGACCGCGGTGGCAGCGGGGCGACGGGCGCCGCAGGCGGCAGCAGCACGGTCGAGCCCAGGGCCGCCGCGTTGCCGACCGCCGGGCCGATCGACAGCGGCCCGGGCGGCGCGCCGCTCTTGCGCTGGCGGATCTGCAGCGCCTCGAACGCCATCAGCGCCGCGGCGACATGCTTGCAGTTGGCACCGACCGGGCAACTGCAGCTTCCGCGCACGCGCAGGCCGAGGCGACGGTCGATCGGCAGCTCGATGCGCTGTTCGTACGCGGTGCCGGTGCTGCCGCGCAGCAGCGTGATCAGCATCGGCCCTTCGGTGCGCAGGCTGATCACGGCGCGCTCGGGCTCCAGGATCATCGCGCGCGACAGCGTGACGCGATCGAAATGCTGGCCAAAGTCGAACTCGGACGGGATGGTGAATTCGCTCATGGACTCGCTGTGACTCGCCGCCGCGGCGGCGATCTCGGCCGAAGGCAAACCGACATTCTCGCGCCTCGCCCGCCGCGCGGGCGGCGGACGCGTCGGAAGCTGCGCGCGACGCATCGTCCGTCGCGAAACCCCGTTTGTCCGCGCACAAATTGGACATCTGTTGTACAGACCCGACATGAGTCGGGTTGAGCCCCTCGGGGCCCTCGGATAGCGTCGACACGACCCACCCAGCATCCCCCCGCCGTTGCCCAACCACCCCAGGCAACGGCCGGACGGACCCGCCGAGGCCGGCGCGCCGGCACGCGCCATCGGGAATGCCGCCCCCCGAACACTTCCGGTACCGCCACATGCTCAAGAACGTGCTCATCGTCGAGGATCAGCAACTCGTCAGGGCCGGCATGAAGGCGATGCTGCACCTGGCCGAACCCCAGTGCCGCATCGCGGAGTCGGGCAACTACGAAGACTCGATCGCGCAGCTCCGGGACACTGACTTCGACGTCGTCTTCCTCGACATCGACCTGCGCTCGCCGCGCTCGGGCATGGATGTGCTCGCGCACATCCGCGAGCGCGACCTGCGCGCCAAGGTGATCATGCTGTCGGCCACCGACGACCGCGACACCGTGCTCGACTGCATCGCCGCCGGCGCCTCCGGCTACATCGCCAAGGGCATGGGCGACGAGTCGGTGTTCCAGCGCGCGCTCGCCACCGTGTTCGCCGACGGCGTGTTCCTGCCGGCATCGATCATCGGCGCCGGCGGCCCCCCGCGCGCATCCAGCGGGCTGCGCGAGGCGCGCAGCGCGAGCGAGCTCGGCCTGTCAGCCCGGCTGTGCGAGGTGCTCTACTACGTCTGCCAGGGCTTGCCCAACAAGGCGATCGCCAACCGCATGGGCATCAGCGAGGGCACCGTGCGCAAGAACTACGTGTCGGAGCTGCTGCGCTTCTTCAATGTCGCGCGACGCACGGCGCTGGTGATCGAGGTCTCGCGGCGCGACGTCCGCGTGCCCGCGCCGGCACCCCGCCACGCCCCGCTGCCCGGAGCCCGGCCGGCCTACCCAACGTCCGAGGGTTCGTCATGACGCCGCGGCCGGTCGTCCTGGCCGAACAGCTTCGGGTGCTGTCGTCCCTATTTGCCGGCAGCAGCACCGGCATCGTGATTGCCGACGCGGTGACCGGCGCGATCCTGCACGTCAACCCGGCATTCGAATCCGCAACCGGCCGCCACGCCGACGACTTGCTGGGGCACGGCCTCGAGAGTTCCGGTCTGTGGGCCCGGGAGGAAAAGCTTGCCGCCACCCGTCCCGTGGCGTCCGCCGCCGTGGGCGAGGCCGGCACCGGCGCGGCCGCCGCAGCGTGGCCGACCGCACCGACGGCGCGCGGCTCGGCGGCGGTCGAGGCGTCGATCGCCGAGACTGCCGCCGGCTATCGATTCTGCGTCTACCACCTCGGCCGCGATGCCCCCGAGATCACGCACGACGCGGAACTCCGCGCGATCTTCGATTCAGCGACGATCGGCATCGCCTATGCCCGCACGGAACCGGCGCCGTGGCACTTCGTGCAATGCAACCCGAGTTTCGAGTCGATGTTCGGCTGGGATCACGGCACGCTGGCGGGCCAGCCGATCGACCTGCTCTGGCCGACGCCCGAAGCCGCAGCGGAATCGCGCGCGCGGGTGGAACACGCACTGCGCCGTGGCGACGCGGTCGACACCGAGGAGCGCCTGCAGCGCCGCGACGGAAGCAGCTTCGCCTGCCGCCTGCGCGCGCGCCTCGTCGACGAGGACGGCGGCCCGCTGCACGGGCTGATCTGGCTGTGCGAGGACGTGAGCGAACAGCGCCGCGTCGATGCCGCGCTGCAGGCCGCGGTGACCCACGCCGAAGCGAGCGCCCGCGCGAAGAGCGTCTTCCTCGCCAAGGTCAGCCACGAAATCCGTACGCCGCTGAATTCACTGCTGGGGCTGACCCACCTGGCATGCGAGGCGCAAACCACACCGGACGAGCAGGCGCGCTACCTGCATCAGCTCCACTCCATCGCGTCGTCGTTGAGGGGGCTGCTGAACGACACGCTGGACCTGACGAAGATCGAGGTCGGCCGCTTCGAGCTCGACGTACGCGTGTTCAGCCTGCGGGCGCTGTTGAACGACCTGGTGGTGAGCTGGTGGGCGTCGGCGCGGGCTCAGACCCTGACGCTGCGCTGCCAGTTCGATGCGCAGGCGCCCGACATCGTGCTGGGCGACGCGGTCCGGGTGCGGCAGATCCTGTCGAACTTCATCTCCAACGCACTCAAGTTCTCCAGCGGCGGCAGCGTCGAGATCCGGCTGCTGCGCCGCGGCGGGGATCGCCTGCGTTTCGAGGTGCAGGACCACGGGCCGGGGCTGGACGAGGACGCGCAGGCGCACCTGTTCGAGCCCTTCGCGCAGCCCGACCGCCAGGCGGCACGCCGCGCCGGCGGCACCGGCCTGGGCCTCGCGATCTGCCGCGAGCTGGCACAGCGCATGGATGGCCACGTCGGCGTGGTCAGCAGCCCGGGCCAGGGGGCCTGCTTCTGGGCCGAACTGCCGCTGCCGAACGCCACGCAGGCCGTGGCAATGCGGGCCACGGAAGAACGCTGCGAGGACGACAGCGCCGGCATCGCGTCGCAACGTGCGCTCGCGGGCCGGCGCGCGCTGGTCGTGGAAGACGACGACGTCAACCTGATGCTGACCGAGGCCGTGCTGCGGTCCTGGGGACTGCAGGTGGAACACGCGCACGATGGGCGCGCCGCGGTCGACACCGCATTGGCCGCGCAGGCCGCCGGCCGTCCCTTCGACTACGCGTTGCTGGACCTGAACATGCCGGTGCTCGGCGGCATCGCCGCGGCGCAGGCGATCCGTCGGCACGCCGAGCTGCGCGACCTGGTGATGATCGGTCTCACCGGGTCCACGTCGGCACAGGATCGCGCAGCCGCGACCCAGGCGGACATGACCGCCCTGCTGACCAAGCCGTTCGATCCGCCGCAACTGCGCGCCCTCCTGTTGCAGCATTCGCCGCTGGAGCCGGCCGGATCCTGAGCCGCCCTTCGCGGCGGCGGCGCGGCGCCGCGCGGCGTGCGATGCTCGCGTCGATGCTGCGCCGCCCCCTGCTCGCCACGCTCGCCCTGCTCTGCGCACTGCCGCGATCGGCACACGCGACAGCACCGGCGCGG
>JBGAMJ010000136.1:0-15660 GCA_044223035.1 Piscinibacter sp.
GTGAACGGCGCGGCGGTGCCGGCGGGTGTCTCGCTGCGCAGCCGGCGGGCCATTTCCAGCCCGTTCAGGTCGGGCATGCGCCAGTCCATCAGCACCACGTCGAACGGGGTGCCGGCGTCGCGCTGCTCGGCGATGCGCTGCAGGCCCTGCAGCGCGCTCGACGCCGTCTCGGCCACCAGGCCCCAGGCATCGAACAGGTTCTCGAGGATCAGGCGCGACGTTTCGTGGTCGTCCACCACCAGCACGCGCAGCCCCTGCACGCGGCCGAGGTCGCGCTGCAGCTCCGGCTGCACGGCGCGCTGCAACCGGCAGGTGAAGGTGAAGGTGCAGCCGGCGCCCTCGGCGCTGGTCACGCCGATCTCGCCACCCATCAGCCGCACCAGGCGCTGGCTGATCGACAGGCCGAGCCCGGTACCGCCGTACTTGCGGGTGACCGAGCCGTCCGCCTGCGAGAAGGCCTTGAACAGCCGGCCCGACTGCTCGGGCGTCAGCCCGATGCCGGTGTCGATGACGGCGCAGCGCAGCGTGCAGGTCTCGGCGTCGCCGCCGAGCAGGTCCACCTTGACGTGGATCTGGCCCTGCTCGGTGAACTTGATCGCGTTGCCGACCAGGTTGTTGAGCACCTGCGTCAGGCGCAGCGGGTCGCCCACCACCTCGCGCGGCACGTCCGGCGCGACCTCGACGTGCAGCTCCAGCCCCTTCTGCTCGATCTGCGCGCCGAACAGGTCGGACACGCTGCGCAGCGGCCCGGCGAGCGGGAACTGGATCTGGTCCAGCACCATGCGCCCGGCCTCGATCTTCGAGTAGTCGAGGATGTCGTTGAGGATGCCCAGCAGCGCCGTCGACGAGGACTCGACCTTGGACAGGAAGTCCTGCTGGCGCGGCGTCAGCTCGGTGCCGAGCACCAGCCGCGTCAGGCCGATGATCGCGTTCAGCGGCGTGCGGATCTCGTGGCTCATGTTGGCGAGGAACTCGCCCTTCGAATGGCTGGCCGCGTCCGCCGCCTCCTTCGCGCGGCGCAGCTCGAGTTCGGCCTGCTTGCGTGCGGTGATGTCCTGGTAGACGCCGGTCACCGTGGTTGCCTGGCCGAGCGCGTCGCGCTCGACCACCAGGCCGGTGTCCAGCACCCACACGGCATGGCCCTGGCGGTGGCGCAGGCGGCGCTCGATGCTGAAGTCGTTGACCTCGCCGCGCATTGCGGCGCCCAGCCCGCGCAGCGGGTCGCCCGGCTCGTCGGGCGGGTCGATCCGGTCCCAGGCGCCGAGGTCGGTCGGCAGTTCATCGACGCGGCGCCCGACGATCTCGGCAAAGCGCGCGTCGAAGCGCAGCGTGCCGCTCGGCACATGCCATTCCCAGGTGCCGAGCCGCGCCGCCTGCACCGCCAGCGCCTGGCGTTGCTGCGTCTGCGCCAGCACGGCCTCGGCCTCGCGGCGCTGCGTCACGTCCTGCGAGGTGCCGATCACGGTCAGCGGCTTGCCGCGCTCGTCGCGTTCCACCACGATGCCGGCGTCGAGCAGCCACACCCAATGCCCCTGGCGGTGGCGGAACCGATGCTCGAAGCGGAATTCGTGCGATTCGCCGCGCAGGCAGGACCGGATGATTGCCATCACCTCGGCCGTGTCGTCCGGATGGACCAGCGCGAGCCGGGCCTCCGCGCGCGGCGGCAGTTCCTGCGCGGTGTAGCCGAGCGTGGACATCCACAGCTCGTCGAAGTGCATCGCATTGCTCGGCACGTGCCATTCCCACAGCCCGAGACCGGCGTTTTCCATCGCGATGCGCTGGCGGTACAGCAGCGCGGCCTCGGACTTCTTGCGCTCGGTCACGTCGATCGCCGTCACGCAGGCCAGGCCCGGTGCGCCGTCGCCGTCGCGCAGGAGGCTGGCGGCGGCGTCGATCCAGATCACGCAGCCGTCGCCGCGACGGGCGCGCAGTTCGGCGCGCGCCGGTTCGTCGCTGCCGGCGTGCGGTGCATCGGTCAGTTCGCGCAGGAGGGCTTCGTCGTCGGGGTGCACGAAATCGGACAGCCGGCGCGCCTGCAGCGCGTCGGCGGCCACATGCAGCAGCCGGGAGAGCGCCGGGTTGGCGCGCAGCACCCGGCCGTCACGGTCCACCAGCGCCATCGCGCACGGGGCCTGGTCGAACACCGCGTCGTGGTCCGGCGCCGCCGACGGAGGCGCGGACGGGCCGCCGGGAGCTCGCGCGCAGGGCGCCGACGGCCCGACCGGCTGGTCGGCCAGCGGCGATTCGGCAGATTCATGCGGCGGACTGGTCATTCGGATGCGATCGGGCTTGTTCGATGGCGGACTGCACGGAGACCGGGCGAACCACGGCGCCATCGGCGCCACGACCCCCACGGCTGCGTGGGATATCGGGCCACAAACTGCAAACTTGATGTCTTCCATCGCATTTAAGGGGAAATGTGATATCTGTGATTCACACAAATTCTCGTTCGACGCCGTCGACCCGAGGCGCCGAACAGCGTGGCGGGGACACCCCATTCGCCCTTGCGGCGCGGCCTGCAACCGGAGGAAACAGGCGTCGCCGGCGCCGGCCGGGCGGCGTGGCGGCCGCTACAGTGCCCTCCGCGCGCCGCCGGCACGCCCCTCCACGCTGCTTCCGAGGTCCTCGACGATGACGATCTGCCCGGCTGATTCCTTTGACGCGCCTGCCTCCGCGTCCACGTTCCCCTGCACCCCCGCGTCCAGTCCCGTGCCCGCTCCCTTGCGCGCAGGGGCGCACACCGGCGCATCCACCCGGGCTTCCCCCGGCGCGCCCTTCGGCAGGGCCGCAGGCCGGGCGCCGCGCCGTGGGCTGCTGTCCGTGCTGCTTGGCACCGCGCTGGTGGTCGCGTGGCTGCCGGCGCCGGCCGCGTCGGTGGCGCCGGTGGCGGCCGAGCACGGCATGGTCGTCAGCGCCCAGCACCTGGCCACGCGCGTCGGCGTCGACGTGCTGAAGAAGGGCGGCAACGCGGTCGACGCGGCGGTGGCCGTCGGCTACGCGCTGGCGGTGGTCTATCCGGCGGCCGGGAACCTCGGTGGCGGCGGCTTCATGACGATCCAGCTCGCCGACGGCCGCAAGACCTTCCTCGATTTCCGCGAGAAGGCGCCGCTCGGCGCCAGCGCCAACATGTACCTCGACGCCGCCGGCAACGTCGTCAAGGGCCTGAGCACCACCGGCCACCTGGCGGTGGGCGTGCCGGGCACGGTGTCGGGCCTCGAATACGCGCGCCAGCACTACGGCAGCCGCTCGCGCGGCGAACTGATCGCGCCGGCGATCGCGCTGGCCGACCGCGGTTTCGCGCTCGACGGCGGCGACGTGGAACTGCTGCGCACCGCCACCGAAGCCTTCCGCAAGGATCCGGCCAGCGCGAAGATCTTCCTCGACCGCGGCGAACCCTTCGACGTCGGCGGCAGGCTGGTGCAGCGGGACCTGGCGCGCACGCTGCGGCAGATCGCCCGCCACGGCGAGGCCGGCTTCTACCAGGGCCCGGTCGGCGCGGCGATCGCCGCCTCCAGCCGCGCCGGCGGCGGGCTGATCACCCAGGCCGACCTGGATCAGTACCGCACCCGCGAGCTGGCACCGGTGGAATGCGACTACCGCGGGCTGCACATCGTCTCCGCGCCGCCGCCCAGCTCCGGCGGCGTGGTGATCTGCGAGGTGCTGAACGTGCTCGAGGGCTATCCGCTGAAGGAACTCGGCTTCCGCTCGGCGCAGGCGGTGCACGTGCAGATCGAGGCGATGCGCCACGCCTACGCCGACCGCAACAGCTACCTCGGCGACCCCGATTTCGTGAAGAACCCGCTCGGCCGGCTGCTCGACAAGGCCTACGCGGAAAAGATCCGCGCGGTGATCGACCCGGCCAAGGCCGGCGTGTCGGCGCAGATCAAGCCCGGCGTGCCGCCGCACGAGGGCAGCAACACCACGCACTACTCGATCGTCGACGCGGCCGGCAACGCGGTGGCGGTGACCTACACGCTGAACGACTGGTTCGGCGCCAAGGTCACGGCGGCCGGCACCGGCGTGCTGCTGAACGACGAGATGGACGACTTCACCGCCAAGATCGGCGTGCCCAACCTGTACGGCCTGGTGCAGGGCGAGGCCAACGCGATCGCTCCCGGCAAGCGGCCGCTCAGCTCGATGAGCCCGACGATCGTCACCCGTGGCGGCCAGCCGGTGCTGGTGCTGGGCACGCCGGGCGGCAGCCGCATCATCACCGCGGTGGTGCACACGATCCTGAACGTGGTCGACTACGACATGAACGTGCAGGAGGCGGTGGACGCGCCGCGCTTCCACCAGCAGTGGCTGCCCGAGGCGACCAACGTCGAGACCTTCGCGCTCAGCCCCGACACGCGGCGCCTGCTCGAGGGCATGGGCCACCAGTTCGCCGGCCCGCAGCCGCCGAACCACGTCGCGGCGATCCTGGTCGGCGCGCCGTCGCTGAACGGCAAGCCGGTCGGCCGCAACCGCTACTACGGCGCCAACGATCCGCGGCGCAACAGCGGCTTGGCGATGGGGTACTGAGCGCCGCTCCGTTCAAGCCCGTCCCTTCGCGCCGATCGGTGCGGCGAAGGCGCGGCCGGCGGGTCACGGTGCAGCGCGTCCCTGCGGTCACTACGCACGGCCCGCCGCCGGAGCGGCGGAGACGATCGCCGGCCATGACCATCGCCGTCGTCTACAAGCTGCTCGCGATCTTCGTGACGGTCGCGCTCGGCTGAGAGGGTGAGAGGCCATCCGCCATGGCCGCTCACCCTCTGGGTGGCCGGGCGGATGCGCTGGCTGGGCGACGAGCGGCAGGGCGCCGGCCCGGCGCGCACGCTGTCCAACGCGGCGCTCTGCATCTTCGCGCCGGTGCTGCTGTTCCGCACCACCTCGCGGCTGGACATGGCGCACCTGCCCTGGTCCACGCTGACGGCGTTCTTCGTGCCGGTGCCCGGGCTGATGCGGGTCGTCTACGTCGTGCAGCGCCGCCACAACCGCGGTGGCCGGCTGCCGGCGGCGGCGCCCTCGGTGCGCGCGATCTCGTCGACCTTCGGCAATACGCTGCAGGTCGGCGTGCCGATGGCCAGCGCGCTGTTCGGCGAGGCCGGGATCGGCATCCACATCACCCTCGTCAGCCTGCACGCGCTGACGCTGCTGACGGCGATCGCCGCGCTCGTCGAACTCGACATCGCCCGCGCCCGCGCCCGCAACGAGGAGACGGCGGCGATGCTGTCGACCCTGCGCCTGACGCTGCGCGACACCATCGTGCATCCGGTGGTGCTGCCGGTGCTGGCGGGCATGGCCTGGCATGCCACCGGCGTCGCGCTGCCGGCGGTGCGTTGACCCGGCGGCGTCCGGGTCGCTCGCCGCCGCCGTCACAGCTCGAAGCTGATCCCCTGCGCCAGCGGCAGTTCGCGCGAGTAGTTGATCGTGTTGGTGGCGCGGCGCATGTACGCGCGCCACGCGTCGGAGCCCGATTCGCGGCCGCCGCCGGTTTCCTTCTCGCCGCCGAACGCGCCGCCGATCTCGGCGCCCGAGGTGCCGATGTTGACGTTGGCGATGCCGCAGTCCGAGCCGCGGCTCGACAGGAAGGTCTCGGCCTCGCGCAGGTCGGTCGTGAAGATCGCCGACGACAGGCCCTGCGGCACCTCGTTGTGCAGCGCCAGCGCCTCGTCGAGGTCGCGGTAGCGCAGCAGGTACAGGATGGGCGCGAAGGTCTCGTGGCGCACCACCGCGGTCTGCGCCGGCATGCGCACCAAAGCCGGGGCGACGTAGTAGGCGTCGGGATGGCGATCGGCCAGGCGCCGTTCGCCGCCGCTGACCTGCCCGCCCTCGTCGCGCGCGCGGCCGAGCGCGGCCTGCATCGCGCGGAAGGCCGCCTCGTCGATCAGCGGGCCCATCAGCGTGCCGGGCTCGCGCGGGTCGCCGATGCGCACGCCGGCGTAGGCGCGTTCGAGGCGCGCGGCGAGCGCGTCGTGCACGTCGGCATGGACGATCAGCCGGCGCGTGCTGGTGCAGCGCTGGCCGGCGGTGCCGACGGCGCCGAACACGATCGCGCGCACCGCCAGGTCGAGGTCGGCCGATGGCGTGACGACGATCGCGTTGTTGCCGCCCAGCTCCAGCAGGCAGCGGCCGAAGCGCTGCGCCACGCGCGGCGCCACCGCGCGGCCCATGCGCGTGCTGCCGGTGGCCGACACGAGCGCGACGCGCGGGTCGTCGACCAGCGCCTCGCCCGCCGCCGCCGCCCCCGGCACGAGCTGCGAGAGCGCCGCCAGCGAGGCATCGCCGGAGCGCGCGCAGGCGCGCTCGAACAGCGCCTGCACTGCCAGCGCGCACAGCAGCGTCTTTTCCGACGGCTTCCAGACCACCGCGTTGCCGCAGACCAGCGCCAGCGCCGCGTTCCACGACCACACCGCAACCGGGAAGTTGAACGCGCTGATCACGCCGACCACGCCCAGCGGATGCCAGGTTTCCATCATCCGGTGGCCGGGCCGCTCGGAGGCGATCGTCAGCCCGTGCAACTGGCGCGACAGGCCGACCGCGAAGTCGCAGATGTCGATCATCTCCTGCACCTCGCCTTCGCCCTCGGCGGCGATCTTGCCGACCTCCAGCGTGACGAGCGCACCGAGAGCGGCCTTGTGGCGCCGCAGCTCCTCGCCGAACACGCGCACCAGCTCGCCGCGGCGCGGCGCCGGCACCAGGCGCCAGGCTTCGAACGCGGCCTGGGCGCGGCCGATGGCGGCCGTCACGTCGGCCGGCGACGCGGCAGCGACGCTGCCGAGCACGCCACCGTCGATCGGCGAGCGGGCGGGCAGGGCCGGCGCCGCACCGTGGGCGTCGGCGTGTGCGTAGGCGGCGTCAGGGACGCCGAGCGTGCTCATCAGGTCGTGCAGGGTCATGGTCATGCGGTCGATGCGGGTCTGTGCGGGTCAGTGCGGTTCGGTGCGGGTCCGACGCGGAGGCTTCGGCCGGCCGGTCTCGCCGCCGGTCAGCTGATCGATTCGATCTGCCGCGACTGCTGGTACGCGCAGCCGAAGCGGTTGGCGAGGAAGGCGGGCAGCTCGATCTGCTCCTGGCGGATGAAGCCGCGGTTCGGCAGTGTGCCTTCGCGGAACAGGTCGACGGCGGCGCAGACCCCGGCGGCGGTGGTGATCTGGATCGCGCTGACCGCCAGCGGCCCGCGCTCGGCAAAGATCTTGCGCGCGAACACCTCCTGCACGAGCTGGCCCTGGCGCATGCCGCTGACCGTCACGAACACCAGCACCACGTCCTGCATCGTCGTCGGCACCGAGCGGCGCAGCATCGCCTTCAGCGATTCGGGGTCGGACTTGAGCTGCAGTTCCTCGAGCAGAATCTTCATGAGATGGCAGTGGCCGGGGTAGCGCACCGACTTGTAGTCGAGCGTGCGCACGCGGCCCTGCAGCGTCTCGCACAGCGTGCCCAGGCCTCCGGAGGTGTTGAAGGCTTCGTACTCGACGCCGTCGAGCGAGAAATGCTCCATGCCCTCGAGCGGCAGCATCTCCAGCCGCTCGCCGTCGCGGATCGCCTCGCAGGGGTGGCAGTACTCGTTGATCAGGCCGTCGACGCTCCAGGTCAGGTTGTACTTCAGCGAATTGGTCGGGAAGGCGGGCAGCGCGCCGACGCGCATCTTCACGTCCTGCAGCTCGTCGAAGGATTTCGTCAGGTGGTGCGCCACGATGCCGATGAAGCCCGGTGCCAGCCCGCACTGGGGCATGAAGGCGGTCGGCGCGCCGTCGGCCAGCGCCATGATCGCGCGGGTGGCGGCCACGTCCTCGGTCAGGTCGAAGTAATGGCAGCGCGACTCGCGTGCCCGCGTCGCGACGCGGGTGGCCATGGAGTAGGGCAGGGCGTTGATCACCGCGTCCTGGCCGGTCATCGCGGCGGCCAGGTCGGCCGGCGTTTCGGTGTCGAACACCGCGCTGCGCACGCGCCCGCCGCCGATGCGCTTGAGCGCCGCCTCGCTGCGGTCGACCACGGTCACGTCGTAGTCGCCGCTGTCCGACAGCAGGCGGGCGATGGTCTGGCCGATGTGGCCGGCACCGAGCAGGACGACGCGCATGGGAACCTCCGGGAAATAGGCGAACGCGAGCAGGTCAGTCTAGGCGCGGCGCCGGTCAGAAGGTAGCATCAAGGTGTCGAATTCGAAGGCAGATTGGTCGATTCGACGATTCATGATGACGATACGTCAGAACCCAACCCGCAAACCGGTGACCGCGTGACGAACGCCACGGACGACCTCGACCGCCGCCTGATCGCGCTGCTGCAGGCCAACGCCCGCGCCAGCGCGGCGGATCTGGCACGCCGGCTCGGCGTGGCGCGCACCACCGTGCTGGCGCGCATCGCGCGGCTGGAGGCGCAGCAGGTGATCGTCGGCTACACCGTGCGGCTGTCGCAGGATGCCGGCGGCGCGGCCTTGCAGGCCTACGTCGGCATCTCGGTGCAGCCCAAGTCGGGCCGCGAGGTCACGCGCCGGCTGGCGGCGATGCCGGAGCTGCAGTGGCTGTGCGCGGTGGCCGGCGAATTCGACTACGTCGCCTGGCTGCGCGCGGCCACGCCCGAGCGGCTGGACGCGCTGCTCGACGAGATCGGCGAAGTCGACGGCGTCACGCGGACGACCACGTCGGTCGTGCTCGCGCGACGCATCGACCGCGTGGCCGGCGCGATCGATCCCGGCTGAAACCGCTTCGGACCCGGCGCCGATCGGATGTAGGCTGCGCGCCACGCCGGTCGTAGTACGCTACATGTTGCAGTGCAGCATGTTGCGATGCGGCATGACCACGCACCGGGCCGACGATGCGGCCCGATCCCGATTTCCGCTGCCGCGCGCCCCGGCGCCGCGGCATCCCGGCGACGGCCGGGCGCTGGACGCCGAAGCGTCCCGCGCGCGCCGCGCCCCGAACCCGCGACCGGGCCGGCCTCCCGGCCGGTCGCTCCAGGAGCCAGGACGATGAGTTCTCCGAATCACGCCACGCCCGACGCGGCCCTGTCGCTGCTGCGGCGCATCCCGCTGGCGATCAGCGCGTTCTTCCGCCTGCTGGCGGACGCCGCCTTCGCCGGCCGCGTGCTGGCGCTCGACCAGCCGCCGCCCCCGCCGCCGCCCGCGGCTCCCCCGCCGCCGCCCCCGCCGCCCCCGCCGCCCCCGGTGGTGGTGAAGGAGGCCACGCCCGACGCCGCGCTGCAACTGCTCGCGCTGCTGCAGCGCGACGGCCGCCTGATCGACTTCACGCAGGAAAGCCTGTCCGGCCACAGCGATGCCGACGTCGGCGCCGCCGCCCGGCTGGTGCACGAAGGCTGCGCCAAGGTGCTGCGCGAGTACTTCACGATCGTCGCCGTGCGCAGCGAGGCCGAAGGCAGCCGCGTCACGCTGCCCGCCGGCTTCGACGCCGCCGCGGTGCGCCTGACCGGCAACGTCGTCGGCCAGCCGCCGTTCAAGGGCAGCCTGAGCCACCGCGGCTGGCGCGCCACCGAGGTGCGCCTGCCCAAGCTCGCCGCCAGCCACGACGCCCGCGTGATCGCGCCGGCCGAAGTCGAGCTGTGACGCCGATCCCGCACCCGATCGCGAACCCGAATCCGATCGCGAACCCGCTCCCGATCACCGATCCCCTCCGGAGGACCCGATGAATCCGCCCCGTTATGCCCTCGGTGTCGACCTCGGCACCACCCACAGCGCGCTGGCCTGGGTCGACATCGCCGCCAGCGATGGCGAGAAGACCGTGCACGGCGTGCTGCCGATCCCGCAACTGACGGCACCCGGCTCGGTCGAGCAGCCGGCGCTGCTCCCGTCGTTCCTGTACCTGCCGCATGCCGACGAGATGGCACCCGGCGAACTCGCGCTGCCCTGGGGCGATGTCGCCGGCTACGCGGTCGGCGAACTCGCGCGCAGCCGCGGCGCCACCACGCCGATCCGGCTGGTGTCGAGCGCCAAGAGCTGGCTGTGCCACCCGGGCGTCGACCGCCGTGCCCCCATCCTGCCCAGCGACGCGCCGGAGGAAGTGGCCCGCGTGTCGCCGCTCGAAGCCTCGGTGCGCTACCTGCGCCACCTGCGCGAGGCCTGGGACCACGCGCACCCCGAGGCGCCGTTTGCCGAACAGGAGCTGACGGTCACGATCCCCGCGTCCTTCGACCCCGCCGCGCGCGAGCTGACCGCCGAGGCCGCGCAGGCCGCCGGCTGCGCCGCGCTGACGCTGCTGGAGGAGCCGCAGGCCGCGCTCTACAGCTGGATCCAGTCCAACCAGGGCGGCTGGCGCAAGACGGTCCGCCCGGGCGACGTGATCCTGGTGATCGACGTCGGCGGCGGCACCAGCGACTTCTCGCTGATCGCGGTGCACGAGGTCGAAGGCTCGCTCGAGCTGCGCCGCGTCGCGGTCGGCGACCACATCCTGCTCGGCGGCGACAACATGGACCTGGCGCTCGCGCACGGCGTGGCCGCGCGGCTGGCCGCCGAGGGCAAGCGCCTGGACGCCTGGCAGATGCGCGCGCTGACCTACGCCTGCCGCGCCGCCAAGGAGGCGCTGCTGACGGATCCGGATGCGCCGACGCAGGCGATCGTCGTGCCCAGCCGCGGCTCCAAGCTGATCGGCGGCTCGATCCGCGCCGAGCTGTCGCGCGACGACCTGACGCGCGTCGTGCTCGACGGCTTCTTCCCGCAGGTCGAGGCGAGCGCGCGGCCGGTGGTGCGCGTGCGCGGCGGCCTGGCGCAACTCGGCCTGCCGTACGCGCAGGACGCCGCGGTCACGCGCCACCTCGCCGCCTTCCTGGCGCGCCAGGTCGGCGCGCTGGTCGACGTCGACGGCTTCGCGCCGAACGCGACCGGCGCCAGCTTCCTGCACCCGACCGCGGTGTTGTTCAACGGCGGCGTGTTCAAGTCGCCCGAGCTCGCGCAGCGCACGATGGACACGCTGAACGGCTGGCTCGCCGTCGAAGGCGCGGCGCCGGCGCGGCGGCTCGAAGGTGCCGACCTCGATCTCGCCGTCGCCAACGGCGCGGCCTATTACGGTCATGTGCGGCAGGGCCGCGGCGTGCGCATCCGCGGCGGCACGGCGTTCGCGTATTACGTGGCGATCGAGTCGGCGGTGCCGGCGGTGCCCGGCATCGAACCGCCGGTGCAGGCGCTGTGCGTGGCGCCGTTCGGCATGGAGGAGGGCACGCAGGCCGAGTTGCCGGCGCAGGAGTTCGGTCTCGTGGTCGGCGAGCCGGTGTCGTTCCGCTTCTTCAGCTCGTCGGTGCGCCGGCAGGACGGCGTCGGCACGCTGCTCGACACCTGGGAGGACGACGAACTGCAGGAGCTCGACGCGATCCACGCCAGCCTGCCCGCGGCCGGGCGCCCGGCCGGCGAGGTGGTGCCGGTCAAGTTGGTCGCCCGTGTCACCGAGGCCGGCACGCTGGAGCTGGCCGCGGTGCTGCGCCAGGGCGGGGAGCGCTGGAAGGTCGAATTCGACGCAATCCGTGGACGCGGCGGCCTGACGGCGCCGACGCGGCTGCGGCCCCGCACCGGCGAACGCGCCCGGATGAGACGCGCTGAGGCAGCCCGCCCGCGGGCCGGCGCGCGGCCGGTCCGGAGCCGGCCCGCATCCCCTCGGGGATCGACCGACGTACCCGTCGGGCGAGGGGTCGTCATGCCCGCGGGCCGAGCGCGCGGCCGGTCCGGAGCCGCCCGCATCCCCTCGGGGGATCGACCGGCGTACCTGTCGGGCGAGGGGTCGTCACGCCTGCGGGCCGGGCGCGCGGGCCGGTCCGGAGCCGGCTCCGCATCCCCTCGGGGGATCGACTGGCGTACCCGTCGGGCGAGGGGTCGCTCGCGACTCCGCTCACGTCGGCATCGATCTCGGCACGACCCATACCGTTGTCGCTTATGCGGCGGTCGGTGCGCTGCCCGGTGAGGCGGGCGAAGTGGGCGATCCGATCCGGGCTGTTCGACATTGAGCAGCTCGTCGCCCCCGGCCAGGTCGCGGCGCAGCCGTTGCTGCCGTCGCAGCGCTACCACCCGGCGCCGGGCGAACTGGCGCCGGGCGACGTGCGGCTGCCATGGTCGGATGACGCGGGCGGCGCCGACGCCGGAACCGCGCCCGGTGCTGGCGACAACGGCCTCGCGCAACCTGCACCGGTGATCGGCGCGCTGGCGCGCCGCCTCGGCGCGCAGGTGCCCGGCCGGCTGGTGACGAGCGCGAAGAGCTGGCTGTCGCACGCCGCGGTCGACCGGCTGGCGCCGATCCTGCCGTGGGGCGCGCCGGCGGAGGTGCCGAAGGTGTCGCCGGTGGCCGCCTGCGCGAGCTACCTGGCGCACGTGCGCGCCGCGTGGAACGCGCGCCACCCCGAGGCGCCGCTGGAGGCGCAGGACCTGGTGCTGACGCTGCCCGCGTCCTTCGACGACGTCGCGCGTGCGCTGACGCTGCAGGCGGCCGCGGACGCCGGCCTGCCCACCGTGCGCCTGCTGGAGGAGCCCCAGGCGGCGTTCTACGACTGGCTGCACCGCCACCGCGACACGCTCGCGACCGAGCTCGCGCCGTCGCACCGCGTGCTGGTGTGCGACGTGGGCGGCGGCACGACCGACCTCAGCCTGGTCGACGTCAGCCTGCCGGGCGACGGCGCCGCGCCGGTGCTGACGCGCGTCGGCGTCGGCAACCACCTGATGCTCGGCGGCGACAACATGGACCTCGCGTTGGCGCACCTGGCGGAGACGCGCCTGGGGGGCGGCGCCGTGACCGCCGCGGGCGGTGGGCTGGGCACGGCGGCCGCGACCGGTGGGGCCGCCCCGGCCGGTACGGCTGGCCCGGCCGCGACCGGTGGGGCCGCTCCGGCTGGCACGGTCGCCCCGGCCCGCCTGACTTCCGCCGCGCTGGCCCAGCTCACCGAGCGCTGCCGCGCGGCCAAGGAGACGCTGCTCGCCGCTGGCGCGCCCGATCGCGCGACCGTCACGCTGCTGGCCTCCGGCAGCCGGCTGGTCGGCGGCGCGCGCTCGGTGGAGCTGACGCGCGACGAGGTCGAGCGGGTCGTCGTCGATGGCTTCTTCCCCAGCGTGCCGCTGGACGCGGCGGTGCAGCGTGCGCGCTCCGGCCTCGTCGCCTGGGGCCTGCCGTACGCCGCCGATGCGGCGGTCACGCGCCACCTCGCCGCGTTCCTGCGCACCCAGGGCGGCGCGCTGCCCGACACGCTGCTGCTCAACGGCGGCGTGTTCCGCGCCGCCGCGCTGGCGCGGCGCCTGCGCGACACGCTGGCCGACTGGCGCGGCGCCCCGCTGCGCCTGCTGCACAACGCCGATCCGGACGTCGCGGTGGCGCGCGGCGCGGTGGCCTACGCGCTGTCGCTCGCCGGCGGCCGGCCGCGCATCGGCGGCGGCTCGGCGCGCAGCTACTTCCTGCTGCTGGACGAGGTGGCGCCCGCAAGAGGCGCGGGCGCGCAGACCGGTGCAGCGACGGTTGCGGCGACTGGTGCGTCGGACGGTGCGGTGGCTGGTGCGGTGGCTGGTGCAACGACCGCCGTTGCGTCGGGCCCGTCGCCCGGTGCAGCATCCACCGCCCCGCTGCCGCCCACGCCCACGCCCACGCCCACGCGCCGCGCCGTCTGCGTGCTGCCGCGCGGCACCGAGCCCGGCCCGGAGATCCGCCTGGCCGACCGCAGTTTCGCGCTGCGCCTCGGGCAGCCGGTGCGCTTCCACCTGGTGTCGGCCACCGCCGACCCCGGCGGCCGGCCGCCGCAGGCCGGCGACCTCGTCACGCTGGACGGCGACGGCAGCAGCGATGGCTTCGTGCCGCTTCCGCCCGTGGCGACTGTGGTGCGCGCACACGGCGGCCGACGGTCCCCCGGCCCGAACGCCGCCGCGCCGGGCAGCGCGACGGGCGAGCGGGCGCGCGGCCCGGCGAACGCCGCCCAGGAAGTCCGCGTGCAGCTCGCCACCACGCTGACCGAAGTCGGCACCCTGCAGATGCATTGCGTGGCGGCCGACGACCCGTCGCGCCGCTGGCTGCTCGAGTTCCAGCTCCGCGGCCACGAGGCGGGTGCCGACGATGGCGAGGCGCCGTCGGGCGCGTCCGCCGCCACCCCGGCCGCGGTGCCGGCCGCCACCTGGGCCGAAGCGGTCGAAGCCATCGAGCGTGTGTTCGGCGCACGCGGGCTCACGAAGACGCCGGGCCACCCCAAGGCTTCGTTTCCCCCTCGGGGGGCGGGCCGGGCGCAGCCCGGACCTGGGGGCTCCGAGAAGGTCGACCCGAAGGAGGTCAAGCAACTCCGTGCCCGGCTCGAACGCCTGCTCGGCAGCCGCGAGCGCTGGCCCGCGCCGCTGCTGCGAGCGCTCTACGACGCGCTGTGGCAGCGCGCGCGCGGCCGCCGCCGCTCGGCCGAGCACGAGCGGCTGTGGCTGAACCTCGCCGGCTACTGCCTGCGCCCCGGTTTCGGCGACCCGCTCGACGCCTGGCGCATCGAGCAGTTGTGGCCGGCCTTCGAGGCCGGCGTGCAGCACGCGGCCGACGCGCAGGTCGCGTCCGAATGGTGGACGCTGTGGCGCCGCGTCGCCGGCGGCCTGCCGGAGGACGCGCAACTGCGTCTGCTCGACGACTTCGCGCAGAACCTCGAAGCCAGCGAACGCGGCGGCAAGCGGCCGGCCTCGGTGGTGCGCGGCGGCGTCGACGACATGCTGCGGCTGGGGGCGGCGCTGGAACGGGTGCCGGCCTCGCACAAGGCCGAGATCGGCGACTGGCTGCTCGACCGGCTCGCCGGCCCGCCGTCGCCGCACGACGCGCTGACGCTGTGGGCACTCGGCCGCCTCGGCGCGCGCCAGCCCTTCCACGGCAGCGCGCACGGCGTGGTGCCGCCGGAGACGGTGCAGCCCTGGCTCGAGCGCGTGCTGGCGCTCGACTGGAAGCGTCACGAAGGCGCCGCCTTCGCCGCCGCGCACCTGGCCCGCCTGACCGGTGACCGCGCGCGCGACCTGCCGGCCGAACTGCGCGCCGCGGTCATCGCGCGGCTGACCGCCGCACATGCCGCACCGAGCTGGATCGCGATGGTCCGCGAGGTCGTCGCGCTCGACGACGCGAGCGCACGGCAGGTGTTCGGCGAATCGCTGCCGCCGGGGTTGCGGTTGGTGGATTGACGCGGGCAGGGCGGCGCTACGCCGGTGATAAGGTGCCGGCACGCGGTGTGCCGGCGGTCGGGGACCGTGTCCCGCTGCGAACCTTGCGACCCATGCCTCGCCGGCGTGGCTCAGACACCGCTTCCTGCGACCACCCGCCCCCATGCCCATCGAACTCCGCAGCTTCGAACCCCAAGACCACGCGGCGGCGCTCGCGCTCTGGCAGCGCTGCGACGGCGTCGGCCTCAGCGCCGCGGATTCCGCCACCGGCATCGCCCGCTTCCTCGAACGCAACCCGGGGCTCAGCCTCGTGGCGCTGCGCGAGGCCGCGCTGGTCGGCACGATCCTCGTCGGCCATGACGGGCGGCGTGGCTACCTCTACCACCTCGCCGTCGACCCGGCGCTGCGCGGCCAGGGGCTCGGCCGGCGGCTGGTCGATGCGGGGCTGGCGCGGCTGCGCGCCTGCGGCATCGACAAGTGCCACGCCCACGTCTTTGCCGCCAACGCGTCGGGGCGGGCGTTCTGGCAGGCGATGGGCGCGGCGCTGCGCACCGACCTCGTCGTGCATTCGCTGTCGCTGGGCGACTGACGGCCGG
>JBGAMJ010000137.1:0-14922 GCA_044223035.1 Piscinibacter sp.
GGCACCGGCGCGGGCGGGGGCGGCGGCACCGGCACCGGCGCGGGCGGGGGCGGCGGCACCGGCACCGGCGCGGGCGGGGGCGGGGGCGGGGGCAACAGCAGCAGCAGCGGTGCCGGCGCAACTGCCCGCACGGCGGTTGGCAGCACCGCGGTGGCCGGCTCGGCCGCAACGGGCACCCTGGTGGGCGGCTCCGCTGCTGCCGCCGTCGCGGGAGGCGGCGGATTCCCCGCGGGTCCGCCGGCCGGCACGCCTGCGCCGCGCCCGCGCGAGGATGCCGACGACTCGGCGGCGCCGGCCGGTGCGTCGCGCACGATCTGGATCGCCATGCCGCTGGCCGACGCCTCCGGGCGCTTCACCGGGCGCGTGCTGGTCGGCTACGTCGAACCCGAGGACCCGCTCTCGCGCCCGCTGTGGCGCTGGGTCGCGCTGGCCGCGCTGGCGCTGCCGGCCGCGTGCATGCTGCTGCTGTCGCTGCGCCCTGCGCCGCAGGTGGTATCGGTCGAGGCGGCACGGGCCAGCGCACGGCTCGAGCGAACGCGCCGAAGGTTGCGCGGCGTCGAAGACGAGATCGCGGCGCTGGAGGGCGAGGCGTGAATCGGACCGGACGGCCCGGCATCCCGCGCGATGGATCGCCCAGCCCGCCTGGCAGCCGCCTTCGCGCTTGCGCGCGCACCCGGTGCGGCACTGGCCCCTGTGCGGGGCTCGGCAGCAGCAGCAGGTGCTGCACCGGCGCCAGCGCCCGGGGTTGCGCCAGCGCCAGGGGTTGCACCGGCGCCCGGGGTTGCACCGACGCCCGGGGTTGCACCGACGCCCGGGGCTGCACCGGCGCCAGGGGTTGCACGACCGTCCGCACCCGGGGCAGCGCCGGCACCGGCACCCGCGGCGACGCCAGCACCGGGCGCCCCGCCAGCGACTCTCCGTGCGCCCGCCGCGCGGCCTCCCGTGCATGCCACGGCGTGAACGAGCGTTCTGCCGCTCGCGGCACTGCCCCGCCGGTGGTTGCCGGGCCTGGCCTGGCGGCACGCCGGTGAAGATGCCGGCCTGCCTGTGGCGAAGGGCGCGTGCGGCCCGCCCGGCCGCGCTCGGGCGCTGCATGGGGGGCCGCCGGTGACGACGCTGCGCCTGTTCCTCACCGGCACGATGGCGCTGCTCACGACGGCGGCGGTGCTGGTGGCGATGTCGTCGTCCGCGCTGCAGCGCCAGCGTGACGCCGAGGCCGCCGGGCTGGCGCAGCACGTGGCCGACGATCTGGCGCGCCGCATCGGCCGCGCGCTCGATGCCGGCGTACCGATCGACCACATCGAGGGTGCCGAGGCGCTCTTCCGCCAGCGGCTGGAGGAGCTGCCCGCGCTGATCTCGCTGCAGCTCGTCGACGCATCGGGTCAGGTGCTGCGATCGGCCGCCGGCGCCGGTGCCGGTGCGGTGGCCGCGGCGAGGCCGGAAGCACCGGCGCCCGTGGACAAGGCCGCGGAGAAGACCGTGGAGAACGCCGCGGAGAAGGCCTCGGGAAAGCCCTCGGGAAAGGCGGCGGTCAAGGCGGCGGAGTCGGCGGCGGAGTCGGCGGCGGAGAAAGCGGCGGCGACGGCGGCGGAGACGGCGGCGGACAAGGCCGCAGACAAGGCGTCGGAGAACGCGGCCGAGACGGCCACGGCTGCCGACGCTGCGGCTGCCCGCGTGGCGCAACCTGGCCCCGGCCCCGGCGCGGGCTCGAACGCGGACGCGCTGCGGACCGTGATCGCCCCGGTGCTGTCGCAGGGCCGGCCGGTCGCCACGCTGCGCGTGCTGCGGCGCCCGCTCGAGGGGTGGAGCCTGCGTGCCGACACTGCGCTGTCGCTGTCGCTGGCGATCGGCGCGGCGCTGGCTATCGGCGACATCGTCGCGCGCCACGCACTGGCCTGCGGCGTGCTGCGGCGCAGGCGCGCGCTGGACGGCTTGGCTCGCGCGGTGGATGCCGGGCGCTTCGACGCGCTGGTCGGCGGCATCCCGGCGCCGGCCCGGGAGCCGCTGCTGTCGGGGCTGCTGGCCGGCCTGCGCAGCGCGCACGAGGAACGTGCCCGGCTGCACCGGCTGGTCGCCACGCTGCGCGCCAGCGAACCCGACCGCCACCGGCGCGAACGGCTGGACGCGCTCGCCGCGCGCATCGACGACGGCGACCGTTTCGCCGACGGCGAGCTCGGCCTGCTGGACGATCCCGACCGCCAGCGCCCGGCGATCGAACGAGCGTGCTCGCTGGCGACCTTCGCGCTGTCCGCCGCGGCAGCGCTCGCGCTGACGGCGTGGCCGGCGCCGGAGCTGTGGCTGGCCGCCTGGCTGTCCGCAACCTTCCCCGCCGTGCCGCTGCAGCCGGCGATGGCCGTCGGACCGTCGATCGCGATCGTCGTGGCCGCGGCGGGGCTGGCGGCGGGGCTGGCGGCGGCGTGGCCGCGGGCGGGCGCCTCGGCGCGGGAGCCCTCCGGGGAGGCGTCGTGGGCGTCGTCGGCGGCGCGGTGGTCGCCGGCCGGCGTGCCCGCGCCGTCGCTGCCCGCCGCGGGCGACGGCGCGGCGCCGGCCCCTGCCGCCACCGACGATCCGCGGCCCGCCCGGGCGCTGCGGGATGATCCGCCGCCGTCCCCGTGGGCCGCCGCGGCGCGCGATGCGGCCGGCGGCGCTGCGCTCGGCGTCAGCCTGGCGGCAGCGGGGCCCGGCAGCGCGCCGCTGCCGGCGCTGTGGTTGGCCGCCGCGCTGGCGCTGGCCGGCTTCGCGATCGGTGTCCGGGCCGTGGCCGGCCGGCGCGCGGATCGGCGCGCGCGGCCAGGCGGGGCGCCGCCGCCGCCGCCATCGTCGCTGCTGCCGTCTCCGTCGCCGCCGCCGCCGTTCGCCCACCCGCTGCCCGTGTCCCCGGTGCCGCCCCTGCTTGCGGTGCGGTCCGGGCCGTCGCCGCTTCCCGTCCCGCCCGCGACGCCGTCCGGCGACACCCGCGGCGCCTGACGCCGGCCACCCAGATGTCGCTGCGCCGCCGGGTCACGTTGCTGTTCGTCGCCGTGCTGCTCGGCTTCGGCCTGCTCGCCGCGGCCGCGCTGGCGCTGCGCGAAACGCGGCTGCGCGAACGCCAGCAGCAGACCCTCGTCGACACCCAGCGGCTGGTCTGGGAGGCCGAGCAGTCCACCGCGCGGGCGCATTGGCGCGACAGGCTCGACAGCCTGACCGGCACCGACGAGTGGCATGCCGCCTGTGCCGCCGACGACGAGGCCGCGCTGACCCGGCTGGCCGACGCCACGCTGGAAGGCGAAGCGCTGCAGATCGACCGCTACGGCCAGCGCCGCGAGCTGCTGTTCAGCACCAGCACCGCGCTGACGGCGGTGCCGCTGGTCGACGCGGGATCGCTGGAGCGCCTGGGCTCCGCGCCGGCATCGGTGATCGCCGGGCTGCGCCTGCTCGACCGCACGCGGGTGATGGACGTGCTGGCGCAGCGCCAGCCCGATGGCACGGTGGTCGCGATCGGCGGGGAGGTTCGGCCGCGGCTGGATGCGCTGGCGGCGGCGCTCAAGAGCGACGCCTGGGTCGTCTCGCCCCGCGGCCGGCTGCTGGGCGGCACGCGCGAACCGGCGCCAGCGCTGGCCGTGGCGGTACGCACGGGCGTCGACGGCCTGCTCGTCGATGCCGAGGAGGGCGGCGACGGCGCACCGCGCTGGCACCTCGTCGCTCACCCGCTGCCCGGGCTCGACGGGCGCGAAGTCGCGCGCCTCGTCACCGCCCGCGATGCCACCGGCGGCAACACCAGCGACAGCCTCGACGACCTGGTGCTGGCCACCGCCGCCGCCGCCGCGCTGGCGGCGATGCTGCTGGCGGTGACGCTGACGCTGCGCCGGACGCTGGAGCCGCTCGGGCGCACCGTCGCGGTGGTCGACGCGCTGGCCGCCGGCGAGCTGCACACCCAGCTCGACGACGGCGACCGCGTGCTGACCGACGAGGCCGGCCGGCTGGCGCGCGCGGTCGAGCGGCTGCGCGGCGAGCTGCTGAGCCTGGGCACGTTGCGCGAGGAGCGCAGCCGCGTGTCGCAGCAGCAGGAGCGGCTGATCCGCGGCCAGTTGCGCGCGCTGGCCGAGACGCTCGACGAATCCGAGCGCGCGGCGGTGTTGTCGCGGCTGGAGGACGCGCCCGGGGCGACCGGTGCGGCCAGTGTCGCGGGCGCCGCCGCCGAGCCGCCGCTGGCGCGGCTGGCCGACGTGCTGGGCCGGCTGACCGGCATGGTCGGCAGCCAGCAGGCGCGCCTGCTCGACCTGCTGCGCGAGCTGCGCGCCGCGCTCGAGACCAAGGCGCTGTTCGCGAGCCTGCAGCAGGAGCTGGAGATCGCGCGCCGGATGCAGCGCGCGATCCTGCCGCGGCAGCCGCCGGACACGCGGGCCGCCACGCTCGCGGCCCGCATGATCCCGGCGCGCGAGGTCGGCGGCGACTTCTACGACTGGTTCCTGATCGACCCGCAGCGGCTCGTGCTGGTGGTAGCCGACGTCTCCGGCAAGGGCGTGCCGGCGGCGTTCTTCATGGCGGTGGCGCGCACGCTGCTGAAGAGCAACGCGCCGCTGCTGCGCGAGCCCGGCCGCGTGGTCGAGCGGCTGAACGCGCAGCTCTGCGAGGACAACGAGCAGACGATGTTCGTCACGCTGTTCTACGCGGTGCTCGACCTGCACAGCGGCGAGCTGTGCCACGTCAACGCCGGCCACAACCCGCCGCTGCTGCGGCGGCGCGACGGCCGCGTCGAATGGCTGGCGCGCGGCACGAACCCGGCGCTCGCGGTGATCGACGACGTGCGCTATCGCGAGGCCCGCGTGCAGCTTGCCCCCGGCGACGAGCTGCTGCTGTACACCGACGGCGTCACCGAGGCGACC
This sequence comes from Piscinibacter sp., assembly GCA_044223035.1. Taxonomy (GTDB): domain Bacteria; phylum Pseudomonadota; class Gammaproteobacteria; order Burkholderiales; family Burkholderiaceae_C; genus JBGAMJ01. The sequence goes on from JBGAMJ010000137.1 coordinate 4,866, forward strand.
GACGCGCAAGGCGCGCTGTTCGGCGAGGCGGCGCTGCAGGCGGTGGCTGCCGCCGCGCCGGGCGCCGCCGCACGGCCCCCGGGGCACGCCGGCGGCTCCGTCGATGACGCCGCAGACACGGGCGCCGAGGTCGACGCCCCGGCGGTCGGCGACACGAGCGGGATGATCGACCGCGTCGTGCGCGCGGTGCGCCGCTTCGAGGCCGGCGCGCCGCAGGCCGACGACATCACCTGCGTCTGGCTGCGCTACGACGGCGGCGGTTCGGCCGGCAACGGGGGCGGCGGATGAGGGGCCGGCAGCCGGAAGCCAAGCTGCGGCACCGCACGCAGGCCGGTCCCGGCACGCCGTTCGGCGACCGCCACCGCGCCGGCCGCGATCAGCCGCTGCTGTGCCGCGAGGTCGTCGGCCGCCACCCAGCGCAGCGTGTCGGTTGCCGGCTCCGCTGGGGTGGCGGCGCCCGGCGTGACACCCGTGGCGGTATCCGGGGCGCCCGCTCCCGGCTCCTCCAGGTCCATGGCCAGCCCCTGCCTCGGCAGGCCGTGCCAGTCGCCGACCCAGGTGATCCGCAGCCCGCAGGCGAGCAGGTTGTGGCGGCTCTCGTGGTTGTGCGGCGAAACCAGCGCAACCACGCGCCGCCGGCCGTGGGCTTGGGCCAGCGCCAGGCGGGCACCGGTCAGCCAGCGTTGCAGTGCGTGCCCGCGCCAGGCCGGGGCGACCATGCAGCTCGCCAGCGTCGCGGTCGCGGCCAGCCCGGCACTGCCGGCGCCGATCCAGCGCGCCAGGTGCTCCGGGTCGCCGGCGCCGGGCAGGCCGAGCATTCCGTAGGCCACCAGCGCGCCGGCCGCGTCGTGCACGCCGATCGTCAGGCCGGCGGCGCCCGCTCCGCTGCCGAGGTGCGCGTGAACGAAGGCATCGGCATCGTCCTCGCCGACGTACAGGTCGGGATCGGGCAGCGCGGCCAGCACCTCGGCGCGCAGGCGGGCGACGGCCGCGGCGTCGTCCGGGCCCAGCCGCCGCGCGGCGAGGCCCGGGCGCGGGGGCGGGAGCGGTTCGGGCATGTGGAGGGCGCGTGCCGCGTCGTATCCGGGGCGCCGGACTGTAGCGCAGCGACGTGGCGCTCCGTCCCGCCTGGCGGGACCGGCCGCAGGCCGAGGGTGCCAGGATGAGCGCCCGCGCCCGGCCGCTCCGAAGCGGGCGCTCCGTCCCGCCCGGCGGGACCGGCCGCAGGCCGAGGGTGCTGCGGTGACCGACCGGCGTGGCCCGGCGATCGTGTCGCTGGCGGCGCTGTTGCTGCTCGCCTCGCTGCTGATCGCCTGGCGGGTCGAGCAGACGCTGGTCGAGTTGGCGCAGCAGCGCTCGCTGCGGCTCGCGACCGCACTGGCCGGCGACATCGAGCGCGCCGATGCGCTCGGGCTGGCGGTGGCGGACCAGCGTCGGCTGCCCGAGCTGCTCGAGCGCCGGCGTGCGCAGGAGCCGATGCTCGCCGGCATCGTGGTGCTCGATGAAGGCCAGCGTCCGGTGGTGCTCAGCGGCGTCGACCCGGATCCGCCGGCCGCCTGGCGACGGCAGCTCGCCGGCATGCGTGGCGGCATGCCCGCCGGCGTGCCGGCCACGCTCGAACGCCGCGACGGTGCGGTGTCGCGGCTCGGTGCGGTTGCCTTCGATGCCACCGGGCGGCCGGCGGCGCAGGTCTGGCTGCGGCTCGATCTGCAGCCGCTGCGGGCGGTCGGCCTGCGTGTGCTGGCGCCGCTGATCGGCTGCGCGGCGGCCGTGATCGCGCTGACCGGGCTCTGGCTGTGGGGCCGCCCGGATCCGCTCGGTCCGGGCCGGCCGGCGGGCTGGCGGGTGCGCGTGGCCGTCGCCGGCTGGCTGCTGTTCGCGCTGGCGCTGCCGATCGGCGTGGCGCGCGACGCGGCACGCCCGCTGATCGAGGCCGAGGCCGGGCACGGCGCGCAGCAGGCCGCCGGGCAGGTCGCCGACCAGCTTCGCGCCGCGGAGGCGGCCGGCGTGCCGACGGCGCAGGTGGCCGGCCTCGACGATGCGCTGCGGCGTCAACTCGACGAGGCGCCGGAGCTGCACGCGCTGGCCGTCGACGATCCGGCGGGGCGGACCGTCGCGCGCGTCGAGCGGGCCGGCGCGCCCGAACGAGGCGAGTCCGGCGAGCCGGCGGCGGTGGTTCCGTCGACCGGCGGCTGGCAGGTGCGCGCGACGCTGCCGCATTCGCTGGCCGACCGGCTGCTGGCGCGAGCGCTGCTCGACATGCTGCTGGCCGTGGTGATCGCCGCCGTGCTGGTCCATGAATTCGCGCGCCCGCTGTGGCAGCGGCTGGCGCGGGGCCGCGCGATGAACGCGATCGACGGGGAGCCCGCCGCCGACGCCGCTGCGGCTTCCACTGCCACTGTCACTGCCACCGGCACCGGCACCGCCACCGCCACCGCCAGCGCCACCGCCAGCGCCAGCGACAACGCCACCGCCAGCGACAACGCCACCGCCAGCGACAACGCCACCGCCAGCGACAACGCCAACGCCAACGCCAACGCCAACGCCAACGCCAACGCCAACGCCAACGCCAACGCCAACGCCAACGCCAAGGCCAACGCCAACGCCAACGGCGCCGGCACCGGCACCGGCACCGGCACCGCCAACGGTACCCTCGCCGCCACCACCGCCGCGCTGCGCCTGCTCGTCTTCCTGGTCGCGCTGTCCGACGAGATGCTGCGGCCGTTCCTCGTCGCGCACGCGGTGGGCCTGCGGCCGGTGAATACGGACTGGCCGCCGGGCTGGCTGGCAGCGGCGCCGGTCGCGGCCTTCATGCTGGCCTTGACGATCGCGCAGCCGCTCGGCGCTGCCGCGGCGCAGCGCTGGCCGATCCGCGGGGCGCTGCTGGCCGCCACCGGGGCCGGTGCGGCGCTGCTCGCCGCCTGTGCGCTGACTGGCGACGGTGCCCGCTTCATGCTGCTGCGCGGCGGCAGCGGCTTCGTCTACGGCGTGATGTTGCTGCTGGTGCAGGCGGCGCTGGTGCGCGGCAGCGACCGGGCGTCCCGCGCGTCGGCGCTGGCGCAGGTGGGGGCGGCGATCGTCGCCGGCGGCATCTGCGGGCCGGTGCTGGGCGGCATCGTGGCCGACCTGGCGGGCGTGCGGGGGGCGTTCGTGGCCTGCGCCGGCTGCCTGCTCGCGGCGGCGGCGGTCGCGTGGCGCGTGCCGGTGCCGCCGGCTCCCGCCGTCGCCGGGCCGGGCCGCGGCCTCGTCGCCGGCATCGTGGCGGCGCTCGGCGATCCGCGGATCGCGGCGGTGACCTGCCTCGTCGCGGTGCCGGCGCGGCTGGCGGCCGGTGCGCTGCTGGCGCTGCTGGTGCCGCTGGCGCTGGCCGATGCGGGCGCCGCGCCGTCGGCGGCCGGGCGCGTGCTGGCGCGGTACTTCGTCGTGTTCCTGCTCGTTGCGCCCTGGGCCGCCCGGCGCTCGGACGCCAGCGGGCACCGGCTGCCGTGGGTGCTGGGCGGCGTGGCGGTCGGAGGCGTCGCCTGCGTGCTGCCGCTGCTGGCGCTGCCGGGGGGGTGGCTGGGTGGATGGCTGGGTGGATGGCCGGGTGGGTCGCCGGGTGGGTCACCGGGTGGGTCGCCGGGCGCGGGGCCGGGCGGGTCCGGCATCGGCCTCGAAGCTGCGCTCGCCCTGGCCTGCGCCGGTCTCGGGCTCGGGCAGGCGATGCTCTCGGCGCCGCAGCTCGCGCTGGTCACCGAGGCGGTCGATTCGGCGCGGCGGGGCGACCCGACCGGCTGGGCCCGAACGGCCGGCGCAACGGACGCGATCGGCGCAACGGCAGGGCCGTCCAGCGCAACGGGGTCGACGGGCGCAACGGGATCGACGGGCGCGATGGGGTCGACGGGCGCAACGGCGTCGACGGGCGCAACGGGGTCGACGGGCGCGATGGGGTCGACGGGCGCAACGGGGTCGACGGGCGCAACGGGGTCGACGGGCGCAATGGGGTCGACGGGCGCAATGGGGTCGACGGGTGCCACCGGATCGAATGGCGCCACGGGGTCGACAGGTGCCGCCGGGTCGGCCGGCTCGACGGGCTCCCCGCGTGGCCTGCGTGCGGGCGCGACGCCGGAGCAGGCGCTGGCGGCGTTCCGGTTCGTCGAGCGCTTCGGCAGCATCGCCGCGCCGCTGGCGGCCGGGGCGCTGGCGGCCCGCTGGGGCCATGCGGTCACGGTGGCGGTGCTCGGCGGCGTGGTCGCCGCCGGCGGCGTCGGCCTGGCGGCGGTGGCGATTCGGCAGCGCGCCGCGCGGGCACGGTATGGTGCGACGCATGCGAAGCCCTGATCGCCAGCGAGGAGTCGAGCAAACGATGCCGGGCGCCGGGGCGTGGCGGCTCGTGCTGCCATGGGTGCGGATGCTGGTGCTCGCGTGGACGCTTGGCCTGGGCGCCGGCGCCGTCTGGGCGCAGGCCTCCTCGCCGGCCGGCGCGGCCCCGGCCACGTCGACGACGCCCGAGGCGCGGCCGCGTCGGCCGCGACGTCCGCCCGCAGCTGATCGCGCTGGTGCTGCGCGCGACGAGCAGAACATCGAGCAGGCGCTGCGCGAGCAGCTCGCGCGGCGCGGCTGGCCGGTGCGCTACGAGAACGTGCGCTGGTCGGGCCGCGGACGAGGACCAGCCGAAAACTGGTCGAGCGGGCAGGCTGGCGCCGGACCTGATCTACACCTGGGGCACGCCGACCACGCTGGCGGTGGCGGGGCGGTCGACGGCGACCCGGCCCGCTTCGTGCGCGACCGGGCTGATCGTCTTCACCGAGGTCACCGGCCGGTCGGCAGCCGGCTGGTGAACCGGCTCGACCCGCCCGGCCGCAGCCTGACCGGCGTGCGCCATGTCGCGCGCCGCTGGCAGCTCGCGGCGCTGCGCTCGTACCGGCCGTTCCACCGCATCGGCGTGATCGTCAACCCGACGAGCCGAACACCGTGCTGGTGCGCGACGCGCTCGGGCCGCTGGCCGCGCAGCTCGGGCTGGAGATCGTCGACGCGGCGGTGCCGCCGGACGCCACCGGCGAGCCGACGGCGCGCTGCCGGACCTGGATCCGCGCCTGGCACAGCGTGGCGCCGAGGCGCTGTACCTGGCCGCCGTCGACCTTGACGCGCTGACCCACCGCGACGCGCGGTGACGCGGGCGGCGCGCCTGCCCACTGCCCGCTGCGTCACCGAGCGCGGTGCGCCAGTCCGGCTGCCTGTTCCGGGCTGTTCTGAACGGCGCCAACACCGGGCGCTTCGCGGCCTTCAAGATCCTGCAGATCCTGCGCGACGGCCGGCGCGCAGGACACGCTGATCGAGACGCTGCAGCGCTTCGCGTCGGCCGCCTCGACGCCGGCCGACGTCCGCCCGCAGCTGATCGCGCTGGTGCTGCCGCGCGACGAGCAGAACATCGAGCAGGCGCTGCGCGAGCAGCTCGCGCGGCGCGGCTGGCCGGTGCGCTACGAGAACGTGCGCTGGTCGGGCCGCGACGAGGACCAGCCGGAACTGGTCGAGCGGCTGCGGCGGCTGGCGCCGGACCTGATCTACACCTGGGGCACGCCGACCACGCTGGCGGTGGCGGGGCCGGTCGACGGCGACCCGGCCCGCTTCGTGCGCGACCGGCCGATCGTCTTCACCGAGGTCACCGACCCGGTCGGCAGCCGGCTGGTGAACCGGCTCGACCCGCCCGGCCGCAACCTGACCGGCGTGCGCCATGTCGCGCCGCTGGCGACGCAGCTCGCGGCGCTGCGCTCGTACCGGCCGTTCCACCGCATCGGCGTGATCGTCAACCCGGACGAGCCGAACACCGTGCTGGTGCGCGACGCGCTCGGGCCGCTGGCCGCGCAGCTCGGGCTGGAGATCGTCGACGCGGCGGTGCCGCCGGACGCCACCGGCGAGCCCGACCCGCGCGCGCTGCCGGACCTGATCCGCGGCCTGGCACAGCGCGGCGCCGAGGTGCTGTACCTCGGGCCGTCGACCTTCCTCGCGCTGACCCACCGCGACGCGGTGACGCGGGCGGCACGCGATGCGCGCCTGCCCACTTTCTGCGTCACCGAGAGCGTCGCTGCTGATCAACATGCCGGTGGCGCGCGACCTGGGGCTGTACCCGCCGCTGGCGCTGCTCGACGCGGCCGAGGTCATCCCGGTGGTGCCGGAGCATGTTCGCCCGGCCGCAGCGGAGCGTGCGCTCCCGGCCGTGCCGGCGCGGGTGCGCCGGGCCGGCGGCACGTAGCGGCCGGCAGGCGCGTGCGGACGCTCGCCGGCGCCCGCACGCGACGCGACGCGCCGTCGCCCGGCCCGCCGGATTCACGGCTGGATTCGGAATCCTTCAGCCGCCCTGCACCGCCCGGATGCGCTGCGCGAATCGGCATCCCGCAAGCGCCCGGCGCGGCCCCGAAGGCGCTCCTAGAATCGGCCTCCCGCGGCGGCAACGCCGCGCTCCAGCGAGAACGAGCCATGGCCTTCGTGCACGAGACGGTCGGAACGGTCGAGGTGATCCGGCCGCGCGGACGCCTCGACAGCGCGAACGCGCCCGAGCTGGAAGCCGCGCTGCGCGCCCTGCTGGCGGGCGGCGCGAAGCAGATGCTGTTCGACCTGTCGGAGCTGGACTACATCAGTTCGGCCGGCCTGCGGGTGGTGCTGCTGGCCGGCAAGGGATTGCGCGCGGCGCAGGGCCGGCTGGTGCTGGCCGGCGTCGGCGGCATGGTGCGCGAGGTGTTCGAGATGAGCGGCTTCCTGAACCTGTTCCCGGTGGTCGCGGACGCGCGCGCCGGGCTCGCGGCCTTCTGACCCGGCTCGAACCTTCGACAACGCCGCCGTGGCCGCCGGCTTCGAGGACATCGCCCAGGACGAAGCGCGGCGCCTGATCCGCGAGGCCGAGGCTTCCGGGGCGGAATCGCTGGACCTGTCGTCGCTGCGGCTCGTCGAGCTGCCGCGCGAGCTCATCGGGCTGACGCGGCTGCGGAAGCTGGACCTGTCGCTGTGCCGGCGGATCCGGGACTGGAGCCTGCTCGCGCAGCTTCGCGGGCTGGAAAGCCTGACGCTCGACGACTGCGGAACCATCGCCGACCTGGGCATGGTGGCCGGCCTCGACCGCCTGCGGCACCTGTCGGTCGGCGGCAGCGAGCCGCTCGTCGACGTGGGCGGCGTGCTGGCGCTGGACGGCCTGCAGACGCTGTCGCTGCGCGGCTGCGGCCTGCGCGCGATGCCGTCGTGGCGCGGGCTGGCGCGGCTGCGGCGCCTCGACCTGTCGTACTGCGTCGGCATCGAGCGGCTCGACGCCGGCACGCTGCCGCCCACGCTGGAGGCGCTGGACCTGTCCTACGTCGACGCCAGCGGCGTGGCGGAGGCGCTGTGCGGGCTGCCGGCGCTGCGCTCGCTGCGGCTCACCGGCTCGCCGGTGGACGAACTGCTCGCGTCGTCCGCGTGGGCGGCGCTGGCCGGGCTGGAGGAACTGCACCTGGACCACGGCTGGGAGCCGCGCCGCCTCGGCGTGCTGGCCGGCCTCATGGCGCTGCGCACGCTGGCGATCCGCTGGGGCGACGAGCTGGACGGCGCGGAGGTGCTGGCCCGCCTGCCGGCGCTGCGCTCGCTGGACCTGAGCGGCGTGCGCGGCGTCGACTGGGCGGCGCTGCTGCCGTCGCTGCCGCCGCTTGCGGCGCTGTCGCTCGAATCGCTGCCCGAACTGGAGCGGCTGGATGTGCTGGCCGGCCAGACGGCGCTCGAATCGCTCGACCTGTCCGGCTGCGACCGGCTGGTCGACGTCGGCGCGCTGCGCCGGATGCCGCGGCTCGAGGCGCTGGATCTCGGGAGCTGCGTCGGCATCGCCGACCTGTCGCCGGTGTGGGCGCTGCCCGCGCTGCGCCGGCTGAACCTGAACCACGCGACGGCGCTGCGCGACCTGGACGCGCTCTCGGCGCTGCCGCGGCTCGAACACCTGCTGCTGGCCGACTGCGCGGCGCTGCGCGACGCGTCCGGCGTGCAGCATCTGCCCTCGCTCGAGACGCTGTCGATGCCCGGCTGCGCGCAAGTCCAGGCGATCGAGCGGCTGCGCCTGCCCGGCAGCCTGCGCGTGCTGCGCGCCGACCCCGGCACCTGGCGCGATCCGGCGCAGCTCGCGCCGCTGACCCGGTTGCGCACGCTGTCCGGCTGCGCGCTGCCCGAACTGTCGGTGCTGGCGGCGATGCCGGAACTGCGGGAGCTGGACACGCGCAACAGCGGCACGGTCGACGCGAGCGCGCTGGCCGGCCATCCACGGCTGTGCGCATGGTCGGCCACCGGCACCGCGCTCGACTGCTCGCCCGACACCGGCGTGCTGCACCGCCTGCCGCGCCTGCAGCACCTGGTCGCCGACACGCTGGTCGGCGCGCCGCGCGAGCTGGCGTCCACCGCGCCGGGCGATTCCTGCCTGGAGCGGCTGGAGGCCTGGCAGCGCGACCTGCGCGACGGTGCCGTCGCCAACCACGAGGTCAAGGTGTTCGTGCTGGGTAACGGCCGCGTCGGCAAGACGCAGGTCTGCCGCAGGCTGTCGGGGCTGGACTACGACGACACGGTGCCGAGCACGCACGGCGTGCAGATCGAGCGCGTCGACCTGTTGCCGGCCCGCGGCGACCGGCCGGCGACGGTCGCGAACCTGTGGGACTTCGGCGGGCAGGACATCTACCTCGGCACCCACGCGCTGTTCCTCGACGACCGGGCGGTGTACCTGATCGCCTGGTCGCCGGCGCAGGAGAACGAGCAGGAAACCGTCGACGCCGGCGTGCGCATGCGCAACAAGCCGCTCGCCTACTGGCTCGACTACGTGCGCTCGCTCGCCGGGCCGGCCGCGCCGGTGATCGTGCTGCAGTCGCAGTGCGACCGCGAGGAGGACGCCGTCGACCCGCCGGTGCCGCCCGACCACGGCTTCGCGCGCCTGCAGCGCACCGCCTGCAGCGCGCGCAACGAGGACGGGCTGGAACGCCTGTGGCCGGAGCTGAAGTCCGCGGTGCGGCTGCTGCAGCAGCGCTACGAGAGCGTGCGGCTGCCGGCCGGCTGGGTGCGCATCGGCGAGGCGCTGCGCGGCCTGCGCGGGCGGCGCAGCCTCGAGCGCGAGGAGTTCGACCGGCTGTGCAGCGTCGGCCACGGCTCGACGGTGCCCGAGGTGGTGCTGCAGTACCTGCACGGCAGCGGGCAGGTGTTCTGGCGCGAGGGCGTGTTCGGCAACCGGGTGGTGCTCGACCAGTCGTGGGCGCTCGAGGGCATCTACGCGGTGCTGGTGCGCGGTGCGGCGCTGCCGCTGATCCGCCGCCAGGGCGGGCTGTTCACGCGCGAGCTGCTGGCCGCGCTGGCCTGGGACGCCGCCGGCTACTCGGCGGCCGACCAGGAGCTGTTCCTGTCGATGATGGTGCAGTGCGGCACCTGCTTCCGCGTGGCCGAGGGCAGCTACCTCGCGCCGGAGCTGCTGCCCGACGAGGCGCAGGAGCGCCCGCGCGCCGAGGCAGTCTGGCGCGGCGCGCGGCCCGACGCGCGGGCGCGGCTCGACTACGCCTTCCTGCACGAAGGTGTGCTGAAGGCGGTGCTGTGCGCGATCGGAGCGCGGGCCGGCGCGCGGGCGGTCTACTGGCGCTACGGCGTTGCGTTCTTCGACGGCGAGAAGCGCGTCACCGTGCGGCTGATGCGGGTGATGGACGCGGACGATCCGCTGCAGCGCCGCGGCAGCGTGGTGATCGAGGCGGCGGGCGATGCCGCCGGCGAGCTGGTCGACCACCTGGTGGCGTCGATCGCGGCGCTGCGCATCGGCCAGCCGCCGCAGGTGCGCATCGAGGCCGCGCCGCTGGCGCCGGTGTCGTCGCGCGCGATGGCTGGGCTGCCGCCGCCCGTGCCGCCCGCCACGGCGCCATCGGCATCGCCGCTGCCGGCCGCGGCGTTGCCGACGACCGCCGTGCCTTTCTCGCAACTGCACCCGGCGCCGCTGCCGCCGGCGGCGGGCGAGGCGCCGTTCGTGCACGTGTCCTACGCCTGGGGCGGCGCGAGCGAGCGGCTGGTCGACGCGCTGGAGGCGGCGCTCGCCGCCGCCGGC
>JBGAMJ010000138.1:0-14715 GCA_044223035.1 Piscinibacter sp.
ATCGCGGCTTCCGGCCACCTGTCGGTCGATCCGGTGGCTGCCGGCAATGTGCTGAGCAACGATGCCGGCGCAAGCAGCGTCACGGCGATTCACGCGGGCTCCAGCAGCGATGTGGCCGTGATTGCAGCCGGCACGACCGTGCTTGGCACCTACGGCACGCTGGTCATCAAGGCCGACGGCAGCTACACCTACACGCCGGACAACAACAACGCCAGCGTGCAGGGTCTGCAGACGGCTGCCAATACGCTGACCGACAGCTTCACCTACACCGCGGGCGGGAAAACTGCACTGTTGAATGTTTCCATCACGGGTGTCAATGACGCCCCCGTGCTGACATCGACGGTCATATCCGACCTCTCGGTGGGTAACACGCCGTTCCGGTCGGACACGATCCAACTGACGACGGCGAGTGGCTCGCTCGCCGGCAATTCAGGCACCGCCAACGAGGCGACGATCAGCTTCAGCAATGTCGACCTCGGCGCGACCGGCAACATCGTGCTGGGGACCAACTCGAATTCAGGCGGAGCCTCGAACTACTGGACGAGTGGGGGCATCGCCTCGGGGCAGCACTTGGTGGGGGAATCCACCACGTTCAACCTCGCGTTCAACAACAGCACGGTCGAGACCGTCAATCGGGTCAGCTTCACGATCAACGACATCGATTCTGCGAGCGCCACTTATCGCGACAACGTGATCGTCACAGCGCTCGATGCGAACGGCAATGCGCTGTCGAGCTCGGCGTTCAATTTCAGCGTCGGGACGCCCGGCTTTGCACAGGGCAACGCGATCACGAATGGCTTGAGCATTTCCGGGACTTCCTATTCGAACAATTACCTGGATCCGACCTACATCAACATCGACTCCGCCACCGGTATCTCCAGCGTCAGCATCCAGGTTCTCACTGACGGCGTGCTCAAGGTCGGGACTGTCTACATCAGCCCCATCACCTTCTCATCCACGAAGCAACAGACCGATACCCTGGCCAGCTGGATGGCCGGCAAGACGACCGATGTGGACGCGGGCAGCGCGGTCAAGGGCTACGCGATCGTCAGCTCGGCCGCAGAGACCGGCGATCCGACGCCCGGCAAGTGGCAGTACTCGACCGATGGCGGCACGACCTGGGTGAACGCGCCCGTCACCAGCACATCCGCGGCACTGTTCCTGACACCCTCCACGCTGGTGCGCTGGAGCGATGACGATGCCGGCCACCCGTCGCTGTCGGTCATTGCGGTCGACAACACCTCAGCCGCCATCAACGGCGCCATCCTCGATGTGTCCGTTCGCGGCGGATCGACTCCGTACAGTACCGGCATCGCCACCTTGGCGGCAACCGTGGCCAGCGACAACACGGCGCCCAGCGCGTCCATCCTGCTCAGCGACTACTCGCTGAACACCAACGCCGCGCCGGAAACGGCCCTCGTGACCATCACCTTCAACGAGCCGGTCATGGGCCTCACGGCCAGCGACTTCAACCTGTCCAGCTTCCCGGCCGGCACGACGCTGACCGGCCTGGCAACGGCCGATGGCGGCAAGACCTGGACGGCCACGCTGGGCGGCTTGCCGGTGAACACGATCGATGCCAGCAACGCCATCACACTGGACGCAGGCTCCTACACCGATCTGGCGGGCAACGCCGGTTTGGCGGGCAGCAGCGCCAACGTCACGCTGACCTACGTGAACACCCCCCCGGTCAACACGATCGCCAACCTGTCGACCACCGAAGACACGGCACTGAAGCTCAGCGGCCTGTCGATCGCCGACGCCGATGCCGGCAGCGGCAGCATGACCGTCACGCTGAACGTCGCCAGCGGGACGATCGCCGCGGCCGCCAGCGGCGGTGTCACGGTGGCTGGCTCGGGCAGCGCGACGCTCACCCTCACCGGCACGCTGGCAAACCTGAACGCCTACCTCGCAACCGCGGCCACGCAGCCGACCTACACGCCGGTGGCCGATGCGAGCGGTCCGGTACAGCTCCGGATGACCACCAACGACAATGGCAACAGCGGCACAGGCGGCGCGCAGACCGACGTCGACACCGCGACGATCACCGTTGCGCCGGTTGCCGACAAGCCCGTCCTCGCGCCGGTCGTGAGCACCTGGAAGACCTACACCGAGGATTGGCAGGATGCCAACCCGGCGGCCGGCTCGATGACCTGGACCTCGCCGACCGGACTCGAGGCCGCGTACCGCCAGGATCAGTACAACCTGCTCCAGAACCCGCACACCACGCTGACGCCGAACCAGAACGTCGTGATGGAGATCGAGGCCAACGACACGACCGGGGCCAGCTCGGTCATCTCCACGGTCAACTTCGCCACGGCGGGCCAGGTGGTCGAGATCAGCTTCGACACGATTGCACGCACGATCCTCTTTGGACATTCGGGCACGGACGTCGCCGTCCAGGGCTTCAGCGTGTTGTGGAACGGAACGACCGTGGGCACCTACGACGCTTCCACGTCGGCCTGGACCATGGCGGACATTCAGGTCACCAGCCTGGCTGGCAACAACGTGCTGTCCTACGTCTCGACCGACACCAGCACCAACCACAGCGTCGGCGACATCATCGACAACATCAGCGTCGCAACGATCGGCGACGCAGCCATCAACACCAGCGCCAAGCTGGCTTCGCTCGCCGGCCTGGCGACCTTCGGCGACAGCGCCGACGGATCGGAAACGCATATGCTGACGCTGAGCGCCATCCCGATCGGCGCCACGCTTACCGACGGCACCCACAGCTTCACCGCGGTGGCGGGCAGCACCAGCGCAATCGTCTTCAACGAAGACGCTCCCGCCCTGGCGGCCGGCGGCTCCAACTGGAACCTGGCCAACCTGACGCTGACGCCGCCGACCGACTTCGTCGGCACGATCGTGCTCGGCGTCACCGCCACATCGACCGAGACCGCCAACGGCGACACGGCGACAACGGTCAGCAGCGTGGCGGCAACCTACCTGCCGACCAACGCCATCATCGGCACGATCAACGCTGAAACGCTCAGCGGCAGCACCGGAAGCGACCGCCTCGTGGGGCTCGACGGCAACGACACGCTGAACGGCAACAACGGCAACGACGTGCTGCAAGGCGGCCGCGGCAACGACACGCTGAACGGCGGAGCCGGGAACGACATGCTCGATGGCGGCACTGGCAACGACTCGCTGACCGGCGGTACAGGCTCCGACGTGTTCCATTGGTCGCTCGCCGATCAGGGCGTCAAGGGCACGCCGGCCACCGACACGATCACCGACTTCGACAACTCGTCGTCGGGCGACAAGCTCGACCTGCGCGATCTGCTGGTCGGCGAGAACGCCGGTAACCTGTCGAACTACCTGCACTTCAGCACCGCCGGCGGCAACACGCTGATCGAGATCAGCACCGACGGCGGATTCAGCAGCGGCTATGCGGCCAACCAGGTCAACGAGTCGATCACGCTGACGGGTGTCAATCTCGTCGGCTCGTTCGGCAACGACAACCAGGTGATCCAGGATCTGCTGACGCGCGGCAAGCTGGTGGTGGACAACGCATCGTGACGCACGCCGACGGTCACGGCGGCTGTGGTGGCATCCGAAGCAGCAGCCGCGACCGTGGTGGTCGCGAAATCGGCGGCGGCCGCTGCTGCGGCGGTTGCCGTGGCCCCGGCAACGGCCGTGGCGACGACGCGATGATCCGTCGTGCCATATCGCGGAGTCTCGTCGCGCCGCCTCAATGGGCGGCTGAGCGCTCAGCCGAGCTGGTCGGCGCGCCGTTCGCTGGCCCAGGTGCCGGTGATGCCGTCGATGCCGATCGCCCACAGCGCATCGGCGTCATCGGCCTGTACCACACCCTCGGCGTAGGCCTTCATCGACAGCGCCTGCAGCATCGCGACCACCGATTTCAGATAGGCGATGCGGCCTTCGTCACCGGCCACGCCGCGAACGACCGAGGCGTCGAGCTTGACGTAGTCGAGACCGGCCTCGAAGAGCTGCTCGATGCGAGTCAGCCGTTCGCCTGCGTGTTCGAGACCGACGCGCGCACCGGCCGGCCGCAACTGCCGAGCCAGATCCTGAACCTGCGCGAAGTGGTCGACCGCCGCCTGTTCCGGCACCTCCAGCCAGAGCTGGCGCGCCTGCTGCGGCATCGCCATCAGAAGCGTGCGCACGCGCGCAGTGAAGCCGCTGTCGAACAGCGACGCCGTCGACACGTTGATGCAGCGCGCGCGGCCATCGCGTGCGATGTCGGACAGCGCTCGCTGGATCGCGCTGTCGTCGATCACCGAGGTCAATCGACTACGCAATGCCAACGGCAGCCAGCGCGCGGCGGGTTCGTAGGCGCTCCCCGGAACGATCTGCAGCCGCAACGGGCATTCGAGATGCACGACCTGGTGGCGCGCATCGATCAACGGGAAGGTGACGAGCCGCGTGCGACCCTGCTCGATCGCGTCCACGATGCCCTGGCGCCAGGCGGTCTCGCCGAGCGGCGTGGCATCGACTTCGGGCTCCGGCAAGCGTCCGAGTTCGACCGCGAACGCGCCATGGCTCTCCGCGCTGGCAAGTGCCGCGTCGGCAGCGGCCATCACCGGCTTGATCGTGTGGCCGCGCTGCATCTCGACCGCACCGACGGCGATGCCCACGCCCGGGCCGAACGCCGGCAGCACCACCCGCAGCGCATCGCCGACCGCCTGCGCCGTCTCCAGCGCCAGCCCGCCGACCGGCAGGCACAGCGCGAAGTCGGAGCCGTTCAGCCGCCCCAGGTGGCAGCCGGCCACGTTCTCGGTGTAGGCCTGCAGCGCCTGCGCCACGGCACCGATCAGGCGATCGGTCGTCGCATGGCCGAGGTTGCGGTTGACGCCGGCCAGGTCGAGCACGCGCAGCAGCACCAGGCCGCCGTCGTTCGGGCCGTCCTCGCGCTGCAGAAAGGCGTCGAGCTGGGCCATGAAATGCTTGCGATTCGCCAGCCCGGTCATCGGGTCGGAATGCGCCTGCTGGCGCAGCGCCTCCACCTGCGACGCCTGGGCATCGAAGATCTGCTTCAGGCGCCCGACCATCATGTTCATCGCGCGCGTCAGGCGCTGCAATTCGCTGACGCGCGGCTCGGGCACGGTGACGAACTCGCCATTGACGAGCGACTGCGCCTGCATCACGGCCTGGTCGAGCGGGCCGCGGATGCGCGCCACGACAACACGCGCGAGCAGCATCGCCACGACGGCCACGACCGCCAGCGCCAGCGCCGAGCGCTGGCTGCCGCGCCACAGCTCGTCGTGCGCGAAGCTCGTGTGGCTGACGACCTGCAGCGTGCCGAGCGGCGTCCAGCCCTCGGACACCTGCGCCACCCCCGGCTGCGGGGCGATCGGCAGCAGTGCGACGAACCAGGCCGGCGCACTGCGTGGCTTCGAATTGCCTTCGCGCGAGAAACGCAGGCTGCCGTCTGCTGCCGTCAGGCGGATCTGGCGATAGAAGCCGGTGTCGAACTGCGCCGACATCACGAGATTCATCAGTTCGGGCTCGCCGTGCTGCTGCGACAGCGCCAGCGCCAGCGACTGCGCGTTGTCGCTGTTCTTCATCTGCAGCTGCGTCTGCAGGCTGTCGCGCGCCGAGTACGTCGTCACGCCGACGCCTGCAACGAACGCGAGAAGGATGCTGCCCAGGAGCAGCAACCAGATCTGGCGGATCAATGACATGAACTCTCCCTTGCTTTGCTTTTGTGATCTATTGGAAGCCCTCGGCGCGCGCCTTGCCAAGCACGTCGCGCCAGCGGGACAAACGGGCCGTGGGGTCGCCGGCGGCTTGCGGTCCGACGCCCTGCCACAAGCCCTCGCTGTTGAAGCTGAAAACCGGCGCGAGATCGGTACGGCGCCGCGCCGGCCGGATCTCGGTGATGAGGTTGTCCAGGATCAGCGGTTCCGCCAGCGGGGAGGCGTAGTAGGCAAGCACCATGTGCGCCTGCACCGGCCCGCCGGGCCCGCCGAGCTGTGCGCGAACGTACACGAGACGCAGCTTCTGGACCGGAATGCCCGAAGCCAGCAGGCTGAAGTATTTGGCGATCGCGTAATCCTCGCAGTCACCGGCGCCCTTGCCCAACAGTTCGAGCGGGCTCGCCCAATGGTCGACCTCGCCCCAGACCTCGGCGTCGTCGCGGAACACGATGCGGCGGTTGAAGAACTGGTTGACGGCGTCGAGCCTGGCGTCGTCGTCCTGTGCCGCCACGGCGGCGAGCGTCGCCTGAAGCGCGCGTGCCCCGGCGAGGGCGGCGGGTTCCAGCCGGCGCGCCGCCGCGAGCATGCGCTCCGCATCCCACGCGAAGGGCGGCAGCGACACGAGCGACAGAGCCGCCGCGAGGACCAGCGCCAAGCGACGCAGCCACGCCCCGGCACGCACGGCGACATGCCGCGCGAGGCTCGACGCACCGCCCGGCGTGACCGCCGGTGCGGCCGTGACGTTCGGCAGTGCGACGTCGTAGGACACGGTAGGGATGCCTTGCAATCACGTGTTGTCGTCGCCCCACCGGCAGACTTGAGCGAATGGCGAGGTCGGAACATCTGCCAATTCGTTGGACTGCCGTCATGACATTTCTGCAATTGCTGTCGTTTTCATGCAGAAAATGTGACGGGAAGCACGCATCACCGCTCCCCGCGAATTCGTCGTCGCACGACCCACCCATGATTCGACCTCTCTCGAACACCAGTGACCCACCCTCCAGAACGGGTCGCAGGCCATCCACCCAGGCCGCAGCAGCGGCGATCAAAACAAAACCCATCCGACTGCCCATGAGACATCTCCTGCGCCCCATCGCCGCCGTTGCCGCCCTGCTGATCGCCCACACTGCGTGGGGCCAGGAGGTCGACCCGCTGCGTTCGGCGATCGAGAAAGCGGTGCAAGCGAACCCCGAGGTCACCGCACGCTTCCATGCCTATCGGGCGGCGGTCGATGCCACCGACGTCGCGCGCGCCGCCTACTACCCGAAGCTGGATCTGAACGCGAGCGTCGGCCACGACAGTGACCGCATCACGTCACGCGTGCCCGAATCGCAATCGCTGAATCGCCGCGGCGCCTCACTGACGCTGACGCAACTGCTTTGGGACGGCATGGGCACGCAGCGCGACATCGAGCGCGCCGGCCACGAACGCCTGTCGCGCTACTTCGAGTTCCTCGACGTGGCCGAGCAGACCGCCCTCGACGCGGCACGCGCCTACATCGACGTGCATCGCTTCCGCCGGCTGGTCGAGCTGGCCGAAGACAACTACGTGCAGCACAAGTACGCCTCGCTGCAGATCCAGAGCCGCTTCAAGGCCGGCGTCGGCCGCGGCGTCGACCTGGAACAGGCGAACGCCCGCTATGCGCTGGCCGAGTCGAACCTGAGCACCGAGCTGGCGAACCTGCACGACGTGGTGGCGCGCTACCAGCGCATCGTCGGCGAGGCGCCGCCGGCAAAGATGCCGCCGCTGAAATCGCTCGACCGCGACCTGCCCGGCAGCGCGGCCGAGGTGGTCGCGACCGCGCTGCGCCGCAGCCCCGGCGTGAGCGCGGCGATCGAGAGCCTGCGCGCCGCCCGCTCGACCGCCAGCCTGCGCGAGGCCGCCTACCAGCCGCGCATCGAGGCGCGCGCACGCACCGGCGCCGGCCGCCACTTCGACGGCGTACGTGACCAGACCCGTGACAGCACGGCCGAGATCGTGCTGAACTGGAACCTGTACAACGGCGGTGCCGACCAGGCTCGCGTGCGCCAGCAGGTCAACCTGATGGGGCAGGCCGGCGACCTGCGCGACAAGACCTGCCGCGACATGAGCCAGACCACGCTGATCGCCTACAACGACACGCGCAAGCTGGTCGAGCAGATCCAGTACCTCGACCGCAACACGCTGGCGATCGAAAAGGCGCGCGACGCCTACCGCCAGCAGTTCGACATCGGCCAGCGCAGCCTGCTGGACCTGCTGAACGCCGAGAACGAGCTCTACACCGCGCGGCGCGCCTATGCGAACGCCGAATACGACCTGAGCACCGCCTACGTACGCACGCAGGCCGCGCTGAACCAGCTCACCGCGCAACTCGGCATCGCCCGTACCGACGGCAACAATGCCGACGAGGCGGCGCAGTGGGCGGCCGGCGACGACGCGCCGACGCGCTGCCCGGTGATCGTCGCCGAGGTGCCGGTCATCAACCGTGCCGACCTGGACGCGCGCGCCGAGCGCTTCGTGAAGCCGGTGCCGGCCGCGCCGGCGGCCAAGCCCTGAACCAGACGCCGGCAACCGAGCCCTGACCGAAAAAACGGCGCTGCCCGGCTCTTGGCCGGGCAGCGCCGTTTGGCGTCAGCGCACGATCACCCGATGGCCGACGGACGGCCGGCCGATCGTTGAACCCGCGCCGGACCCGCGCCGCACGGCGCCGATCCGGCCGGTGGATCAGCGCTTGACCGGCGGCAGGTCGGTGCAGGCGCCTTCGAAGGCTTCCGCGGCCAGGCCGATCGACTCGCCGAGCGTCGGGTGCGGGTGGATGGTCTTGCCGATGTCCACCGCGTCGGCGCCCATCTCGATGGCGAGCGCCACCTCGCCGATCA
Organism: Piscinibacter sp.; assembly: GCA_044223035.1. Lineage (GTDB taxonomy): Bacteria > Pseudomonadota > Gammaproteobacteria > Burkholderiales > Burkholderiaceae_C > JBGAMJ01. Next base: position 8,525 of record JBGAMJ010000138.1, read on the forward strand.
TGTCGCCGGCATGCGTGCCGACGATGCCGCCGCCGACGATGCGGTGCGTCTCCTCGTCGAACAGCAGCTTCGTGAAGCCCTCGTCACGGCCGTTGGCGATCGCCCGGCCGGACGCGTTCCACGGGAACAGGCCCTTCTTCACCTTCATGCCCTTGGCCTTGGCTTCGTCCTCCGTCACGCCGACCCAGGCCACCTCCGGATCGGTGTAGGCCACGCTCGGGATCACGCGGGCATCGAAGCGTGCATGCGTGTCGCCGGACGCCACCTCGGCTGCCACGTGCGCCTCGTGCACCGCCTTGTGCGCCAGCATCGGCTGGCCGACGATGTCGCCGATCGCGAAGATGTGCGGCACGTTGGTGCGCATCTGCACGTCGACCGGGATGAAGCCGCGGTCGCCGACGATCACGCCGGCCTTGTCGGCGCCGATTTTCTTGCCGTTGGGCACGCGGCCGACCGCCTGCAGCACCAGGTCGTAGACCTGTTCCTTCAGCGCGCCCTCACCTTCGAACTTGACCAGGATGCCGTCGGCCGTGGCCTCGGCGCCGACGGTCTTGGTCTTCAGCAGGATGTTGTCGAAGCGCGGCGCGTTCATCTTCTGCCAGACCTTGACCAGGTCGCGGTCGGCGCCCTGCATCAGGCCGTCGAGCATCTCGACCACGTCCAGCCGGGCGCCGAGCGTGGAGTACACCGTGCCCATTTCCAGGCCGATGATGCCGCCGCCGACGATCAGCATGCGCTTCGGGTTCTGGCGCAGTTCGAGCGCGCCGGTCGAGGTGACGACGCGCGGGTCGTCCTTCGGCAGGAAGGGCAGCTTCACGGCCTCGGAGCCGGCGGCGATGATCGCCTGCTTGAACTTGATCGTCTGGGTGCCGCCCTTGGCGAGCGCCACGCTCAGGTGGTACGGGTCGAGGAATTCACCCGTGCCCTGCACCACCGTGACCTTGCGCATCTTCGCCATCGCGGCGAGGCCGCCGGTCAGCTTGCCGATGACCTTTTCCTTGTGCGTCTTGAGCTTGGCCAGGTCGACCGCGGGCGGCGCGAAGGTGACGCCCATGTGGTCGAAGTGCTTGACCTCGTCGATCACCGCAGCCACGTGCAGCAGCGCCTTCGAGGGGATGCAGCCGACGTTCAGGCAGACGCCGCCGAGCGTCGCGAAGCGCTCCACCAGCACCGTCTTCATCCCCAGGTCGGCGGCGCGGAACGCGGCGGAGTAGCCACCGGGGCCGGCGCCGAGCACCAGCATGTCGCATTCGACGTCGGCACCGCCGGCATAGCTGCCGGCGACCGGCGCCGGAGCGGCTGCCGCGGCAGGCGCGGGTGCCGCGGCGGGAGCCGCAGCCGGGGCGGCGGCCGCGGGTGCGGCGGCCGGCGCCGCGGCGCCTTCGGCGTCCAGCGACAGGATCACCGATCCCATGTTCACCGTGTCGCCGACCTTGATCTTCAGTTCCTTCACCACGCCGGCGGCCGATGACGGGATTTCCATCGACGCCTTGTCGCTCTCCACCGTGATCAGCGACTGCTCGACCTTGACGCTGTCGCCGGGCTTGACCAGCACCTCGATGACCGCCACGTCCTTGAAGTCGCCGATGTCCGGCACCTGGATATCGATCACTGCCATGTCTACTCCTTGAGCTTGATGGTATGGGCCCGGATCGGGCCGTTGGAGTTCTTGTCGAATTCGCAGCCGGCGAGCACGCCGGTCTCGGCCAGTTCACGGGCCGTCTTCACGCGGTCCCAGGCGGCGAACATCGCGCCGAGCGCGAACGCGCGGCCGGTTCCGATGCCCCAGAAGCGCTCGAATTCGAACACCTCGCGGTATGAATACACGCCGAAGATGCCGCACGGGTTGGCGATGAGCGCGGTGAGCTGGGAGCTCTCGTACGGGTCCGACTCGTCTTCCTTGGTGTTCAGGAAGAAGCTCTCCTTGAGCTTCGGGTGAAGCTTCAGGAAGGTGTCGAAGACCTCGTCGCGGGAGTTCAGCTTCAGTTCGTCGGGCGGCAGGTGGCTGAGCGCCCGACGGAGCACCGGGAAGTGCGCCGTCGAGCCCGACATGCCGATCCACGAGTCGCCGACCTTGAACAGCTTGTCGTTCGCCTCGTAGCCGTGACCCAGGCGCGTGTCGCCGAAGGTCACCAGGCTGTCGGCAGCAATCGCCACCTGACGCCCCTTGCGCACCACCACCACCGTGGTCATGCCGGCGCTGCCGTCAGAGCAGGACCCGGCGGAAGTCGGCGAGGATCTGGCAGAAGTAGGCGTTGAATCGCGCCGCGGCCGCACCGTCGATCACGCGATGGTCCCAGCTCAGGCTCAGCGGCAGGATCAGGCGCGGCACGAAGGCCTTGCCGTCCCAGCGCGGCTCGGTGCTGCTCTTGCAGACGCCCAGGATCGACACTTCCGGCGCGTTGATGATCGGCGTGAAGTAGCGCCCGCCGATACCGCCCAGCGAACTGATCGAGAAGCAGCCGCCGCTCATGTCGGCCGGGCCGAGCTTGCCGTCGCGCGCCTTCTTGGCCAGTTCGTTCATCTCGGTGCTGATCGCGAGCACGCCCTTCTTGTCGGCGTCCTTGATCACCGGCACCACCAACCCGTTCGGCGTGTCGGCCGCGAAGCCGACGTGGAAGTACTTCTTCAGGACGATCTGGTCGCCGTCGAGGCTGGCGTTGAACTCGGGGAACTTCTTCAGTGCCGCGACCGCCGCCTTGATCAGGAAGGCGAGCATCGTGACCTTGATGCCGCTCTTCTCGTTCTCCTTGTTGAGCTGCACGCGGAAGGCTTCGAGCTCGGTGATGTCCGCGTCGTCGTGGTTGGTGACGTGCGGGATCACGACCCAGTTGCGGTGCAGGTTCGCGCCGCTGATCTTCTTGATGCGCGACAGGTCCTTGCGCTCGACGGTGCCGAACTTCGAGAAATCGACCTGCGGCCAGGGCAGCAGCCCAGGGAACGCGCCGCCTGCCGCGGCGGGTGCCGCGGCCGGTGCCTTGGCGGCCTGCGCCTTGGTCTGCACGCTGCCGGCCATCACGCCCTTGACGAAGCCCTGCACGTCTTCCTGGGTGATGCGGCCCTTCGGACCGGAGCCCTTGACCTCCTCCAGCGGCACGCCCAGCTCGCGGGCGAGCTTGCGGATCGTCGGCGACGCGTGCGGCAGGTTGCCCTTCGGCGCGGTCGGCTCGTGCGCCGGCAGCGCGGCGGTGGGTGCCGAGCGCGACGCGGCGGCCGCGGCCGGCGCAGCGGCAGCCGCCGCTGCAGGAGCTGCTGCCGGCGCGGCCGGTGCCGCGGCCACCGAAGGCGGCGGCGCGGTCAGCGGTGCGGCAGCGGACGGAGGCGGTGCCACCACCGGCGCCGCCGCGGCTGCCGGCGCCGAAGCAACGGCCGCCCCTTGCAGCACGACCACGGCCGAGCCCTTGCTGACCTTGTCGCCCAGCTTCACCAGCACGTCGCTGACCACGCCGGCGTGCGACGACGGGATCTCCATCGAAGCCTTGTCTCTCTCCACCGTGATGAGGCTCTGCTCCACCGCGACGGTGTCGCCCGGCTTGACGAAGACCTCGATGACCGCGACTTCGGCGAAGTCGCCGATGTCGGGCACCAGGACTTCGATGCGCCCGCCGGCCGGCGCTGCCGCCGGCACCGGAGCGGCCACCGGCGCTGCCGCCGGAGCCGCGGCAGCGGCGGGTGCCGGGGCCGGCACCGCGGCAGCGGCCGCGCCTTCGGCCTCGAGCAGCAGCACCACGCTGCCTTCGCCCACCTTGTCGCCGAGGGCGACCTTGAGTTCCTTCACGACGCCGGCGGTCGACGAGGGAATCTCCATCGAGGCCTTGTCGCTTTCCACCGTGATGAGGCTCTGTTCCGCCTTCACCGTGTCGCCGGCCTTGACCAGCAGCTCGATCACCGCGACTTCCTTGAAGTCGCCGATGTCGGGCACCTTCACTTCAACCAACGCCATGTTCGTTGTCTCCGGTGTCTTGTTGTGGTTCAGGCGTAGAGCGGGTTGATCTTCGCCGGGTTGAGGCCGTACTTCGCGACCGCCTCGCCCACCTTGGACACCGGCACCGAGCCTTCCTCGGCCAGCGCCTTCAGCGCGGCGACGACCACGTAGTGGCGGTTCACCTCGAAGTGCTCGCGCAGCTTGCCGCGGAAGTCGCTGCGGCCGAAGCCGTCGGTGCCCAGCACCTTGAAGGCCCGGCCGCGCGGCACGAAGGCGCGGATCTGCTCGGCGTAGTTTTTCATGTAGTCGGTGGCGGCCACCACCGGGCCGGCGTGGGGGGCCAGCTGCTGGGTCACGAAGGGCACCAGCGGCTCGGCGTTCGGCTGCAGCATGTTGTGGCGCTCGCAGGCCTGGCCGTCGCGCGCCAGTTCGTTGAAGCTGGGGCAGCTCCAGACGTTGGCGCTGACGCCCCAGTCGGCGTCGAGCAGGTCGCGCGCGGCCTGCACCTCGCGCAGGATGGTGCCGCTGCCCATCAGGTTGACGCGCGGCGTCTTCTTCGGGCCTTCCTCCAGCAGGTACATGCCCTTGATGATGTGCTCCTCGGTGCCGGGCTTGAGGCCGGGCATCGGGTAGTTCTCGTTGAGCAGCGTCAGGTAGTAGAAGACGTTCTCCTGCCGCTCGACCATGCGCTTGAGGCCATGGTGGATGATCACCGCGACCTCGTGCGCGAAGGTGGGGTCGTAGCTCACGCAGTTGGGGATGGTGCCGGCCAGGATGTGGCTGTGGCCGTCCTCGTGCTGGAGGCCTTCGCCGTTCAGCGTGGTGCGGCCGCTCGTGCCGCCCAGCAGGAAGCCGCGCGCCTGCATGTCGCCGGCGGCCCAGGCCAGGTCGCCGATGCGCTGGAAGCCGAACATCGAGTAGTAGATGAAGAACGGCACCATGATGCGGTTGTTCGTCGAGTACGACGTCGCCGCGGCGATCCAGCTCGCCATGCCCCCCGCCTCGTTGATGCCTTCCTGCAGGATCTGGCCGTTCTGCGCCTCGCGGTAGTACATGACCTGGTCCTTGTCGACCGGGGTGTACTTCTGCCCTTCGGGGTTGTAGATGCCGATCTGGCGGAACAGGCCTTCCATGCCGAAGGTGCGCGCCTCGTCCACCAGGATGGGCACGACGCGCGGCCCCAGCGCGGGGTCGCGCAGCAGCTGCGTCAGGAAGCGCACGTAGGCCTGGGTGGTGCTGATCTCGCGCCCTTCGGCGGTGGGCTCGGTGACCGACTTGAAGGTCTCGATCGACGGGATCGTGAAGCTCTCTTCGGCCTTCGGGCGCCGCTTGGGCAGGTAGCCGCCCAGCGCCTGCCGGCGCTCGTGCAGGTAGCGCATCTCCGGCGTGTCGTCGGCCGGCTTGTAGAACGGGATCTTCGGCAGCTCGCTGTCGGGGATGGGGATGTTGAAGCGGTCGCGGAAGTAGCGGATGTCCTCGTCCGTCAGCTTCTTGGTCTGGTGCGCGGTGTTCTTGCCTTCGCCGGCTCGGCCCATGCCGTAGCCCTTGACGGTCTTCACCAGCAGCACGGTGGGCTCGCCGGTGTGGCTGTTGGCGCGGTGGAAGGCGGCGTAGACCTTGGCCGCGTCGTGGCCGCCGCGGCGCAGCGCCCAGACCTGGTCGTCGCTCATCTTGGCCACCATCTCCAGCGTGCGCGGGTCGCGGCCGAAGAAGTTCTTGCGCACGAAGGCGCCGTCATTGGCCTTGAAGGCCTGGTAGTCGCCGTCCAGCGTGTCCAGCATCAGCTTGCGCAACGCGCCGTCCTTGTCGCGCGCCAGCAGCGGGTCCCAGTTGCTGCCCCAGATGAGCTTGAGCACGTTCCAGCCGGCGCCGCGGAACTCGCCTTCGAGCTCCTGGATGATCTTGCCGTTGCCGCGCACCGGACCGTCCAGGCGCTGCAGGTTGCAGTTGATGACGAAGATCAGGTTGTCCAGCTTCTCGCGCGCCGCCAGGCCGATGGCGCCCAGGCTTTCGGGCTCGTCCATCTCGCCGTCGCCGCAGAACACCCAGACCTTGCGGTTGGCGGTGTTGGCGATGCCACGTGCGTGCAGGTACTTCAGGAAGCGCGCCTGGTAGATCGCCATCAGCGGGCCCAGGCCCATGCTGACGGTGGGGAACTGCCAGAACTCGGGCATCAGCTTCGGGTGCGGGTAGCTCGAGATGCCCTTGCCGTCGACTTCCTGGCGGAAGTTCAGGAGCTGCTCCTCGCTGATGCGCCCTTCCATGA
>JBGAMJ010000139.1:0-14626 GCA_044223035.1 Piscinibacter sp.
AGAAGAACTCGCTCTCGATGCCCCGTCGCGGCTGGCTGGCGCTGGCCGGCGCGCTGGCGGCGCTGCTGGTCAGTGCCTGCGCGGAGCCGCCGAAACGCGTCGTCGTGCCGAACGAACTGCCGTTCGAACAGGCCGTGGCCGCGGCCACCGACGGCCTGGCCGCGCAGCTCGGCCGGGCACCCTTCGGCAAGCGGCAGATCGTCGCCGACCCGATGCTCGAGGCCGACAGCGGCCAGCAGACGGCGACGACCGTGGCGCTCGAAAAGAGCGTCAGCGACCGGCTCGCCACCAAGTACGACAACTTCGAGGTGCTGCCCTTCCGCGCCGACAACCTGGCCAAGGCCACCTACCTGCTGACCGGCACGATGACGCGCATCCCGCGCGACAACTCCGACCCGGTGTGGCGCATCAACCTCGCGCTGACCGACCTGAAGACGGGCATCGTCGCCGCCCAGGCGTCCGCGCTGTCCAAGGGCGCGGGGCTCGACCTGACGCCGCTGCCCTACTACCGAGACAGCCCGGTGATGGTGAAGGACAAGGTGATCGACGGCTACGCCCGCACCTCGGCCACGCCGCCCGGCCAGCGCGGCGACACCGTCTACCTCGAGCGCATCACCACCGCCACCGCGGTGACCGAGGCGACCGCGCTCTACAACGCCGAGCGCTACCAGGACGCGCTGGGCCGCTACACCGCCGTGCAGGCCACGCCGGCCGGCGAGCAGCTGCGCGTGCTGAACGGCGTGTACCTGAGCTACGTGAAGCTCAACCGCATGGCCGAGGCGGAGCAGGCCTTCGGCAAGGTGGTCGCGATGGGCATCGCGTACAACCAGTTGGGCGTCAAGTTCCTGTTCAACCCGGGCCGCACCGATTTCTGGTCCGACCCGCGGATCAGCGGCATCTACCCGATGTGGCTGCGCCAGATCGCCAAGGAAGCAACCGCGTCGAAGGCCTGCATGACGATCGTCGGCCACACCAGCCGCACCGGCTCGGAGCAGACGAACGAGGTGCTGTCGGTGCAGCGCGCCCAGGCGATCCGCCAGAAGCTCGGCGCCGAGGCCGCGCCGCTGCTGCCGCGGCTGAAGGCCGAGGGCATGGGCTTCCGCCAGAACATCATCGGCTCGGGCAGCGACAACGCGGTCGACGCGCTGGACCGCCGCGTCGAGTTCAGGATCGTCGGCTGCGGTTGAGCGGCGGGGCGCCCGCGCCTCCCGCCGAGAGCTGCCTGCGCGCCTCGCCGTCCGTCGAGGCGATGCGCGCAGAGGTCACGCGATTTATTCCCAATTATTCCGTCGCAATAAATAGGCGACGGCGATAAAGCGCCCCAATCGAGCGAAGTCGGCCCGCCCCACCCCGCTCACGTCAACGCCCGGAACTCCCGCAGCAGCACCGACAGCATCGCCAGGTCGAGCGCCGGCGTCGGCTTCAGGTCGGCCAGCAACTGGTCGCAGCGGCGAAGCTGGAACTGCCGCTGTGCCTCCCAGGCCAGGATCAGCGCCTGCGAACTCTTGAGCTGCGGGCTCAGGCGCAGCACCGCGCCGGCCAGCCCACGCGAAAGCGACGACAGGTCGTCGCGCAGCGCCACCCGGGCCAGGCCCTGCCAGTGCGTGGCGGCGGGCATCGAGGCGATCTGCTGCGACAGCCAGTGCAGGTCGAGCCGTCCGCCGACGCCGAAGTACACGCCCGCCACGGTGCCGACTTCGTAGCCGGTCTCGCCGGCCACCTCGACGATGTCGAGCCCGGCGAAGAGCGCATCGAGCCGCGCCACGCGCAGCGCCAGCGCCTCGGGCACGCCGGCGGCGGCGAGGCGGGCGGCGTCGGCATCGAGCGCGGCGCGTTCGTGCGGCGCGAGCCAGCCGTCGACGCCGGCGGCGACCGCGGCCACGCCGGGCTCGAAGCGGCCGATCGTGGCGCGCAGGTCGCGCAGCGCCTCGCGGTGCTGCAGCATCCACACCGTGCCGCGCACCAGCAGCCGCACCGTGGCCAGCACGATCGCGTTCTGCGCCGGCACGCCGATGCGGTTGTCGAGGGCCTCGTTCTCCAGCCACAGCGGCACCACGCCGAAGATCTCGCGCGCGCCCAGGTAGGCGCGCACGATGTCGGCCGGGGCGGCGCCGGTCTCTTCCTGCAGGCGGTGCACGAAAGTCGGCCCGACGCGATTGACCATGCTGTTGACGACGTGCGTGGCGATGATCTCGCGGCGCAGCGGATGGCGGCGGATCGCCTCCGGGAAGCGCTCGCGCAGCGGCCGCGGGAAGTAGCGCTCGAGCGTGGCGGCGATGAAGCCGTCTTCCGGCACGTCGGACGCCAGCACGTGCTCGAACAGCTCCATCTTGTTGTAGGCCAGCAGCACCGCCAGCTCGGGCGTGGTCAGCCCGGTCCTGGCCTGGCGGCGCTCGGCCACCACGTCGTCGAGCGGCAGGAACTCGATCTTCGGGTTCAGCCGGTCGGCCGCCTTCAGCGCGCGCATGTAGCGCACCTGCTCGTCGAGCAGTTCCAGCTCGCGCCCGCGGGCCACGCCGAGCACCTGGTTCTGGAAGTAGTTGTCGCGCAGCACGAGCTGCGCCACGTCGTCGGTCATCTCGGCCAGCAGCTTGTCGCGCTGCTTGAGCGTCAGCTCGCCGTCGGCGATCACCGCATTCAGCAGGATCTTGATGTTGACCTCGTGGTCGGAGCAGTCCACGCCGGCCGAGTTGTCGATCGCATCGGTGTTGATCATCCCGCCGCGCAGCGCGAACTCGATGCGCCCGCGCTGGGTGCAGCCGAGGTTGCCGCCCTCGGCAACGACCTTCACGCGCAGCTCGGTGGCATCGACGCGGATCGGGTCGTTCGCGCGGTCGCCGACCTGCGCGTGCGTCTCGGCGCTCGCCTTCACGTAGGTGCCGATGCCGCCGTTGTAGAACAGGTCGGCGGGCGCCATCAGGATCGTGCGCAGCAGCTCGTTCGGCGTCAGCCGTTCGGCATCGGTGCCGAGCGCGGCGCGCGCCTGCGGCGACAGCTCGATCGACTTGGCGCTGCGCGGGAACACCCCGCCGCCTTCGGACACCAGCGACAGGTCGTAGTCGGCCCAGGACGAGCGCGGGAGCTGGAACAGCCGCTCGCGCTCGACGAAGCTGCGCTCGGCATCGGGGTTCGGGTCGATGAAGACATGCCGGTGGTCGAATGCGGCGACCAGCCGGATGTGGCGCGACAGCAGCATGCCGTTGCCGAACACGTCGCCCGACATGTCGCCGACGCCGACGACGGTGAAGTCCTGCGTCTGGGTGTCGTGCCCGAGGCTGCGGAAATGGCGCTTGACCGACTCCCAGGCGCCGCGCGCGGTGATGCCCATCTTCTTGTGGTCGTAGCCGGCCGAGCCGCCGGAGGCGAAGGCATCGCCGAGCCAGAAGCCGTATTCGGCCGACACGCCGTTGGCGATGTCGCTGAAGGTCGCCGTGCCCTTGTCGGCGGCGACGACGAGGTAGGGGTCGTCCGGGTCGTGCCGCACCACGTCGGCCGGCGGCACGACGGCGCCGCCGACCAGGTTGTCGGTCAGGTCGAGCAGCCCGCGCAGGTAGGCCTGGTAGCAGGCGATGCCCTCCTTCATGAAGGCGTCGCGGTCGCTCGCCGCCGGCGCGCGCTTGAGCACGAAGCCGCCCTTGGAGCCCACCGGCACGATCACCGCGTTCTTCACCATCTGCGCCTTGACCAGGCCCAGCACCTCGGTGCGGTAGTCCTCCATCCGGTCGGACCAGCGCAGCCCGCCGCGCGCCACCTTGCCGCCGCGCAGGTGCACGCCCTCGACGCGCGGCGAGTGCACGTAGATCTCGAACATCGGCTTCGGCTCGGGCAGCGCCGGCACCTTCTTCGGATCGAACTTGAACGACAGCACCGGCTTCGGCTGGCCGCCGGGCGTGCGCTGGAAGAAGTTGGTGCGCAGCGTGGCCTGGATCACCGCCAGGTACTGGCGCAGGATACGGTCCTCGTCGATCGCCGAGACCGCGTCGAGCGCGTGCGTGATGCGCTCGACGCAGGCGGCCTCGCGGGCCGCCCGCCCTTCGGTGGGCGCGAGCGGATCGAAGCGGGTGACGAACAGCTCGACCAGCATCGCCGCGATCGCCGGCTGCGCCGCCAGCGCCTGCTCGATGTACGGCTGGCTGAACGGGAACGCGGTCTGCTTCATGTGGCGCGCGTAGGCGCGCAGGATCGTCACCTGCCGCCAGTCGAGCCCGGCCAGCATCACCAGGCGATTGAAGTCGTCGTTCTCGTTCAGGCCGCGCCAGGTGGCGAGAAAACAGTCCTGGAACGGGCCGCGCAGGCGCTCGACGTCGATCTCGTCGCGGCCCGGCACGCTCATGCCGAAGTCGTCGACCCAGACCTCCGCGCCGTCGGAGCGCCGCACCTCGAACGGCCGCTCCTCCAGCACCTTGACGCCCATGTGCTCCAGCATCGGCAGGCTCTGCGACAACGGCGCGAGCTGCCCGGCGCGGAACAGCTTGAAGCGCAGCCGGCCGGGCGGCGCCTCCAGCGGCACGTACAGGCTCATCGCCAGCGCCTCGGGGCCGTCCAGCCGCTCCATCTGCTCGACGTCGTGCACCGCCACGCGGGCGGCGTGCTCCTCGCGGTAGCCGGCCGCGAAGCCGCCGGCGTAGCGCATCAGCATCGCGTTGCCGCGCTCCTCGCCGTGCGCTTCGACCAGCGCCTGCTTCAGTTCGTCTTCCCAGCGCCGGGCCATGCCGACGATGCGCTGCTCCAGCTCGGCCACGTCGAACTGCGGCTTCGCGTCGGGCCGGGTGTGCACGACGATCAGCACGCGCGCCATCGGCGAATCGGAGAACTGCACCGAGAACTCGGACGAGGTGCCCTGGAAGGCCTGCAGCAGCATCGACTGCATGCGCGCGCGCAGGTCGGTGTGGTAGTTCTCGCGCGGCACGTAGATCAGGCACGAGTAGAAGCGGCCGAAGGCGTCGCGCCGCACGAACAGCCGCGTGCGCTGGCGCTCGCCCAGCCGCAGGATGCCCATCGCGGTGGTGTACAGCTCGTCGACGCTGATCTGCAGCAGTTCGTCGCGCGGGTACTGCTCGAGCACGGTGCGCAGCGTCTTCGCCGCATGGCTGTTCGGCAGGAAGCCGGCCTGCGCGCTGACGGCCGCCACCTTGCGCCGCAGCAGCGGGATGTCGACCGGGTTGGTGTTGTACGCGGCCGAGGTGTAGAGCCCGAGGAAGCGGCATTCGCCGACCACGCGGCCCTCGGCGTCGAAGCGCTGGATGCCGAGGTAGTCCAGATAGCCGGGGCGGTGCACGGTGGCGCGCGAGGTCGACTTGGCCAGCGTCAGCAGCCGCGGCACCCGCGCCTGCGCGCGCACCTCGGGCGGCAGCGCGGCGAACGAGGCGGAGAAGGTGGGCGGCGGGCAGTCGGGCCGGTCACGGCGAATGCCCAGGCCCGAGCCGGGCACGATGCGCAGCGCATCCGCGCCGGCGTCGGTCGCCAGCTCGTAGTCGCGGTAGCCGAGCAGCGTGAAGTTGTCGTCGGCCAGCCAGCGCAGGAAGGCGAGGTCCTCGGCCAGCGCGTCGCCGTCGGTGGCGGCCGGATGCGGCGGATGGCGCTGCAGTTCGTCGGCCACGGCGCACAGGCGCTGGCGCATCGGCTGCCAGTCTTCGACCGCGGCGCGCACGTCGCCGAGGATGCGTTGCAGCCCGTCGTGCAGCGCCTGGAGCTGCGCCGGCTCGGTGCGGCGGTCGACCTCGACGTGGATCAGCGATTCGAGCCGGCCCCCGTCGCCCTGCCGGTCCTGCTCGATCGCGGCCATCCGGTGCTCGGCATCGCGGCGGATGCGCATCACCGGGTGGATGATCAGGTGCATCGTCAGGCCCTGGCGGTTGACCTCCATCGTGATCGAGTCGACCAGGAACGGCATGTCGTCGTTGACGATCTCGATCACCGTGTGCGTGGACTGCCAGCCGTGCTCCTCGACGCGCGGGTTGTAGGCCCGCAGCTTGGGCCGGCCGCCGGCGAAGCTGCGCGCGAAATGCCAGTGCGACAGCGCGGCGCCGTACAGATCGGCCACCGGACGCTCCACCAGGTCTTCCGGCGCCACCTGGCGGTAGTACTGCTGCGCGAATTCGGCCGCCTCGGGCGCCGCGTCGGCGCCCAGGCGGGCATGGATCATTTCGACGACCTGCGCGATGCATTCGATCGGCGCGGCCGCGGCCGCCGGTTGCAGGGCGGTGTCCGGTGCGTTCATGGCTTGTCTCCTCGTGGCGGGCACGGGGCCCGCGTTGGCGCGGCCGCGATGCCGGGACGATCGCGCGGGATGCGCGCCGGCTGGCGGTCTTGTGCGGAACCAGCATAGCGCCGGCGCCCCGGGACACGGCCTTGGGTTACCCGCAGCGCCGGCCGGGCCGCGGTCACGGTGCCGTCACTATCATCCGGCGACACCGCCGACGAACCCGGCGGCGGCACCGGAACCCCACGTGCGCATCCTGATCGTCGAGGACGACCCCCTGCTGGGCGAGGCGCTGCGCGACGGCCTGCGCCAGCGCCAGCACGGCGTCGACTGGTTCACCGACGGCCGCTCCGCCGATGCGGCGCTCGCCGCCACGCCGTACGACGCCGTCGTGCTCGACCTCGGCCTGCCCGGCGGCGACGGCATGCAATGGCTCGCGCGCTGGCGCGGCGGCGAGCACGCGCAATTGCCGATCCTGGTGCTGACCGCGCGCGACGGCGTGGCCGACCGCATCGCCGGCCTCGACGCCGGCGCCGACGACTACCTGGTCAAGCCGATCACGCTCGACGAACTGGCCGCGCGCCTGCGCGCCTTGCTGCGGCGCAGCAGCGGCCGCGGGCAGGCGCTGTGGCAGCACGGCGACCTGGAGTACGACCCGGCCGCACGCAGCGTGCGCTGGCGCGGCACGCCGGTGGACTTGACCGCGCGCGAGATCGCACTGCTGGAAGCGCTGATGGCCGAGCCGCACCGCGTGCTCTCGCGCTCCTATCTGCAAGACAAGCTGTACCCGTGGGACGACGCGGTCGAGAGCAACGCGCTGGAGGTCCACGTGCACCACCTGCGGCGCAAGCTCGACCGCAGCGTGGTGCGCACGCTGCGCGGGGTGGGCTACGCGCTGGGGGCGGCGACGGGCAGTGCGGGCAGCGGTGCGGTTGGCGCAGGCGGCGCGGGTGGCACAGGTGGCGCGGGTGAAACGGACAGCGCTGCGGCCACCGATGGCTCGGGCGACACGACCGGCGCCGGCGTTGCGGCCGGCACCGGTGTCGAAGGCAGCTCGGAGAGCACCGGCAGCAGCCCTTCCCCGGGCCGTGGGGCGCTGCCGCCATGACGCTGCAGCGCCGCCTGCTGCGCTACCTGCTGGTGTGCGCGCCGCTGGTCTGGCTGCTGGCGACCGGACTGTCGCTGCGCACCGCACGCCACGAGGTGGACGAGCTGTTCGACACCGAGCTGATCCGCCTGTCGCGCGAGGTGAGCGCGCTGCTGGTGACGCCATGGCCGAACCTGTCGACACCGCCAGCGGCCGCGGCATCGGGGCCTGCCACGGTGTCGCCGGTCGGCATCGCCCGTCTGCCGGCCGGCGCCGGGGGCGCAGCCGACGAGGACGACCTGGCGATCGCCGTGTGGGACCGCGAGGGCCGCGTGCGCGTGGCCGACCGCGAGGGCATCCTGCTGCCGTACCGGCCGGACGCCGCGGGTTTCGTCGACCTGCAGATCGGCGGCAACGCCTGGCGGCTGTACTACCTGCCCGCGGCCGCGGGCGACTGGCGCGTGGCCGCCGGACAGCGCGTGCACGAGCGGCACGAACTGCTGTTCGACCTGATCGCGAGCCAGGGCCTGCCCTGGCTGGGGATGCTGCCGGTGCTGCTGCTCGGCATGGCCTGGGCGGTGCGGCGCGCGCTGCTGCCGGTGCGCGAACTGGCGCGCGACATCGGCGCCCGCGACGCCGCCGAGCTGGCGCCGCTGCCCGAGGCGGCGGTGCCGGCGGAACTGCGGCCGATGGTGGCGGCGATGAACGGGCTGTTCGGCCGCATCGAACAGACGCTCGCGCGCGAACGCCACTTCACCGCCGACGCCGCGCACGAGCTGCGCACGCCGCTGGCCGTGCTGCGCGCGCAGTGGGACGTGGTGCGCCACGCCGCCGCTGGCAGCGAGCGCGCGCACGCCGAGCGCCGGCTCGACGACGGCTTCGAGCGCATGGACCGGCTGGTGGCGCAGTTGCTGGCGCTGTCGCGCGTCGAGGACGCCGCCGGTGCCGGCGGCGCCGGGCTCGCGCACCGGCCGATCGACTGGGTGCCGATCGTCGAGCGCGTCGCCAGCGACTGCCTGGCACTGGCCGAGCGGCGCGGCGTGGAGCTGGCCTGCGAATGGGAAGGCGACGGTGGAGAAGGCGACGGTGGAGAAGGCGACGGTGGAGAAGGCGACGGTGGGGACGGCCGCGGCCGTGAATGCCGAGTCGGCGAAAGTGGTGCCCGAAGCGGCGGTGACGACGAGAACGGAGGCTGGCGCGGCGGCCCGGCTCCAGCGCCCGACACGCCTGCGTTCCTCGGCGACGAAGCGCTGCTGACGGTGCTGCTGCGCAACCTGGTCGACAACGCGATGCGCTACGCGCCGCCCGGCTCGACGGTGATGCTGCGCATCGGCCATGCCGGCCTGTCGGTCGAGAACGACGGCCCGGTGCTGCCGCCGCAGCAGGTCGAGCGGCTCGGCGAGCGCTTCTACCGGCCCGACGGCCAGGCGGAGGGCGGCAGCGGGCTCGGCCTGTCGATCGTGCGGCGCATCGCGGCGCTGCACGGGATGCGGCTGGCGATTCAGGCGCGAGATGGGGGAGGCCTGCGGGTCGGCCTCGCCTTTCCGCAGGCTGCCCCCTCGCCGACGGGCTTGCCGACGGCGTGATCAGGTCGACGTCGGGGCCACGCCGGTGCCGCCGCCCAGCGCGATCCGGTAGCGGTCGCGCCCGGCGTGCTTGGCCGCGTAGAGCGCGTCGTCTGCGCGCTTGAGCAGCGATTTCACCGATTCGCCGGCATACGCCGTCGCGATGCCGGCCGAGCAGGTGTAGCGCAGTTCCGGCAGGGAATCCACGGGAACGCTCTGGCGGACGGCCTGCAGCAGGCGTTCGGCCGCTTCTTCGGCCCGCGGCAGCATCGTGGGCATGATCAGCAGGAATTCTTCTCCGCCCAGTCGGCCGGCCGCGTCGTCGCGCCGGATGTTTTCCTGCAGCAAGCCGGCGAAATGGCGCAAGACCCGATCGCCGACATCGTGGCCGTGGCTGTCGTTGACCTTCTTGAAATGGTCCAGGTCCAGCAACACCACGGTCACGTGCCCGGTCCAGCCCGGGCCGAGGGCGCGAGCCAGCCGGTCCATCATGTAGCGGCGGTTGCTGAGCCCGGTGAGTTCGTCGCTGAGGGCGGCGCGCAGGGCGCGGTCGCGCGCCTGGCGGATGGTGCGGCCGGTCGAACGCAGCTCCGTCACGTCCGTCAGGCAGCACAGCATCCAGCCGTCGGGCATCGTGGTCTCGGTGATCAACACCCAGCGGCCGTCGTGCAGCACCGTCTCGATGGTCCGGTACGGCTGCTTGCCCCGGCGCGATTGCGCCGATGCCAGCCAGACCTCGAAATCGTCGGTGGTGACCACGGTTCCGGTCTGGCGCCGGTTCCCCAGGCGCATCAGGTCGACCCAGGTGGGATATTCATCGTCGTGCAGGCCCATGGCCGACCGGAAGGTGTCGTTCGCGAGCCGCAACGTATCGGTCTGGTCGAACAGCGCATAGCCCTGGTTCGACTGCGCCAGCAGCGCGAGCAACGGCGCGGCCAGTGCATCGATGCACGAGGTGAGACCGACCGGATCTGCGCTCATCTGGAACCCGCAAGCCAGGCAGGCGTGCGACGAAACACCCTGCTGCAAAGACAGCCCGGAGTTGCGGGCCCTGCCCGTCGATATCGGAGCGCGCGGGCCGGGCTTGAGCCGGCACGGCGGCGGGCTGTGCCGGTCCGCGCATCGGCCTGCCATGCCGTTCACGGCGGGCGGTGCCGGCGCACGCCGGCGTCCTCAAGGCGCCCCGCCCGCCACCGTCCACGGCCCATCCGTAGCCGGCGCAGGAGCGCATTCGTCGACACACAGGTCGAGCGCCTCCTCCGCGCTGATCACTGCGACGCCGGCGCGCGGCACCGGCAGGCTGTCGCCGGCGGCGAGGAAGTGGTCTTGCGGATCGCCGCTGCGCGTGACCCAGGCGCGGCCGGCCAGCACGCGCAGCCGGGCCGCGTGGCCGGCATGCCAGCGCAGGAGCTGGCCGCGGTGAAGGTGCAGGGTCGGCGAGGGTTCGGTGGTGGGCATCACGGTCTCCGGTGGCGAGGCAGGCCAGTGTTGGCCGATCGGCACGCCGCCGCGAGGTGCAGACGGGCACGAACCACAACGGCACAGATCGCTGCCGGAGAATCTGTGCCGGTACAAGACGACGTGATCTGTGCCTGTCATGGTCGGCCCGCGGCGCCGACAATCCCGACCGCGGCGCACGGCCTCTTCGCGACCGCCCGCCCACCGCCAGACGCCCACCGCCAGACGCCCGCCACCTTCGCCCGCCCGCCGCACCAGCGCCCCGCCGATCCCCATCCGCCCGGATCTTCCCGATGTCCGCCCCGCCCACCGAATCGCTGGAACGGCCCGCCGCCGCCCCGGCCGACACCCCGCTGCACCACCGCGTGGCCGCGACGCTGGAATCGGCGATCTCCGGCGGCAGCCTGCGCAGCGGCGACCGGCTGCCGTCGGTGCGCCAGCTGTGCCGCCAGCACGGCGTCAGCCCGTCGACGGTGACGCTGGCTTACCGGCAGCTCGAGAACCGCGCGCTGGTGGAGGCGCGGCCGAAGTCGGGCTACTTCGTCGCGCCGCGGCGCGCGCCGCTGCCCGAGCCGGAGCTCGACCCGCGCATGGGCCGCCCCGGGCCGGTGAGCGCCGACGACATCACGCGCCAGTTCCTGCTGTGTGCCGACGACCCGCTGGCGGCGCCGTCGTTCTGCCCCGCGCCGGCCCGCGCGCTGCTGCCCGAGGCCCGGCTGCGCGCGCTGACAGCCAGCGTGAACCGGCGCCACCCGGAGTACGTGTCGCGCTACACCGTCACCGGCAGCGAATCGCTGCGGCGCGAGATCGCGCGGCGCATGGTGACAGCCGGGCTCTCGCTGCGGCCGGAGGAGATCATCGTCACCAACGGCGGCACCGAGGCGATGTACCTCGCGCTGCGCTCGGCCGCGCGCGCCGGCGACACGGTGGCGCTGGAATCGCCGACCTATTTCATGGTGCTGGAGATCATCCGCAGCCTGGGCATGCGCTCGCTGGAGATCCCGACGCACCCGCGTGAAGGCATCTCGATCGAGGCGCTGGACCTGGCGACGCGCGAGCCCGGCGCCGTCCGGGCCTGCGTGGTGATGCCGAACTTCCAGAACCCGCTGGGCAGCCTGATGCCGACGGCACACCGCCGCCGGCTGGTGGCGCTGGCCGAGGAACGCGGGCTGACGCTGATCGAGACCGACATCTACGGCGAGACGCACTTCGGCGACGAGCGGCCGAGCGTGCTGAAGAGCTTCGACCGCAGCGATCGCGTGATCCTGTGCTCGGCGCTGACGAAGACGGTGGCGCCGGGCTACCGCGTCGGCTGGATCGCGCCGGGCCGGCACTTCCCGACCACGCAGACGCTGAAGTTCCACACCTCGATCACCGGCAGTGCGCTGCAGCAGGAGGTGCTGGCGGAGTTCATGCGCGACGGCGGCTACGACCACCACATCCGCCGCCTGCGCGCCGCGCTGGCCCGGCAGGCGCGGCAGATGGCCGACGCGGTGGCGCGGCACTTTCCGCCCGGCTGCAAGGCGAGCCGGCCGCAGGGCGGCTTCCTGTTGTGGATCGAGCTGCCGCGGCAGGTCGATTCGCGCCACGTGTTCGAGCGCGCGCGCGCCGAGCACATCGGACTCGCGCCCGGCGCCACCTTCAGCTGCAGCCAGCGCTACGACCACTTCATCCGCCTGCAGTACGGCGAGCCCTGGTCCGACCGGCTCGAAGACAACATCCGCCGGCTCGGCCGCATCGTCGCCGAACTGGCGGAGACGCCGGCGGCTGCTGCCGCGCCGGGCGGCTGACGTCGTCCCCGGCCCCCGGCCCCGTTCACCCCACCACCGACCCACGCGACCCGCTCGCCCGCCCACCATGGAACTCACCGTCTGGTTCGCCTTCTTCGCCGCCGCCTGGGCGATCAGCCTGTCACCGGGCGCCGGCGCCGTCGCCGCGATGAGCGCCGGCCTCAGCCACGGCTTCGCCCGCGGCGTGCCGATCGTGTTCGGCCTGGTCGCCGGCATCTGGACGCAGGTGCTGGTGGTCGGCGTCGGGCTCGGCGCGCTGATCGCGGCCTCCAGCCTCGCATTCGCGGCGGTCAAGTGGCTCGGCGTGGCCTACCTGCTGTGGCTGGGCATCCGCCAGTGGCGCGCGCCGGCGCAGCCGCTGGCCGCCACCGGCGAGGGCGCAGGCGAAGCGGTCGTCACGCGCCGGGCGCTGCTGCTGCGCGGCTGGATGGTCAACGCGGTCAACCCGAAGGGCACGGTGTTCCTGCTCGCCGTGGTGCCGCAGTTCCTCGACCCGGCGCGGCCGCTGGCGATGCAGTACGTGGTGATCGCCGCCACGCTCGCGCTGACCGACCTGGTGGTGATGTCGGGCTACATGGTGCTGGCCGCGCGCCTGCTGCGGCTGCTGCGCACGCCGCGCCAGATGCGGGCGCTGAACCGGACCTTCGGCGCGCTGTTCGTCGGCGTGGCGGCGCTGCTGGCGACGTTCCGGCGCGCCGCGGTCTGACCGCCGCCGGCCGGCGGCGGGCGGCGGGGCGTCGGTGCATCGTCCGGCTCAGTCTTCCGGCTTCGAGCGACCGGCCTTGACGTCGCCGCGCCGCGCCTTGCCCTCCAGCCGGCGCCGCTGAGACGCGCGGGTCGGCCGGGTCGGCCGGCGCACCAGCGGCACGTCGGCCGCGTCGGCC
Source organism: Piscinibacter sp. (assembly GCA_044223035.1). Taxonomy (GTDB): domain Bacteria; phylum Pseudomonadota; class Gammaproteobacteria; order Burkholderiales; family Burkholderiaceae_C; genus JBGAMJ01. The sequence goes on from JBGAMJ010000139.1 coordinate 12,987, forward strand.
ACCATGCGGTTCAGGCGCTCCAGTGCGTCCTGGCGGTTCATGTCCTGGCTGCGGTGCCGCTGCGCCTTGATGACGACCACGCCGGCATCGCTGACGCGCTGGTCACGCGCTTCGAGCAGGCGCGCCTTGACCGCGTCGGGCAGGCGCGACGCGGCGATGTCGAAACGCAGTTGCACCGCGCTCGACACCTTGTTGACGTTCTGCCCGCCGGCACCCTGCGCACGGATCGCGACGAACTCGACTTCGTCGTCGTGGATGTGCAGACGCGGGTCCGGCGGCAGCATGGGGTGGCGGCGTACAGGCCCCGGCGCGGGCTCAGCGCCCGACACGCGACGCCGCCGCGTAGCCGGCGCTCGCGGTCACCGCGGTGATGAAGACGCCCCAGGCCAGGTCGGCCAGCACGACGATGGTCGACCAGCCGCGCAGCGTGGCCAGGTTGGTCAGGTCGTAGGTCATGTAGGCGATGAAGCCGAGCGCGGCGCCGAGCGCGGCAGCGCGGGTCCAGCGGCCGGCTTCCAGCGCCGGCAGCACCGCGAACAGCACCACGCCGGCGATGTAGAACAGATAGAACAGCGCCGCCACGCCGAAGCGCGGCTGGTCCAGCATCAGCGCGCCGATCTGCGTGCGGTACAGGTCGAGCGCGAGCACGCCGAGCCACAGCGCGTCGAGCGCGAGCATCACGAGCAGGGCGGCGGCGGCGGCCACGAGGGTCCGGGTCATGGGGGAGGCTCTCCGTGCGGGCTCGCGGGATGGCGAGGTGCGGACGCCGATCATGGAGCGGCGGCGATGTCCGCGGGGCGCGTGGGATTCCCGGCCCCGCGAACCCGCTGTGATCAGGCCACCCGCGTCGGCACGCGCAGCGCCAGCGCGCACATCAGCTCGTAGCCGATCGTGCCCGCGGCGTGTGCGATCTCGTCGATCGACAGCGTCGTGCCGGCCGGCCCGCGGCCCCACAGCGTGACCTCGCTGCCGACCGCCGCCTGCGGGCACGGCGTCAGGTCGACCGTCAGCATGTCCATCGACACCCGGCCGACCAGCCGCGTGCGCACGCCGTCCACCAGCACCGGCGTGCCGGTGGGGGCAAGGCGCGGGTAGCCGTCCGCATAGCCGCAGGCGACCACGCCGATGCGCATCGGCGCGTCGGCGGTGAAGTGGCGCCCGTAGCCGACGGCGTCGCCCGGCTGCAGCGACTGCGTGCCGATCAGCCGGCTGCGCAGCGTCATCGCCGGCTGCAGCCCCCAGTCGGCGGCGCTGCGGCGCGGGAAGTCGGGCGCCGAGCCGTACAGCAGGATGCCCGGGCGCACCCAGTCGCCGCGCAGCGCGGCGTCGCCGGGCGCGAAGCGCAGCGTCGCCGCGCTGTTGGACAGCGAGCGCTCGCCGGGCAGGTCGCGCGTGACGGCACCGAACACCGCGCGCTGCTGGGCGACGCCGGGCGGCGCGTCGGCATCGGCATCCGCATCCGCCAGGTGCGTCATCAGCGTGATCGACTCGACCTGCGTCAGCCCGGACAGCCGCAGCCAGGCGTGGCCGTAGTCGGCCGGCGTGAAGCCGAGCCGGTTCATGCCGCTGTTGAGCTTGAGGAACACGCGGTGCGGGCGCTGCGTCTTGTGCGCGGCCAGCCAGTCGATCTGCGCCGCCTC
>JBGAMJ010000140.1:0-14645 GCA_044223035.1 Piscinibacter sp.
CGACGGTGAACGCTTCGGCGTGGTCACGCCGAGGGCGCGCAGCTTGCCGCTGTCGACGAAGGTCGCCACCGCCGCCGCGGTGCCGAAGATCGCGTCCACCTGGCCGCCGAGCAGGTCGGTGATCGCCGGGCCCGCGCCGCGATAGGGCACGTGCGTCATCTGCACCTTGGCCAGGTTGGTGAACAACTCGCCCGCCAGGTGGGCCGAGGTGCCGTTGCCTTGCGAGGCGTAGGTCAGCTTGCCCGGGTTGCTCTTGGCCGCGGCGATCAGGTCCGCCACCGACCTGTAGGGGCTGTCGGCCCGCACCACCAGCACGTTCGGCCCGCGGCCCACGAGGATGACGGGTGCGAACGCCTTCGTGGTGTCGAACGGCAACCTGGGCTGCAGGCTCGGGTTGACCGCGTGGGCGAATGTCGCCATCACCAGCGTGTAGCCGTCTGCCGGGCTCTTGGCCACCGCGTCGGTGCCGATGATCGTGCCGGCCCCGGGCTTGTTGTCGACGATCACCGTTTGCCCCAGCGCCTGCGACATGCCGGCGCCCAGCGTGCGTGCGATCAGGTCGGTGCCGCCGCCGGGGGCGAACGGCACGACCAGGCGGATCGGCTTGTCGGGGAACGCGGCGAGCGCCGTCGTGGCCGCCAGCACGGTGGTGGCGATCAGCGTGCCGAGCCGGGCGAAGCGGGAACGCGAACGGGAACGCGAACGGGAACGCAAACGGGAACAGATGGGGGCCTGCATGGCTTGTCTCCAAGGGGTGCGGATCGGTGTCCGGTGGTCGGAAGGCAGGGGCGGATTCCCGTGGCCTTCGATGCCGAAAGCTTAGGGCGCATACTCGCGATTCGCACCCATCCAATTCCAACAGGTGGAAATGGAGACGGGCTGCCGGAGGGCCGGAATGGGCACCGATATGCACCTCGCAACGCCGGGCGGGGAACCGGGCGATCAGCCGCCGCGCGGCGACCGGAACCGCTCGCTGGAGCGCGGCATCGAGATCCTTCGCGCTTTCCGGCCGGGCGCCGACCTGCTGGGCAACGGCGAGCTGGCGGAGCGCACCGGGCTGTCGCGCGCCACCGTGAGCCGCCTGACGCAGACCCTGGTCGACAGCGGCATGCTCGAGCACGACCGCCACCGCCGCGCCTACCGGCTGGCGGCACCGGTGCTGAGCCTGGCCCACGCGATGCGCACGGGCTCGCCGGTGCTGCAGATCGCCGGCCCGTTGATGCGCAGCGAGGCCGAGGAGCGCAAGATCAACGTCGGCCTGGCCGTCGCCGATCGCGACGAGATGGTCTACCTGGAGTCGGTGCGCTACAGCCGGCGCGTGTCGTGGCGCAACGTGGTGGCCGGCCAGCGCGTGCCGATGGAGCTGACCTCGCTCGGCCGCGCCTGGCTGTCGGCCGCTGCCGACGACGAGCGGCGCCGCCGGGTCGAGCGCTTTTGCCGGCGCCGCAGTTCCGGCGGGCCCGAATTGGCGCGCGAGATCGAGGCGGCCGTCGACAGCGTGCGCCGGCAGGGCTTCTGCTGGGCATCGTGGCAGCCGGAGGTGGTGGCGCTTGCGGCACCCGTGGTCGTGGCCGGCCACCCGGTGTACGCGCTGAACATGAGCGTCGCGGGTGATGCCGAGCCGGCGGACGTGGTGGAGCGGCTGCGCGAACCGCTGCTGGATCTGGCGCGCCGCCTGCGCGAATCGATCGCCCACCCCTGAGCTGCCGGGGCGTGGCGGCCTGGCGGCGCAGCCTCGTCGCCGATACTTCCGCGCCAGCCCGAGCGCGATTCACCACGAGCCCACCGATGCCCGAACTCTTCGGCCTGGATGCCTACTCGCCCCGCGAGATCGCCGCGCGCGTCAGCGACGTCGGCGTCACCAAGGCGCGCCTGCCGCTGGCCACGCTGGCGCTGCTCGGCGTGCTGGCCGGCGCCTTCATCGGGCTCGGCGGGCTGATGTTCACGCTCGTGGCGAGCGACGCCGGCCTCGGCTTCGCGGCGTCGCGGCTGCTCGGCGGGCTCGCGTTCTCGCTCGGGCTGATCCTGGTGTCGGTTGCCGGAGCGGAACTGTTCACCGGCAACAACCTGCTCGCGATGGCCTGGGCCGGCGGGCGCATCGGCACGCTCGAGCTGCTGCGCCACTGGGCAGTGGTCTGCCTCGCCAACGCGGTCGGTGCCGCCGGTGTCGCGGTGCTGGCGTGGCTGGCCGGGCATGGGGCGCTGAACCATGGCGAGGTCGGCCAGGCGGTGATCCGCATCGCGACCGCCAAGGCGCAGTTGCCGGCCGGCGAGGCGTTCTTCCGCGGCGTGCTGTGCAACGTGCTGGTCTGCATGGCGGTGTGGATGGCGATGGCCGGCCGCAGCGTCACCGACAAGGCGGTCGCGATCGTGTTCCCGGTCACCGCCTTCGTCGCGCTCGGCCACGAGCACTCGATCGCCAACCTGATGTTCTTACCGCTCGCGATGCTGCTCGGCGCCCCGCTCGGCGCCGCCGACCTGCTGCGCAACCTGCTGCCGGTGATCGCCGGCAACCTGGTCGGCGGCAGCGTGCTGGTGGCGGGCGTCTACTGGGCGATCTACCTGCGCGGTGCCACGGCTTCAGGCGCCGGCGACCGCTGAGCAGCCGGAGCAGCGACCCGCCAGGCACGCGCTCCTGTGCTTCGCCGGGGAGCGCCGCCCGGGGACGTTTGCGCCCAATGCTCCGACAACTTGGGGATGCGCGCCGAACAACGTGAACTCACTATCCAGCCTTCATCCCCGGCTGGAGTACAGGCATGGCGACCACCGAAAGCGACCGAGTGAAGTACCGGAACTACGCGGTCGGAGGAGCGGCCACGCTGGTCGTCCTGCTGGCTCTGTTCGTCTGGCTGCTGACAGGCGACAAGCATGTCGACCTCGGCAACCCGTTCTGGCTGGTGGGCCTGCTGGTGATCTTCGGCGCGGCGCTCACCTTGATCGCGATGGTGTTCCGCGCGCTCAACATGGCCAACAAGGACGAGGCCTTCGGCCTGCCGTCGGGTTCGATCCGAACCCTGCTCGCGATCGGGATCATGGTGCTGTTCGCGGTCTTCGGGCTCAGTTTCTTCGATTCCGCGAAGCAGGCATCGGAGCGGCCCAGGCCATCCGAGAAAGCGGTCGAGGAGGTCGAGGCGCCGGCCAAGGGCGTCGATGAAGAAGTCAAGCGCTACGAAAGCAAGGGCTTCGCGGTTGTCGTCAAGTCGCGCGGCTCCGAGGGGCCGCCGCCGGTGAACGCGCAGCTGAAGCTCTTTCGCGTCGAGATCAGCCGTCCCGCCGACATCGTGGACATGCAGAAGCAGATGCTGACGGCGGTGGCCACCCTGCTGACGACCGTCATCGGCTTCTACTTCGGCAGCCGCAGCGCCGAAGGCGCCCGGGACGCGAAGGCCAAGGCATCGGGCACGGACGGTGCCGATCCCAAATCGCCGGGCGACGACGATTCGAAGCAACTCGAGGCCGACGTGAAAGCGCTGGACGGCGAATTGAAGGATGCGCTGGCACGACTCGACGAGATTCGCGATGCGGCGGTCCCCGAGGACAACAAGACGGCCTTCACCAATGCGCTGACGGGGCTGGATAAGCTGGCCGGCACGCTGAAGCAGGATCAGGCGACGCTGGGCACCACGCTGCAGGCCTTCGGGCAGAAGCAGGCGCCGGCGACGGCGGTGCAATCCGGCATGGCCGATCTACGCAAGGCGCTGACGGAGTTCGCCAACCAACTCGCGCAGGCGCAACGCCTCGCGGCGCAAGGGTGACCGCCATGCCCACGACGCTTGTCGAAGTGACCGCCTCGGCCCTGAACCTGCGCGCGGCGCCGCGCCGGGATTCCACGGTGCTCGCCGTGTTGAATCGCGGCGCCTCGTGCGTCGTCATCGATCCCGGAAGCGACGGCTGGCTGCACGTGTCCCACGGCGGCGCCTCCGGCTTCGTGTCGTCGGCGTTCGTGCGGGCGGCCAACGTACCGGGTCCGGTGGTCGCCACGCCTGTCGCTGCGCCGTCGGTACCGGTGTTGTCGCCATCGGGCCTGGACGTCGAACGCCGGGAACAGGCACTCGATGCCCTGCATCCGCAGTTCCGCGAGCGTGTCGTGAACGCGCTCGCCACCCTGGCCACGGAGGGAATTCCGTTCCGGGTCTTCGAGGCCTTTCGTCAGCCCGAACGGCAGCAGTGGCTGTTCGCCCAGGGCCGCACCCGGCCCGGCGCGGTGGTGACGAAGGCGCGGCCCTGGGAGTCCTTCCATCAGTTCGGGCTGGCGGTGGACCTGGTCCTGTTCGAGGGCGGACGCTGGAGCTGGGACGACAGCGGCCCCCGCGCGGCCCCGTGGCGTCGGATGGGTGAGGTGGTGGCCGCGGTGGGCTTGCGCACCTTGTCTTTCGAGCGGCCGCATGCCGAACTGCCCGTCTCGCTCGCCACCTGGGATTCCGGTGAACTGCTGGCCAGTGGCGACGCCACCTGGCGTGACAACCTGGCGCTCGCCGCGGAACGCTGGCGCCGCAACGGCGGCGATGGCGCGCCGGCGATCCCGCTGGCCGAGCGGCCGCCGCTGACGGTGTGAGCGGCTGTTCGCCGCACGGGTCGGCGCGCGCGTGCCGGCTGATCGGATCGGTGCGACTAGGCGTTAGCCGCCGTGTCGCCCCGGTGCACACGCGGCTAGACTGCCCGCCGCTTCCGGAACCAGCCGGAACCGACCCAGGAGCCGCCCATGCCCCGTTCCCCGGACAGTGACGCCCCTTCCACCCGCCCCACCGCCTGGTGGAAGGACGCGGTGGTCTACCAGGTCTATCCGCGCTCGTTCAGCGACTCGAACGGCGACGGCATCGGCGACCTGAACGGCATCACCGCGCGGCTGGACTACCTGAAGACGCTGGGCATCGACGTGGTGTGGCTGAGCCCGCACTTCGACAGCCCGAATGCCGACAACGGCTACGACATCCGCGACTACCGGCGCGTGATGGCCGAGTTCGGCACGATGGACGACTTCGACCGCATGCTCGCCGGCATGAAGGAGCGCGGCATCCGGCTGGTGATCGACCTGGTCGTCAACCACAGCAGCGATGAGCACCGCTGGTTCGTCGAGAGCCGCAGCTCGCGCGACAACCCCTGCCGCGACTACTACATCTGGCGCGATGGCCGGGCCGACGGCGGGCCGCCGAACAACTACCCGTCGTTCTTCGGCGGCTCGGCCTGGCAGCGCGACGACGCCACCGGCCAGTACTACCTGCACTACTTCGCCACCAAGCAGCCCGACCTGAACTGGGAGAACCCGAAGGTCCGCGCCGAGGTGTTCGACGTGATGCGCTTCTGGCTCGACAAGGGCGTGTCCGGCTTCCGGATGGACGTGATCCCGTTCATCTCCAAGCAGGACGGGCTGCCCGACCTGGCGCCCGAGCAGCTCTCGCACCCGGAGTTCGTCTACGCCAACGGACCGCGCATCCACGACTACCTGCAGGCGATGGGCCGCGAGGTGCTGGCGTCGTACGACGCGATGTCGGTCGGCGAGGCCTTCGGCGTCGGCTTCGACCAGGCGCCGCTGTTCACCGACGCGCGGCGCGGCGAGCTGAGCATGATCTTCCACTTCGACATCGTGCGGATCGACCGCGACAACTGGCGCAAGATCGGCTGGACGGTGCCGCAGCTGAAGTCGGTCTACTCGAAGATCGACCGCACCGCCGGCGAGCACGGCTGGAACACCAGCTTCCTGTGCAACCACGACAACCCGCGCGCCGTCTCCCACTTCGGCGACGACAGCCCGGCCTGGCGCGCGCTGTCGGCCAAGGCGCTGGCGACGATGATGCTGACGCAGCGCGGCACGCCCTACCTCTACCAGGGCGACGAGCTGGGCATGACGAACTACCCGTTCGAGCGCATCGGGCAGTATGACGACGTCGAGGTCAAGGGCCTGTGGCGCACGCTGGTCGAGACCGGCCAGGTGCCGGCGGACGAACTGCTGGCGCACCTGCGCGAGACCAGCCGCGACCACGCCCGCACGCCGATGCAGTGGAGCGCGGCAGCCCACGGCGGTTTCACCACCGGCACGCCGTGGCTGGCGGTGAACCCGAACCACGCCGAGATCAACGCCGAGTCGCAGCTTGACGACGAAACCTCGGTGTTCCACCACCACCGCCGGCTGATCGCGCTGCGGCGCGAGCTGCCGGTGCTGGTGCACGGCACGTTCGACGATGTCGACCCGGCGCACGAGCGCGTCTTCGCGTACACGCGCACGCTGGGCGCCGAACGCTGCCTGGTGCTGGTGCTGTTCGGCCACGAGCCGCTGGAGTACGCGCTGCCGGCCGGGCTGGCCGTGGGGCCGCTGCTGCTCGACAACGGCGCCGGCCCGACTGCCGCACCGGGTGCGCGGCAGGTGAGCCTGTCGCCGTGGCAGGCGACGGTGTATCGCTGCGCTTGACGCGCGCCGCGTCGGGGGCGCGCGTCAGGCCGCCAGCGGTGCCAGCGCGCGCACCACGTCGCGCCAGCTGACGATGCCCAGCGGGCGCCTCTTCGCGTCCACCACCGGCAGGCACGACACCGGGTGCGCGAGGAACAGCGCGATCGCGTCGGCCAGTTCGGCGTCGGGCGCCAGCGTGATCGGCTTGCGCGTCATCACCTGGTGCACGCGCTTGTTCAGCGTGGCCGCGTCGCGCGGCGTCTCCACCGTGCTGCCGATGTAGGGGCTGAGCGCACGCAGCAGGTCGCGGTCCGAGACCACGCCGTACAGCGTGCCGTCCTCGATCACCAGCAGGTGATGGAAGGTCATCGCGTCGAAGATCTCCTTGACGGTCTCCAGGCGGTCGTCCAGCTCCACCGTGACGACCCGCGTGGACATGATGTCCCGTACCTTCATCGTGGGTTCCTTTCCGGGGAGCCGTCGCCGCTCGCGGCGCGGCCATCGGCCGTGATCGCGGCGCGGGTGGTGGGGGTGGAGGGGATCTGAGCGGTGGCGGCCGTGGCGGCGGGATGTGCGGCGGGAGCGGCCGGCTCTGCGGCCCGCAGCGCCGCCACGCCGGCCGCCCACAGTGTTGCCGGTGCGTCGAAGATCGTCGCGCCGTCCAGCGCGCGGCCACTTGCCGATCCTGCGGCGGCAGCAGCGGCGGCGAGCAGCGTGGGCATCGAGAGCAGCGACGCCCGCAACGCGCCAAGGCGGGCGCCGTGCCGGCGCCCGGCTTGCCTCAGTCGTGGGTGAGCTGCGGTCGTGTGCACGCGATGCCTCCTGCCAAGGCTTCTTCGTCGCCTGGTGGCCGGTCTTGAGCGTTTCCTTGCACCAGCCCGTCCCTTCCGGCGTCCAGGCGATGCCCGGCCCGCATACTGCACGTTCTGCCGCCAAACCGAAGCCTGACCCGGCTCCGCCCGACCGATGCCCGGCTACCGACTCAAGCTCGAGCGCATCGCGGTGGCCGGTGTCGACGACCTCGTGATCCGATCGCTGCTCGACCGTGGCCAGTTCGCCGACCCGCGGGGCGAGGCCGCTCGGCTCGGAATCTCGTCGGCCGCCTGGCCGCTGTTCGGGCTGCCGTGGCCGTCGGGCGCGCAGCTCGCGGCGCGGCTGGCGCTGAGGCCGGTGCGCGTCGGCGAACGCATTCTCGAGATCGGCTGCGGGCTGGCGCTGGCGAGCCTGGTCGGCCACCGGCGCGGCGCCGACGTGACGGCCAGCGACTGCCACCCGCTCGCCGCGCGCTTCCTGAAGGCCAACCTGCGGCTGAACCGGCTCGCGCCGATGAAGTACCGCCACGGCCGCTGGAGCGCCGAGCCGGCTGGCACGCTCGCCGACGGCGCGACCGAGCATCCGCGCGCCGCACGCATCGTGCGCGGCGTCTACGACCTGATCATCGGCAGCGACGTGCTGTACGAGCGCGATGCGAGCGGCGCGCTGGCTGCGTACATCGGCCGCCATGCGAGGCCGGCGGCGGAGGTGTGGATCGTCGACCCCGACCGCGGCAACCGGCCGGCCTTCCACCGCCACATGGCGGCGCAGGGCTTCGGCCTGAGGGAGGAGCGGATCGTGCGGCCCGCCGCGCCGGGGCTCGACGCGTATCGGGGCCGCATGCTGGTGTACCGGCGCGGGCTGGACGACCCGGTCGTGGTGTCCGCGCCGCGGCCCGGCGATCAGCCGCCGACGAAGCTGGGATCGACGACGTGGTGATGCGCGGCGGCGCGCGCTTCGGCACGCACTTCGTCGCGGCTGCGGGCCTGGGCCGACGCGGTGGCGGCCGGCACCTCGGAGATGTCGCGGCGGTTCGCGTTCAGCGCCGCCAGTTCGCCGGACGCGCGGGCCTGGGCGAGGTCGGCCTGCACCGTGGCGCGGCTCAGCGTGCCGGGGGTCGGAACGGTGTTGACGTCACCGGCCATCGCGGAAGCGCTGGCGAGAACGATGGCGGCGGCGGCGAGCAGTTGAGCGGTCTTCATGGCAATGTCCTTGGGTTCATTCAGGTTTCGACAAGTCGACGGGGAGGGGGCTTCGGCCCGGCCCTTCGGCCTCGGTGAGTGCTGCGTGTGCGGCTCATCGATGGACTTGAATGTAGGCAGACCACCCCCGCCGATAAACCCGTTGCGGGCCAACGGGCTGTTGTTCGGCGCGGAACAATGCGGCGCATCCGGAACGCGCGTTCCTGCGTGGCGGCTGCCCTGCCGGACCGGCCCCACGCGGAAGTGAACGCGCTCGTGCCGCCCTGCCCGCAGCGCTGCCGGTGCGCCCGCAAGCGCCCGGGTGCCCGCTGTCCGGAAACCGTGCGCTGAACTGTCGCGAGGCTGTAGTAGGTACAAACCGAAGGAGGCCTCCCGGACGCGGTTCATAGAGTGGGTTCGTCGAGGCGCGCATGCCGATGCGCCCGCGATGACGGCACTGCGGCCTGGCATCCGCGTCGCCGTGCCGACCTGCCCGCCACCGCCTCCACGTTACGCACATGAACGACCGCAATCTCTGTCGAGGGCTGTTCCTCGCCGCCTTCTCGCTCGTCTTCGGACTCAACTCCTTCCGCTACACGATCGGGCACTTCGCGCATGCCGGCCCCGGGCTGTTCCCGCTGATCGTCAGCAGCCTGCTGCTGGTGATCGCGGTGATCACGATCGTGCGTTCCCGCTTCATGGAGCGCATGCCGCTGGAGATCAATTACAAGAACATCGGGCTGGTGATGCTCAGCCTGTGCGGCTTCGCGCTGGTGTCGCACTTCCTGGACATGGCGGCCGGCATCGCCTTCATGGTCTTCACCTCGGCCTTCGCCGGTTCGACGCGCTATTCGGTGCCGCGCAACCTGAAGATCGCGGCCGGGCTGATCGCCGTGGCATTCGCCTTCCAGCAACTGCTCGGCCTCAGCCTGCCGCTCTTCTGATGGACGCCCTGCACAACCTCGCGTTCGGTTTCGAGCACGCGCTCACGCTGCAGAACCTGCTGTTCTGCGCCATCGGCTGCACGGTGGGCACGCTGGTGGGCCTGCTGCCGGGCCTCGGCCCGCTGGCCACGATCAGCCTGCTGCTGCCGCTGACCTACTCCATCCCGACCGGCGGCGCGCTCATCATGCTGTCGGGCATCTACTACGGCGCCCAGTATGGCGACAGCGTCAGTGCCATCACGATGAAGATCCCGCATGCCAGCAGCATCGTGGCCTGCATCGACGGCTACCAGATGACGCTCAAGGGCAAGACCGGGCTGGCGCTGTTCACGGCCGGCGTGTCGAGCTTCATCGGCGGCACGGTGGCGATCGTGGTGCTGTCGTGGCTGGCACCCGGCCTGGCCGAAGTGGCGCTGATGTTCGGCCCGTCGGACTACTGCGCGCTGATGCTGGTCGGATTCGTCTGCGTCAGCTTCGTCACCACAGGCAGCCTGCTGAACGGCATGGCGATGTGCCTGATCGGCCTGCTGCTCGGCCAGATCGGCACCGACGTGAACAGCGGCACGCAACGCTTCACGATGGACATCGCGATGCTTTCCGACGGTGTCGGCCTGGTCAGCATCGCGCTCGGCTGCTTCGGCATTGCCGAGATCAGCAAGAACCTGGACAGCAAGAACCAGCGCACGCCGTTCAACGGCAAGATCCACCTGATGCCCACCTGGCCGGAGTTCAAGCGCATCATCCCGAGCGCGCTGCGCGGCAGCGTGATCGGCTCGATCCTGGGCATCCTGCCCGGCGGCGGGCCGGTGATCGCGCAGTTCGCCGCCTACGCCGTCGACAAGAAGGTCAGCAAGTACCGGCACGAGATCGGCTCCGGCGCCATCGAGGGCGTGGCCGGGCAGGCGGCTGCCGACGAAGCCGCCGCGCGCACCAGCTTCATCCCGCTGATGAGCATCGGCATTCCGGAGAACGCGGTGATGGCGCTGATGATGGCCGCGTTCATCATCAAGGGCATCCAGCCCGGGCCCAACATGATCGCCGGCCACCCCGACCTGTTCTGGGGCCTGGTGGCCAGCATGTGGGTCGGCAACTGCTTCCTGCTGGTGCTCAACGTGCCGCTGGTGCGCTACTGGCTGTCGGTGTTCAAGATCCCGTACAGCGTGCTGTTCCCGTCGATCCTGTTCTTCTGCTGCATCGGCACCTTCAGCGTCAACAACAACCTCGATGACGTGTTCACCACCGCGGCCTTCGGCCTGGCCGGCTACCTGTTCATGCGGCTGGACCTGGACGCGGCGCCGCTGATGCTGGGCTTCATCCTGGGGCCGATGTTCGAGGAGAACTTCCGCCGCGCGATGCTGATCAGCCGCGGCAGCTTCGGCGTGTTCTTCACCCGCCCGATCAGCGCCACCCTGCTCGGCCTGATCGGCGTGTTCGTGGCCTGGCAGATCATCGGCACGTTCATTCGCTCGCGCGCCGGCGCCGCACCGGCCTACGCGGTGCAGGAAGAGTAGGGGCGCCGCCCGGCGGGGCGCGCGGGGCCGCGGGCACGGCCCGCCCTCCGGCCCGCCGCGGTTTTCGTGCCGCCCGGGGGAGTACGGCTGCCGCCGCCGTGTCTTTCGCCACACAATTCGGCGGTGATGGACGAAATGCCGTTCGCGGACGATCCCGGTCGACCCGAGCCGGCGGAGGACGACTGGGCGTTCGCCGCCGCGCTGTGCGCGGACGGGCACGACGCCGTCCTGCTGCTGGACGCGGCGAGCGGCCGCGTGCTCCTGGCCAACCCGGCCTTCGAGCGCCTGACCGGGCACGCGCCCGAGTCGTTGCGCGACCGACCCTTCGATGCGATCGGCCTGTGGGTCGATCCGGCTGTCTCCGACCGCCTGGCCGCCACCCGCGCCGACGGCCGCCCGCTCGTCGTCGACGCCGCGGTGTTGCGGCACCGCGACGGTCAGGCGCTGCGCGTGCGGCTTGGCGCGTCGGTCTTCCGCGGCCGCTCGGGCCGGCGCTGCCAGGCGATCCACCTGCTCGACGTGACGCGCGACGAGCAGGTTCAGGCCGAATACCGGGCCACGCTCGACACCGCGCTGATCGGCATCGCCTACGCCCGCATGCGGCCCACGGCGCGTTTCTTCGTGCACTGCAACCCGAGCTTCGAGGCGATGTTCGGCTGGGCGCCCGGCACGATGAGCGGCCAGCCCACGAGCTGCCTGTGGCCCCGACGGGCCGACTACGAGGCGGCGCGCGCCGTGGTCGATGGGCCGCTGCTGCGCGGCGAGGCGATCGACATCGAGCGCCAACTGTGCCGCCGCGATGGCAGCCTGTTCATCTGCCGGCTGCGCGCGCGCGCCGTGCCCGGGCGGCCGGGCGAGGAGGCGGGCACGATCTACCTGTGCGAGGACGTGACCGAACGCCGCCGCGTCGACGACGCGCTGGCGGCCGCGCTGCAACAGGCGGAGGCGGCCAACCGCGCGAAGGACGTCTTCCTCGCCAACATGAGCCACGAGATCCGCACGCCGATGAACGCGATCCTCGGCATGTCGCGGCTGGCGCTGAAGAGCGGCCTGGAGCCGCGCCAGCGCCACTACGTCGAGCGGGTGGAGCGCTCGGCGACGCTGCTGATGCAGCTCGTCGACGACTTGTTCGAGTTCACGCGCATCGAGGCCTCGATGCTGTCGCTCGACCTGCGGCTGTTCGAGCTGCACGAGCTGTTCGACACGGTGGCCGCGCTGGTCGGCGGCGATGCCCAGGCCAAGGGGATCGAGCTGCTGTTCGACGAGCCCGCCGACCTGCCGGCGGTGCTGGTCGGCGATGCGCAGCGCCTGGGCGAGGTGCTGGTCAAGCTGGCCGGCAACGCGGTCAAGTTCACCGAGCGCGGCGAGGTGATCGTCGGCGTCGAGGCCTGTGATGCGCCCGCGGCGCCCGGGGCCGCCGATCCGGCGGACGCCTCCACCATCGCCCTGCGCTTCTTCGTCGCCGACACCGGCATCGGCATCGACGAGGCGCAATCGCGGCGGCTGTTCGAGCCCTTCGTGCAGGCCGACGGTTCGGCCGCGCGCCGCTTCGGCGGCACCGGCCTGGGCCTCGCGATCTGCCAGCGCCTGGTCGCGTTGATGGGCGGCACGATCGACCTGCAGAGCACGCCGGGGCGCGGCAGCCGGTTCAGCGTCGAACTCCGGCTCGACCGCGTGCCCGGGGCCGCCGATCCGCCGCCTCGCCTGCGCGCGCCGGACGACCCGCCCTGGCGTGCCCTGGTGGTCGAGGCCCATCCGATCGCCGCGCGGCTGCTGTGCACCTTGCTCGGCCGGCTCGGCGTGGATGCCGAATCCGTGGCCGATGGCTGGGACGCGATGCGCCGCGTGGCGATGGCACCCGCGGACGAGCGGCCGGCGCTGCTGCTGATCGCGTCCGAGCTGCCGGGGATGGACGGCGGGATGGACGGCGTCGAGTGCACGCGCGAACTGGCCGCCTTGTTCGCCGATGCGCCGGTGGGCGTCACGGCGGCCGAGGCTGCCGCCGCCCCTGCCTTCGTGCTGTCGCATGCCGGCGCGCGCGACGAGATCGAGCGCCGCCTCGCCGCCGCCGGCCTGGCGGGCGTGCCGCTGCTGGCCCGGCCGGTGACCTTGGGCGCTCTGCATGCGGCCTGCGGCGCCGCGCTGCGGCGTGCCGCCGGCGAGGCGCCGGTGGCCGGTGCGGTGACGGCGCCGGGCGGCGGCCCGCCGTCTGCCGAGAGCCTGCCGCTCCCGCTCGCCGGGCTGCGGATCCTGCTGGTGGAGGACAACCCGATCAACCGCGAGCTGGCGCTCGAGCTGCTGACGGACGCCGGCGCGCAGGTGCGGCTCGCCGGCGACGGCGTGGAGGCGCTCGCCGCCCTGCGCGAACGCGCCTGCGACGCCGTACTGATGGACTGCCAGATGCCGGTGATGGACGGCTATGCGGCCACCCGCGCGATCCGTTCCGAAGCGCGCTGGCGCGATCTGCCGGTCATCGCGCTGACGGCCAACGCCCGGCCCGGCGACCGCGAACGCGCACTCGAAGCCGGCATGAACGACCACATCGCCAAGCCGATCGACGGCGACGTGATGCTGGCGACCCTGCTGCGCTGGGTGCCGCACGCAGCGTCTCGCTGACGGTCGCTCTGACCGCAGCGCCGACCACAGCGCCGACCGCAGCGCCGGCCGCAGCGCCGACTGCCGCGCCGACGCCACCGGCCCCGGGCCACCCCGCCAACCCCACGGTTTCCTAGGGGGGCGCGTCCCCCTATGCGTTGGGATGGGCCGCCCCGCCCGCCGCCCCGATGCTCGCGGCCATCGAAACGCCTGGGAGAAACCCGAATGAACTGGCTGCTCGCGCCGCGCATCCGACCCTGCGTCGTCCTGGCGGCGATGGCCTCGCTGCTGCTGAACCTGGCGCTCGTCGTGCCCTCGCTGTACATGCTGGAGGTGTTCGACCGCGTTTTCACCAGCCGCAGCCTGGAGACGCTGGCGATGCTGACGCTGATCGCGCTGCTCGCGCTGGCCCTGGGCACCTGCATGGACCGGGTGCGGGCGCTGCTGCTGGCGCGCGCCGGCCGCTGGGTCGACGAGGCGCTGTCGGCGCGCACGCTGGCGGCGGCGCTGGCCGATGCCGCCACCGGCCGCGGCCGCGTGGACCGCAGCGCGATGCAGGACATCGCGCGGCTGCGCGGCTTCCTCGCCGGGCCGGCGGTGCAGGCGCTGTTCGACGCGCCGTGGCTGCCGGTCTACCTGCTGGTGATCGCGGCGCTTCACCCGGCGCTCGGGCTGGCCGCGCTGGGCTCGGCGGCGGCGCTGTTCGGCCTCGGCCTGTACGCCGAGCGCGCGGTGCGCGCCGACACCGAGCGCGTCGTCGACAGCGGCCGCGGCGCGGCGCGGCGCATCGAGGCGCTGGCGCGGCATGCCGAGGTGCTGGTCGGCATGGGCATGCTGGACACCGCGGTCGGCGCCTGGAGCCGCGCCCACGGCGATGCGCTGCACACGCAGCAACGCCTGTCCGACACCTCGGCCACGCTGGCGGCGGCCAGCCGCGCGCTGCGGCAACTGGTGCAGATCGGCATGCTGGCGCTGGGCGCCTGGCTGGTGGTCGCCGGGCATGCCTCGCCCGGCATCATGGTGGCGGCCACGGTGCTGCTGGGGCGGGCGCTGCAGCCGGTGGAGCACCTGGTGGCGGGCTGGAGATCGCTGATCGAGGTGCGCGGCGCCTGGCAGCGGCTGCAGCAGCAGGCGCCCGAGGATGCAGGCGCTGCCGCCAGCGCCTGCGTGCCGGTGCCGCGCGGCGAACTGCGCCTGGAGCGCGTCACGCTGCAGC
>JBGAMJ010000004.1:0-95552 GCA_044223035.1 Piscinibacter sp.
CACGGTGACGCCGTGCTCGTCCTGGTCGATGCGCTGAACGGTGGTGCCGGTCTGCACCTGGATGCGGTCGGATGCCATCGCGCCTTCGAGCAGCGTCAGGTGCACGTCGGCGCGGTGGATCACCGCGTAGGGGTTGCCGAAGCGCCGGCGGAACGCCTCGCCGGTGGGGATGCGGCCGACCAGCGTCTCGTCGAGCGCGTCGTGCATCACCATCTCGTCGGTGTAGACGGCGAGGCTGCGCGCCTTCTCGCCGATGCCCAGCGCGTCGAACGCGGCGAACGCGTTCGGCCCGAGCTGGATGCCGGCGCCGATCTCGCCGAGCTTCGGCGACTGTTCCAGCACCTTCACCTTCAGGCCACGGCGCGTCAGCGCCAGCGCGGCTGCGAGGCCGCCGATACCACCACCAGCGACCAGCACCGGAAGCTTGGATTGCGATTCAGTCATCGTCGTCTCCTTAAGAGTTTGTGTACTGATCATTAGTACACTGATGATTAGTGTAGTGATAGACTGACCCGATCAAATAAGTGTTAACCCCAAGATCGCACGGAGACACGATGAAGACCGCCACCCGCGCCACCCCGGCCGCCGACGCCGCGACGCTCGATCTCGACACCCTCCCGGGCCACTACATCCGCCGCCTGCAGCAGATCGCCGTCGCGATCTTTCTGCAGGAGACCGAGGCGCACGGCGTCACGCCGGTGCAGTACGCGGCGCTGCAGGCGGTGCGGCGCACGCCGGGCGTCGACCAGCGCAGCATGGCGCGCTCGATTGGCCTGGACACCTCGACCATCGCCGGCGTGGTCGACCGGCTGGAGTCGCGCGGGCTGATGCAGCGCAGCGCCTCGCCCGACGACCGCCGCGTGCGCCTGCTGAGGTTGACCGCCGAAGGCGACACGCTGCTCGACGCGATCGAGCCCGACATGCTGCGCGCACAGGACCGCATCCTCGAACCGCTGCCGCCGGCCGAGCGGGGCGAGTTCATGCGCATGCTTCGGCAGCTGGTGACGGCCAACAACGACGCCAGCCGCGCGCCGAGCGACGGCTGATCGGGCGTTGTTCGGCCGTTGTTCGGGCGTTGTTCGTGCCAAGTTCGGGCGTTGTTCGGGCGCTGTTCTGATGCGTCGCCGGGCCGCCTCGGGCGCTGCGGCAGAATCCGCCCCGTGAAACGGATCCGACACTCGCCCCGCAAGGCCCGCTGGCCGCTCTGGGCCTTCGCCGCGGCCTTGCTGCTGAAGGCGGCGATGCCCTGGCTGGCGAATGCGTCGGCGCAGGTGCAGGGCAAGTCGCTGGTCGAGGTCTGCACGGTCTACGGCGTGTCGCTGGTGCCGCTGGCGACGCCGGGCGGCGACGGGCACGACGCGCCGGGTTCCGGGCAGGCGTCGTCGGACCACGGCAAGGAGCACTGCGCGCTGTCGGCGCTGCCGGTGCTGGCCGGCGGCGATCCGCCCGCACTGGCCGGCGCATGGGCCGCACCGTATGCGGCGCCACCGCCCCATCCGCCCCGGGCCGTTCCCACCGCCGACGCCGTCGCCGACTGGGCCGCACGGCGCAAGCACGGCCCGCCTTCGATCGCCTGAACCCGTCGCCGCCGGACGCCCGGCGCCGGCCCCGTGCGCGGGTCGGCGCGGCGCCGGCCCGTGTCATGGCCCGCGCCGTCGCGCCGGGCCCGTTCAGGATCGGAATTCCATGCCTTTCGACATTTCCGGCACGCCATCGCGCCGCTGCCGTCACGCGCGCGCCGCGCGCCGCAATCCCCGCCGCACCCCCCGCCGCGGGGCCGCCCTGGCACTCGCCGCGTCGCTGCCCCTGTCGCTGAGCCCCGCGGCCCAGGCTGCCGACGCCGGCGCCCACGGCGCCACCGCCACCGACATCGTCACCGCGGCCAACGCCGCCGACGGCACGCCGGTCCGCTCGCTCGGCGTGGTGACGATCGTCGGCACGCAGCCCACGTCGCTGCCCACGCAGATCCCCGCCACGATGGAGGGCGTGACGCGCGAGCAGCTCGAGCGCAGCGTCAACGCCAGCGACAGCGAGGACGCGCTGAAGTACCTGCCCAGCCTGCTGGTGCGCAAGCGCTACATCGGCGACTACAACCACGCGATCCTGTCCAGCCGCGCCTCCGGCACCGGCAACAGCGCGCGCTCGGCCGTCTATGCGGACGGCATCCTGCTGTCCAACTTCCTCGGCAACGGCGTCGGCGGGCTCAGCTTCCCGCCGCGCTGGGGGCTGGTGTCGCCGGAGGAGATCGAACGCGTCGACGTGATGTACGGCCCGTTTTCCGCCGCCTACCCGGGCAATTCCGTCGGCGCGGTGGTCGACTACACCACGCGCATGCCGAGCGACTTCGAGGCGCACGCCAAGGTGGGCTACACGCACCAGCCGTTCCATCTGTACGGCACTGACGGCGACTTCGACGCCTGGGAGACCAGCGCCTCGGTCGGCAACCGCAGCGGCGCCTTCGCCTGGCGGCTGCACCTGAGCCATGCCGACAGCCACGGCCAGCCGCTGACCTTCGCGACGCGCCTCGTCTCCAGCGGCACGCCGAACAGCGGCGGCACGCCGGTGACCGGTGCGGTGCTGGCGGCCAACAACGCCAACAGCCCGTGGTACGTGCTCGGCACCGGCACCGAATACCGCAGCCGGCAGGATCTGCTGAAGGCGCGCTTCGCCCTCGACCTGACGCCCACGCTGCGCGCCCACTACGTGCTCGGCGTGTGGCGCAACCGCTCCGACAACACGCCGACGAGCTACCTGCGCGACGGTGCCGGCCGGCCGGTCTACAGCGGCGCCGTCTCGATCGACGGCGTCGGCTTCACCGGCAGCCAGGCGCTGAGCGGCGGCGACTTCGCGACGACGCGCGAGACGCTGACGCACGTGATGCACGGCCTCACGCTGAAGAGCCGCACGCAGGGCACCTGGGACTGGGAAGCCGCCGCCAGCCGCTACGACTACCGCGAGGACGACAAGCGCCAGAACGCCGCGGCCAACCCGCTGCCCGGCGCGCTCGCCGGCGGCGCGGGCACGCTGGCCGACGGCAGCGGCACCGGCTGGACGAACCTCGCGCTGCGCGGCACCTGGCGCCCGGCCGGAACCGACGGCGAACACGTCGTCGACGGCGGCCTGCAGCACGACCGCTACACGCTGCGCTACCGCACCTCGACGATCGCCGCGAACTGGCTCGCCGACCCGGCCGGCGCGCTCGCCAGCGACGTGCGCGGCCGCACCACGCTCAGCAGCGCCTGGCTGCAGGAGCGCTGGGCCTTCGCGCCGCGCTGGAGTGCCGTGCTCGGCCTGCGCGCCGAGCGCTGGCAGGCCGACGACGGCGCGACGAGCTTCTCGGCGTCGAACACGCTGAGCCATCCGGCGCGCCGCGAGTCGCACCTGTCGCCGAAGGCCGCGCTGTCGTTCCAGGCGGCGCCGGACTGGGTGCTGAAAGCCTCGGCCGGCCGCGCGGTGCGCATGCCGACCGTCGGCGAACTCTACGGCGCCACCTCCACCACGAACTCGCAGTACATCAACGACCCGAACCTGCGCCCCGAACGCTCATGGACCGGCGAGCTGAGCGCCGAGCGGGAGTGGGCGGCCACGCTGCTGCGCCTGACGCTGTTCGCCGAGACCACGCAGGATGCGCTGTATTCGCAGACCACCTTCGACGCCACCGCCAACCGCAACGTCAGCCGGGTGCAGAACGTCGGCCGCATCCGCACCCGCGGCCTGGAACTCGCCTACCGCGGCGAAGACGTGTGGCGCCGCGGGCTGGACCTGTCCGGCAGCCTGACCTATGCCGATTCGATGATCGTCGAGAACGCCGGCTTCGTCGTCACGCCCGGCGACACGCTGGGCAAGTGGCAGCCGAACATCCCGCGCTGGCGCGCCAGCGCGCTCGCGAGCTGGCGTTTCGACGAGCGCTGGTCGGCCGCATTCGGGCTGCGCTACAGCGGCCCGCAGTTCCGCACGCTGAACAATGCCGACGTGAACGGCAGCACCTACCAGGGCGTCAGCCGCTTCCTCGTCGCCGACGTTCGCGTGCACTGGCGCATCGACCGCCAGTGGTCGGCCGCGGTCGGCATCGACAACCTGAACAACGACACCTACTGGAACTTCCACCCCTACCCGCAGCGCAGCCTGAGCGCCGAGCTGAAGTTCGATCTGTGAACCGCCGCCCCGTCCCTCCCACCCCGCCCCGATCGACCCCCGCGCCCCACCCTCACCGGAACCCGCACGCCATGAATCCGCACCGCACCCGTTCCCCGTTCCGCCGCGCCGCCGTCGCCGCCCTCGGCGCGCTTGCCCTCGCCGCCGCCACGCTCGCCCAGGCCCACGGCGGGCGCGCCGGCGACATCGAGATCACCCACCCCTTCGCGACGCCGACGCCCGCCACCGCCACCAACGGCGCCGCCTACATCGTCCGGCTGCAGAACACCGGCGCACAGCCCGACCGGCTGTTGCGCGCGTCGACCCCGGCGGCCGAGCGTGCCGAACTGCACTCGATGACGGTCGACGCCGGCGGAGTCATGCGGATGCGCGAGCTGCCGGACATCCCGCTGGCGCCCGGCGCCACCGTGCAGATGCGCCCCGGCGAGGGCCTGCACATCATGCTGATGGGCCTGAAGCAGCCGCTGAAGGACGGCGACAGCTTCCCGATGACGCTCGAATTCGAGCGCGGCGGCAAGACCGAGGTGAAGGTGGTGGTGCAGACGCCGAAGGCGCGCGCCGGCGACGCCGAGCACAAGGGCGATGCCCCGGCGCACCCGGCCGGCGCGGAACACAAGCACTGACGCGGAGCGCGAGCGAGACGGGGCGACACGGGGGCGACACGGGGGCGAAACGGGCGACGACAGGTGGCGACACCGCGAGCCTCCCTCCCGCACGCCGCGCATCCGAAATGCCGCCGCCTGCGTATGCCTCCCGACCCCGACCCGTCGCAGAGGATCACCATGCCGCGCTACGCCGAAGTTCGCCACCCGCAGTGGATTGCCGCCCCCGTCGCCGTCGTGCAGGCGCAGTTCGCCGACCTGGAGCACCACATCCGCGCCGGCGTGCACCCGAATCTGCGCTTCGAGCTGCTGGAGCAGCGCGCGGACGGCGCGCGCTACGTGCAGGAGGTGCGGCTGCTGGGGATCCGCCAGCGCGACGTGTTCGAGCGCCACGTGGACACCGACGGCAGCATCGTCGACCGCTCGGTGGAAGGCTTCAACCGCGGTGCCACGCTGAGCGCGCGCTTCGTGCCGGAGACGATCGGCGGGATTGCCGGCACGCGCGTCAACCTGGTGGTGCGGCTGCCGCTGCCGCCTTTGGTCGGCGGGCTGCTGAAGCCGCTGCTGGAGGCGCAGATCCTCAAGGCGCTGCGCGCGGCGGCGCAGGAGGACCGCATCGACATCGAGCAGCGCGGCTACCCGGCCCGGCCGCAGGCCGGCGTCGCGCCGAGGCGCCGGTCAGCCGGGCGGCACCAGCCCTCGCACCCGGCCGAACAGGCGCGTGAGGCCGAGCAGCGCGTCGATCGACGGCGTGGCCACCCCGAGCCGCTCGCCGATCTCGCGCACCGCGCCGACGATCGCATCGAGCTCGAGCGGGCGGCCCGCCTCGGCGTCCTGCAGCATCGAGGTCTTGAACGCGCCGAGCTTCGCCGTCACCGCGTGACGGTCTTCCGGGCTCTGCGACACCGGGCAGCCGATGCGTTCGCCGATCGCCGCCGCCTCGCGCATCGCGGCGGAACAGAACCCGCGCACCAGCGGGTCGGCGAGCAGCCGGTCGATGGTGGCGCCGGTCAGCGCGGACACCGGGTTCATCGTCAGGTTGCCCCACAGCTTGTACCAGATGTCGCCGCGGATGTCGGCCGAATGCGTGGCGTCGAAACCGGCATGCCTCAGCAGGCCGGCGACGCGCTCGACCTCCGCGCCGAGCCCGCCGTCCGGCTCGCCGACGATCAGCCCGCGGCCCATCCGGTGGTCGACCAGCCCGGGCTCGGGCGTGGACGCGCTGGCATGCACCACGCAGCCGATCACCTGCCGCCGCGGGATCGCCGCGGCGATCGCACCGCCGGGGTCGACGCTGCGCAGCGGCTCGTCCGCGAACGCCGGCAGCGCCTGGCAGAACCACCACGGCACGCCGTTCATCGCCGGCATCACGCGCGTGTGCGGCGCCAGCAGCGGCGCGAGGCGCGGCGCGAGCTGCGACAGCGCCGGGCCCTTGACGGCGACGATCACCAGGTCCTGCACCCCGAGCGCCGCGGCGTCATCGCTGAAATGGCCGGGCGGCGCGGGGGCGACGTCGAGCCGGTCGCCGCTGCGCAGCCGCCAGCCGTGCCGGCGCAGCGCCTCCAGCGTGGCGCCGCGCGCCAGCGCGCGCACCTCGGCCTGCCCCGCCAGTGCGAGGCGCGCGCCGATCCAGCCGCCGATGGAACCGGCTCCGACGATGCATACCTTCATGTCCTGGATTCCTTCCTGCTTGACCTGCGTCATGGCACGCCCCCCGTGCCCGCGGGAATGATGGATGGGTCCGTTGGCAGACGCCACGCAGCCCGGAATTGTCTTGTCCCCTGCCCTGTTCGACGCCACCGTCCTCACCGTCCACCACTGGACCGACCGGCTGTTCTCGTTCACGACGACGCGCGAGCCCTCGTTCCGCTTCCAGAGCGGGCAGTTCGCGATGATCGGCCTGAACGTCGACGGCCGGCCGCTGCTGCGGGCCTACAGCATGGCCAGCTCGGAATACGAACCGACGCTGGAATTCCTCAGCATCAAGGTCCCGGACGGCCCGCTGACGTCGCGCCTGCAGCACATCCGGCCCGGCGACACGCTGCTGGTGGGGCGCAAGGCCTCCGGCACGCTGCTGCTCCAGAACCTGCTGCCCGGCCGGACGCTCTACCTGCTGTCCACCGGCACCGGCCTCGCGCCTTTCATGGGCATCGTCCGCTCGCCCGAGGTCTACGAGATGTTCGAGAAGGTCGTGCTGGTGCACGGCTGCCGGCTGGTCAGCGAACTGGCCTACGACGAGGCGATCCGCCGCGACCTGCCCCGACACCCCCTGCTGGGCGAACAGATCGGCCGGCAGCTCGTCTACTACCCGACGGTGACGCGCGAGCCGTTCCCGCACCGCGGGCGCATCCCGGCGCTGATCGAGACCGGGCGCCTGTGCCACGACATCGGGCTGCCGGGAATCCATCGGGATCACGATCGCTTCATGCTCTGCGGCAGCCCCGAAATGCTTGCCGACACGCGCTCGGCGCTGCAGAAGTTCGGGCTGGCCGAAGGCAACATGAACCGCCCGGGCCACTACGTCATCGAGCGCGCCTTCGTCGAGAAGTGACGGCGGCGCCGCCGCGCGCTCAGCCGCGCGGCCGGTCACGCCGTGCCGCCCGCGCCGCAGACGTCGCGAACGAGGGCGCGCAGCCAGCGATGCGCCGGGTCGGCATCGAGCCGCGGATGCCAGAACAGCGAGATCGCCAGCTCCGGCGTGGCGAACGGCAGGGGAAAGGCCATCATCCCTGCGCGCAGCGCCTCGGTGTGCCGTTCGGGGACGGTGGCGATCAGGTCGGAGGCCCGGGCGAGTGCCAGCGCGGTCGAGAAGCCTTCGACGAGCGTGGCGATCCGCCGTTCCAGCCCCAGCCGTTCCAGCGCTTCGTCGATCGGCCCCTTGTCGAGCCCGCGCCGCGAGACGGCGACATGCCGGCCCGCCGCATAGCGCGACGGCGTGATCTCGCCCTGGCCCAGCGGGTGCCCCGGCCGCACGACGGCGATGAAGCGGTCCCGGAACAGCGCCTGGGTGCGGACTTCCGGGCCCATGGCCCGGCTCACCACGCCGGTTTCCAGGTCGACGCTGCCTTCCCGCAGCGGCGCGCTGTCCTTGTCCGGCTTGTGCACGAAACGCAGCCGGACGCCGGGCGCCTGCTCGGCGACGCGGGCGATGAGCGCCGGTCCGAAGGTCTCGACGAAGCCCTCGCGGCTCCGCAGCGTGAAGCTGCGGACGAGGCGGTCGAGGTCGAGTTGGCGGTCCGGGCGCAGCGCCGCCGCGCCCTCCTCCACGAGCCGGCCGACGCGTTCGCGCAGCTCGAGCGCCCGCGGCGTGGGAACGAGGCCGCGACCGGCGCGGACGAGCAGCGGATCGCCGGTCGCCTCGCGCAGCCGCGCCAGCGCCCGGCTCATCGCGGACGGGCTGAGGCGCAGGCGCCGTGCCGCGCCTGCCACGCTGCCTTCGACCAGCAGCACATCCAGCGTGACCAGCAGGTTGAGATCGGGTGTCGCCATGTGCCGACCATAACAAGTCCAGGTCACGCGTCCGGCTCGTGATGTGGCGTCGGATGCACGGATGAAGTGCAAACGCTGCGTCTTCCGCCCTGTCTCGCAGGAGCCTACGCTTCCGACAGTCCCGTTTCGGGAGTTGCCAGGAGCAGAAGACCATGTGGAAGACATTTCTCGCAGGGCGGGTCGGAGCGGCCGACGGCGGTGCGCCGCAGCCCGCTTCGGTTCGCTGGGTGCTCGCCAGCCTGTCGCTGTCGATGCTGCTGTCGTCGCTCGGCACCAGCATCGCCAACGTGGGCCTGCCGACGCTGGCGCAGGCGTTCGGCGCCTCGTTCCAGGAGGTCCAGTGGGTCGTGCTCGCGTACCTGCTGGCCATCACCACGCTGATCGTCAGCGTCGGCCGCCTCGGCGACATCGTCGGGCGCCGGCGGCTGCTGCTGGCCGGAATCCTGCTGTTCACGCTGGCCTCGGCCGCGTGCGGGCTCGCGCCGCAGCTCGGGCTGCTGATCGCGGCCCGGGCGGCGCAGGGTCTCGGGGCGGCCGTGATGATGGCCCTCACGATGGCCTTCGTCGGCGACACCGTGCCGAAGAACCAGACCGGCCGCGCGATGGGCCTGCTCGGCACGATGTCGGCCATCGGCACCGCGCTCGGCCCGTCGCTCGGCGGCATGTTGATCGCCGGGTCCGGTTGGCAGGCGCTCTTTCTCGTCAACGTACCGCTGGGCATCCTGAGCTTCCTGCTCGCGCAGCGCTGGCTGCCGCTCGATCGCCGGGCGCCGACGGCGGCTCGCGCCGGCTTCGACGCGGCGGGAACCTGGTGGCTGGCCTTGACGCTCGCGGCCTATGCGCTGGCGATGACGGTGGGCCGCGGGCGTTTCGGGCCGGTCAACGCGGCGCTGCTGACGGCGGCGGCCCTCGGCCTCGTCCTGTTCGTGCGCACCGAAACGCGCGCGGCATCGCCGTTGATCCGGCTCGCGATGTTCCGCGACCCCGTGCTGAGCGCGAGCCTCGCGATGAGCGCGCTCGTCTCGACGGTGATGATGGCGACGCTGGTGGTCGGGCCGTTCTACCTCTCCCGCGCGCTCGGGCTGGACGCGGCCACGGTCGGCCTCGCGCTGTCGGCCGGGCCGCTGGCCGCGGCGCTGGCCGGCGTGCCCGCCGGTCGCCTGGCGGATCGTTTCGGCGCCGCCCGAATGACCGTCGTCGGGCTCGCCGGCATGCTGGCCGGGGCCTGCCTGCTGTCCGTGGTGCCGGCGACGCTCGGCCTTCCCGGCTACATCGCCCCCATCGTGCTGGTCACGATCGGCTATGCGCTGTTCCAGACCGCCAACAACACCGCGGTGATGGCCGACGTGCCCGCGGACCGGCGCGGCGTCGTCTCCGGCTTGCTCAGCCTGTCGCGCAACCTGGGGCTGGTCACCGGGGCGTCCGTCATGGGCGCGGTGTTTGCCCTCGCATCCGCCGCGAGCGATGTCGCATCGGCGGCCCCGGAGGACGTGAGTACCGGGATGCGGGTCACCTTCGGCGTGGCGGCAGCGCTGCTCGCCGGTGCGCTCGCGCTCGGTGCGGCGAGCCGCGCGCTGGCGCGGCGCGCCGCCCCCCGAGTCACCAGGCCATCTCACCCTTGTTGACCTTGGCGCCGATCTCCAGCGCCGGCATCAGGCCGGCCGCCGGGTAGGCCGCCTTCATCGTGTCGATCAGCGCGGCGCCGTTCGGCGCCTTCGCCAGTTCGCTCTCGAAGCGCTCCAGGTAGGCGCCGGTCGCGGCGATCTGCGATGCGTCCTGTGGCTGGCCGGGCAACGAATGGCCGGGGACGACGACGGCCGGCTGCAGCGCCGCCATCGCATCCAGCGTGCGGCGCCATTCGGCACGCTCGGCGGCGGTCTGCGTGTCCGCCGTCCAGGCGTGCAGGCCGGCGAACACGTTGACGCCGCCGGCGATCGTGCGGATCGACGGGATCCACAGGTAGCTGCGGTGCGGCAGCGCACTGTCGAGGCCGCGCACCTCGATCGCCTGGCCTTCGAGCGTGATCGTGCGGCCGGCCAGCACCTCGGGGACAGGCGGCGCCTTCGGCGCGTTGGCGCCCATGCGCGGGCCCCAGACCTGCAGCTTGGTCGCGAGCGTGGCCTGGATCTTCTTCACCGTCGGCGCGGTGGCCACCAGCTTCGCGTCGGGGAACACCTGGCGCAGCACCTCGGCGCCGAAGTAGTAGTCGGGGTCGGCCTGGCTGACGTAGATCGTCGTCAGCGTCTTGCCGCTGTCGAGCACCATCGCGGCGACGCGGTGGGCGTCGGCGCGGGTGAAGCCGGTGTCGACCAGCACCGCCTCGGTCCGCCCGGACACCAGCACCGCGTTGGCATGGAAGCTGGCCGGGCCGGCGTTGTAGACCTGCAGCGTCAGCGGCTGCGGCGGAGCCGGCTGCGGCGCGGCGGCGCCCTGGGCGACGGCGGTCATCGCGAGCGAGGCGGGCAGCAGGCCGAACAGGAAGGAGCGAATCGTCTTCATCGGGAAATCTCGGGTGGGGTTGTCAGTGGCATCGCGAAGCACCGAACTCTATTGATTCATGATCCGCGCATAAACTGCGATCCGAGCGAATATCTGTTTCACGATCCGATCAAATCAGCCGACAACCGATGGACCGCGTCACCGCCATGCAGGTCTTCGCCGAGGTCGCCGCGCGCGGCAGCCTGACCGCCACCGCCAGCGCGCTGGAGATGTCGCGGCCGATGGTGTCGCGCCACCTGGAAAGTCTGGAAGACTGGCTCGGCGTGCGCCTGCTGCACCGCACCACGCGCCGCGTGAGCCTGACCGACGCCGGCGAGGAGGCGCTGGCCCGCTGCCGCCAGGTGCTGGAGCTGACGCAGGACCTGCAGACCGTCGCCGGCACGCGCAGCGTGGAGGTCGGCGGGCGGCTGCGCATCACCACCAGCCCGTCGTTCGCGCAGGCCTTTCTCGCCGAGGCGATCGCGGAGTTCCTGGAGCGCCATCCGCGCACGCAGATCGAGCTGGTCGCGCTGGAGCGCACGGTCAACCTCGTCGAGGAGCGGATCGACCTGGCGGTGCGCATCAGCTCGCGCGTGGACGACACGCTGGTCGCGCGCCGGCTGGGCGTCTGCCGCTCGGTCGTCTGCGCCGCGCCGGCCTACCTGGCGCGCCACGGGACGCCGACGGCACCCGAAGCGCTGCGCAGCCATCGCTGCGTGGTGCACGCCCAGGTGGGCCGCACCGAATACCGGCTGCTGCGCGGCGGCGAGGTCATGCGCGTGCCGGTGGCCGGCGTGTTCCTGGCCAACGAGACCTCGGTGATGGTGTCGGCGGTGCTGGCCGGCGCCGGCATCGCGCTGCTGCCGACCTACCTCGTCGCGCCGCTGATCGCCCGCGATGCGCTGGTGCGGCTGCTGCCGGAGCACGAACCCGAGCCGCTGGGCATCCACGCCACCTACCTGTCGCGCCAGCACCAGCCGCGGCTGCTGCGGGTGATGCTCGATTTCCTGGCCGAGCGCGTCGGCACCGGCGACGCGCCCTGGGACCGAGCGCCCGCAGCCGGTGTCGAACCGGCGCCTCCCCGTTCGTCGTGACACGACGGCGCCGTCGACCAGGTTCCGCCACGCGGCGGCCGCCGCACCGCACCACCCGGGCCCGGCCCGAACCGAAGGAGTCCATCGTGCAGAAGATCACCCCGTTTCTCTGGTACTCGACCCAGGCCGAGGAGGCCGCGGCGTTCTACACCTCGATCTTTCCGGATTCCCGCATCGAGCACGTCGCCGGCATGCCGAGCGATTCGCCCTCGGGCCCGCCCGGATCGGTCAAGGTCGTCGATTTCGTGTTGTGCGGGCAGCGCTTCAACGCGATGACCGCCGGGCCGATGGAGCCGTTCAACCACGCCATCTCGTTCGTCGTGAGCTGCGACGACCAGGCCGAGATCGACCGCTACTGGAACGCCCTGCTCGAAGGCGGCGGCACGCCCGAGCGATGCGGCTGGCTGCGCGACCGCTTCGGCCTGAGCTGGCAGATCGTGCCGGCGATGCTCGGGCAGCGCATGGGAGACAGCGACCGCGCCAAGTCAAGGCGCATGACCGACGCGATGATGCGCATGGTCAAGCTCGACATCGCGGCGCTGCAGGCGGCGTTCGACGGAGCCTAGGCGGCGTGCGCCAGGATTCGAGCGCACCGTCGATCGGTTCGGGGTGCCGGCGGCGGCCCCGGTCGTCAGTCCGGCCCCGGCTCCGGCCGGCGCCCCCGCACCTTGCCCAGCAACTCGAACAGCATCGCGCGCTCGGCCGAGCTCAGCCTGTGCAGGAGCGGGCGCTCCATCGTGGCGGCGGTCGCGGCGGCGCGGGCGGCGAGTGCCCGGCCCTCGTCGGTGAGGCGCACGCACTGGGCGCGGCGGTCGATCTCGCTGCGCTCGCGCGAGACGAGGCGGCGCGCCTGCAGGCGGTCGAGCAGGATGGTCAGGTGCGGCGGCGAGACGGCCAGCGCCGAGGACAAGGTCTTGGGCGTGCAGCCGTCGTTGGCCTGCAGCAGCATCAGGATCGAGAAGTCGACCGGCCGCAGCGACATCGGCTCGCCGATGGACGCCTCGAACACCGCGCTGGTCGCGATCGAGGCCTGCGCCAGCCGGTAGCCGAGCAGGCCGGCCAGCGCACCGTCGCGCAGGCCGGCCGGCGCATCGGCGGCCGGGGCATCGGTCGACGGGGATTCGGGCGGCCCGTCGGGCGCGGCATCGACATCGGGATCAGGCACGCGGACAGTGTAGCCAGCCGGTCTTGGCCGGGTCGGCCCCGCCCGCCGCGCCAGCGAACCGATCACCTGTCACCGCCCACGGCTGCACCCTCCCTCACGCCTCAGGCCTCACGCCTCAGGCCTCGGGCGTGAAGCCGACCCGCTTGACGATCGGCCCCCAGGCCGCGTTCTCCTCGGTCACCGCACGGGCCAGGTCTGCCGGCGACGACGACGACGCCTCCAGGCCCAGTTGCGCGAAGCCCTCGACGACGTCGGGCTGCTTCACCGCCGCGGCGATGGCGGCGGCGAGCCGCTGCGTCACCTCGTCGGTCGCCTTGGCCGGCAGGAAGAAGCCGTACCACTCCTTGATCGTCAGCGCCGGCAGGCCCTGCTCGGCGTAGGTCGGCACGTCCGGCACGAGGCGCGAGCGTTCGTTGCCGGAGGTGGCGAGCAGGCGCAGCTTGCCGCTCTTCAGGTGCGGCAGGTAGTCGCCGACCGGCGAACTCATCGCCGCGATCTGGCCTCCGAGCAGGTCCTGGATGCCGGGCGCCGAGCCCTTGTAGGGCACGTGGCGCAGGTCCAAGCCACTTTCCTTGGCCAGCAGCGCGCCGATGAAGTGCGGTGGCGTGCCGGCGCCGGGCGACGCGTAGTTGGCCTGCTCCGGGTTGGCCTTGGCCCAGGCGAGGAAGTCGCGGATGTTGCGCACCGACGCCGGCACCGCCGGCCCGACGCCGAAGCCGAACGCGAGGTGGCAGGCGGTGCTGACCGGCCGCACGTCGCGCGGGGCGTACGGCAGGCGGGTGTAGATGTGCGGGTAGAGCGTGATCATCGCCGCCGGCGTCAGCAGCATCGTGGCGCCGTCTGCCGGGCTGCGCACCAGTTCTTCCACCGCCAGGCGGCCGCCGGCGCCGGCCTTGTTGTCGACCAGCGCGACCTTGGCGTAGCCGCCGCGCAGCTTGTCGGCCACGCGGCGCGAGACGGCGTCGGTGGTGCCGCCGGCCGGGAAGCCGCACAGCAGGCGCACGGTGTCCAGCGTCTGGGCCAGCGCCCATCGGGGGGTGGCGAGGGCCAGCGGCGCGGCGGCAAGCAGGGTTCGGCGGGTGAGCATCGGGAAGGTCTCCTGGGTGGCAGTCAATCGATCGTCAGCCAGACGCGGCGTCTGTCTTTAAATAATTTAAGTACATGATCGACGGATTGCAGTGGGTGTTTTCCCGAAGACCTAGATTGCTTAGCTATGTCAACTGGTGTCAGGTCCCTCGACAGAAGCTCAAGACTACGGGAAAGTACCAACTGCGCGATCGTCTTTCATTAAATAAATTAAGTACATCGCTGCCGACGAGCCCCACCACCGATGAACACCGCCGACCTGATCGCGATCGACACGCACACGCACCTGGAGGTGTCGTGCTGGAACCCCTTCGACCGCTACGGCGAGGAGTACGACCGCGCGGCCGACAAGTACTTCCGCTCCAGCCGCCGCCCGACGATGGACGAGACGCTGGCGTACTACCGTGCGCTGAAGGTCGGCTTCGTGATGTTCTGCGTCGACGCCGAGGCGCAGCTCGGCCGGCGCCGCATCCCGAACGAGGAGATCGCCGAGGCGGCGCAGAAGAACCCCGACGTGATGATCGCGTTCGGCAGCATCGACCCGCACAAGGGAAAGATGGGCGCCCGCGAGGCGCGCCGGCTGGTCGAGGAATGCGGCGTGCGCGGCTTCAAGTTCCACCCCACGGTGCAGGGCTTCGAGCCGGCCGACCGCATGGCCTGGCCGATCTACGAGGTGATCGCCGAGCACAAGCTGCCGGCGATCTTCCACAGCGGGCATTCGGGCATCGGCAGCGGCATGCGCTGCGGCGGCGGCCTGCGGCTGCAGAACAGCAACCCGATGCTGGTCGAAGACGTGGCGATGGCCTTCCCGGACATGCAGATCGTGCTCGCTCACCCGAGCTGGCCCTGGCAGGACGAGGCGCTCTCGCTCGCGATGCACAAGCCCAACGTCTGGATCGACCTCTCCGGCTGGAGCCCGAAGTACTTTCCGGCGCAGCTCGTGCAGTACGCCAACACGCTGCTGAAGGACCGCATCCTGTTCGGCAGCGACTTCCCGCTGATCACGCCCGACCGCTGGATGAAGGACTTCGACGAGGCCGGCTTCCGGCCCGAGGTGCGCCCGCTGATCCTGAAGGAGAACGCGATGCGCCTGCTGAAGCTGGACGCGGCACCGGCCGCGCTGGCCGCACCCGTCGCGCCGGCCGACACCCCGCCCGCCTGATCCATCCGCCTGATCCGCCCGCCCTGCCCCGATCCGCCCCCGCCACCCCTTTCCGGAGAACCGCCATGACCCTTCCATTCGTGCCCGCCGGCGGCACGCTCGCCACGCTCGACCTGCTGGCGATCGAGATCGCCGGCGCCGTCGCCCACGTGCGGCTGAACCGCCCGGCCAAGCGCAACGCGATCAACGACACGATGGTGCTGCAGTTGCAGACGGCGATGCTGAACCTGCCGGCCGAGGTGCGCGCCGTCGTGCTGACCGGCGCCGGCGAGCACTTCTGCGCCGGCCTCGACCTGTCGGAACTGTCCGAGCGCAGCGTCGCCGAGGGCGTGCTGCACTCGCGCATGTGGCATGGCGTGATGGACTCGATCCAGCTCGGCCGCGTGCCGGTGGTGTCGGTGCTGCACGGCGCGGTGGTGGGCGGCGGGCTGGAGATCGCCAGCAGCACGCACATCCGCGTCGCCGAGGCCAGCGCGTACTACGGCCTGCCGGAGGGGCAGCGCGGCATCTTCGTCGGCGGCGGCGGCTCGGTGCGCGTGCCGCGGCTGGTCGGCGTGGCCTGCATGGCCGACATGATGCTGACCGGCCGCGTGCTCGACGCCGAGGAAGGCCAGCGCCGCGGGATGTCGCAGTACCTGGTCGCCGATGGCGAAGGCTTCGCGAAGGCCTGCGAACTGGCCGGCCGCATCGCGAACAACGCGCCGCTGTCGAACTTCGCGGTGATGCAGGCGCTGCCGCGCATCGCCGATCTGTCGCAGTCCGACGGGCTGTTCGTCGAGTCGCTGATGGCCGCCATCGCGCAGGGCGACGACGCCGCGAAGGAGCGCGTGCGCGCCTTCCTCGAGAAGCGCGCCGGCAAGGTGCAGAAGTGAAGTACCGCGCCACCCGCGTCGGCGGCAGCCTGGCCGCCACCGTCGAGGACCGCGCCGACGGCACCCGCCTGCTGCGCTCGACCGAGCCGCTCGCGCCCTACCCGGCCCGCGTCACCGACCGCCTCGAGCACTGGGCCGCCGAAGCGCCGGAGCGGACCTTCGTTGCCCGGCGCGATCCGTCCGTGCCCGGCGGCGGCGACTGGATCCGCATCGGCTACGCCGCGATGCTCGACCGCGCGCGGCGCGTCGGCCAGGCGCTGGTCGCACGCGGGCTGTCCGCCGAGCGGCCGATCGCGATCCTGTCCGACAACGACCTGGAGCACCTGATCCTGACGATGGGCGCGCTGTGGGCCGGCGTGCCCTACGTGCCGGTCTCGACCGCCTACTCGCTGGTGTCGAAGGACTACGCGAAGCTGCGCCACATCCTCGGCCGCACGACGCCGGGGCTGGTGTTCGCAAGCGGGCCGGCCTATGCGGCGGCGATCGCCGCGGCGCTGCCGGCGGACGTCGAGGTGGTGCTGACCGAAGGCGCCGAGGATGCGAAGGCCACGCTCGGCGATCGCACCGTCACGCCCTTCGCCGCGCTGCTCGCCGCCGAGCCGGGGCCGGCGGTCGACGCCGCCCACGCCGCGGTG
This sequence comes from Piscinibacter sp., assembly GCA_044223035.1. GTDB lineage: Bacteria > Pseudomonadota > Gammaproteobacteria > Burkholderiales > Burkholderiaceae_C > JBGAMJ01. The sequence goes on from JBGAMJ010000004.1 coordinate 16,739, forward strand.
GGCCCGGACACGATCGCCAAGTTCCTGTTCACCTCGGGCTCGACCAAGCAGCCCAAGGGCGTGGTCAACACCCACCGGATGATGTGCGCCAACCAGCAGATGCTGCGGCAGACGCTGGCCTTCCTGGCCGACGAGCCGCCGGTGCTGGTCGACTGGCTGCCGTGGAACCACACCTTCGGCGGCAATCACAACGTCGGCATCACGCTCTACAACGGCGGCACGCTGTACATCGACGACGGCAAGCCGACGCCGAACGGCATCGCGCAGACGCTGCGCAACCTGCGCGAGATCTCGCCCACCGTGTACTTCAACGTGCCCAAGGGGCTGGAGGAGATCGCCTTCGCGATGGAGCGCGACGCGGTGCTGCGCGAATCGCTATTCCGCCGCGTGCAGGCCTTCATGTTCGCCGGCGCGGGGCTCAGCCAGGCGGTGTGGAACCAGCTCGACCGGCTGGCCGAGCAGACCGTCGGCGAGCGCATCCCGGTGCTGACCAGCCTGGGCATGACCGAGACCGCGCCGACCTGCACCTTCGCCGTGCGCTCGGGCGAGGTGCGCTCGGGCCACATCGGCCTGCCGGTGCCCGGCGTCGAGGTCAAGCTGGTGCCCGACGGCACCGGCCCGCACGCCAAGTGCGAGATCCGCTTCCGCGGGCCGAACGTGATGCCCGGCTACTGGCGCGAGCCCGGGTTGAGCGCCGAGGCCTTCGACGAGGAAGGCTTCTACCGCACCGGCGACGCGGTGCGCTGGGTGGACGCGGACGACACCTCGCGCGGGCTGCTCTTCGACGGCCGCATCGCCGAGGACTTCAAGCTCGACACCGGCACCTTCGTCAGCGTCGGCCCGCTGCGCGCGCGCATCGTCGCCGACGGGGCGCCCTGCGTGCAGGACGTGGTCGTCGCCGGCATGAACCGCTCCGACATCGGCGTGCTGCTGCTGCCGCGCCTGGCCGAATGCGCCCACATCGCCGGCCTGCCCGCCGGCACGCCGGCGCCGGAGGTGCTGCACCACCCGGCGGTGCGCGCCTTCTTCCAGGACCTGGTCGACCGGCAGTGGCGCGCCGGCACCGGCAGTGCCAACCGCGTCGCCCGCGCCCACGTGCTGGCCGAGCCGCCGTCGCTGGACCGCGGCGAGGTCACCGACAAGGGCTCGATCAACCAGCGCGCGATGCTGCTGCATCGCGCATCGCTGGTCGAGGCGATGTACGAGGGCGCGGCCAGCGATCCGTACCTCTACCTGCCGCGCCGCGGCTGAACCGCGGACGCCGCCGCGGCGCTCCCACGCGCCGTGGCCCATCACGAATCCACCAAGGACATTCCATGCAGATCCGAGGTCAGGCCGCGCTGGTCACCGGCGCCGGCTCGGGGCTGGGCGCCGAAACCGCCCGCGAACTCGCCCGCCGCGGCGCCGCCGTCGCGCTGCTCGACGTCAACGACGCCGGCGCGCAGGCGGTGGCCGAGGGCATCGTCGCCGCCGGCGGCCGCGCCATCGCGCTGCGCTGCGACATCACCTCGCCCGACAGCGCCGCCACGGCCATCGCCGCCGCCGCCGCCGCCCACGGGCCGGCGCGGCTGCTGATGAACATCGCCGGCATCGGCACCGCGCGGCGCGTCGTCGGCAAGGATGGCACGCCGATGCCGCTGGATGACTTCCGCCGCGTGGTGGAAGTCAACCTGGTCGGCACCTTCAACATGATCCGGCTGGCCGCCGCGGCGATGCTCAAGCTCGACCCGGTCGACGACGGGCTGGCCACCGGCGAGCGCGGCGTGATCGTCTGCACCGCCTCGGTGGCGGCGTTCGACGGGCAGATCGGCCAGGAGGCGTATGCCGCGTCCAAGGGCGGCGTGGCGGCGATGACGCTGCCGCTGGCGCGCGACCTCGCCGCCTTCGGCGTGCGCGCCGTCACCATCGCACCCGGGCTGTTCCACACGCCGCTGATGGACGAGCTGCCGGCGGCGGTGCAGCAATCGCTGGCCGCCAGCATCCCGTTCCCGAAGCGGCTCGGCCGGCCGGCCGAATTCGCCCACCTGGCCGCCAGCATCGTCGAGAACAGCGCGCTCAACGGCGAAGTGATCCGCCTTGACGGCGCGCTGCGCATGGCGCCGCGCTGAACCCGAACGACGCCACCCCGAGAGTCACCGACCATGTGGACCTACGACGCCCCGCTGCGCGACATGCGCTTCGTGATCGAGGACGTGTTGCAGGCGCCGGCCGCCTGGCGCGGCTGGCCGGCCCATGCCGATCTGGACGCCGACACCGCCGCCCAGGTGCTGGAGGAAGCCGCCAAGTTCGCCAGCGGCGTGCTCGCGCCGCTGAACGGCCCGGGCGACCTCGAAGGCTGCCGCTGGCGCGACGGCGAGGTGCACACGCCCGCCGGCTTCGCCGACGCATACCGCGCCTACGTCGACGGCGGCTGGCCGGCGCTGGCCTGCGACCCGGACGACGGCGGCCAGGGCCTGCCCGCGCTGCTGGACGCCGCGCTGAACGAGATGCTGCCCGCCGCCAACCACGCCTGGACGATGTACCCCGGCCTGCTGCACGGCGCCTACGCCTGCCTGAAGGCGCACGGCAGCGACGAACTGAAGCAGCGCTACCTCGGCCCGATCGCGCGCGGCGAATGGCTGCCGACGATGAACCTGACCGAGCCGCAGGCCGGCAGCGACGTCGGCGCCGTGCGCACCCGCGCCGAGCCGCAGGCCGACGGAAGCTGCCGCGTGACCGGCAGCAAGATCTTCATCTCCGGCGGCGAGCACGACCTGACGGACAACATCATCCACCTCGTGCTGGCCCGCCTGCCCGACGCACCGCCCGGCACGCGCGGGCTGACGCTGCTGCTCGCGCCGAAGATCCTGCCCGACGGCACGCGCAATGCGATCCGCTGCGACGGCATCGAGAAGAAGATGGGCATCAAGGGCAGCGCCACCTGCGTGATGCAGTTCGAGGGCGCCACCGCGTGGCCGGTGGGCGCGCCGCACCGCGGCATGGCGGCGATGTTCGTGATGATGAACTCGGCGCGACTGCACGTCGGCCTGCAGGGGCTGGGCCACCTCGACACCGCGCAGCGCAACGCGCACGCCTACGCGCGCGAACGCGTGCAGGGCCGCGGCCAGCCGATCGCCGCCCACCCGGCCGTGCGCCGCACGCTGTGGCGGCTGCGCGCCCAGGCCGAGGGCGGCCGCGTGCTCGCCTACCAGGCGGCGCACTGGATCGACGAATCCCACCACCATCCGGACGCCGCCGCCCGCGAGCGCGCCAATGCCCGGCTCGGCCTGCTGACGCCGATCGTCAAGGCGCTGCTGACCGACCTGGGCCACCGCGGTGCCGACGACGCGCTGCAAATCTGGGGCGGCTACGGCTACGTGCACGAATACGGCATCGAGCAGGTGGTGCGCGACAGCCGCATCGCGATGGTCTACGAAGGCACGAACGAGATCCAGGCGATCGACCTGCTGATGCGCAAGATCGCCGACGACCGCGGCGAATGCCTGCGCGGCCTGCTCGGCGGCCTGCGCGACGACGCCGCCGCCGCGGCACGCGAGCCCGCGCTGGCCGACCTGGCCGCCGCGCTGGCGCGCGAGACCGAGCGCGCCGAGGCGGCGATCGGCGCGCTGCTGGCGCACCGCGACGCCCGGCCCGGCGATGCCGAACCGCTGCTCGCCGTGGCCGACGACGTACTGCACGCGCTGGGCACGCTGCTGCTCGGGGGCGCCTGGTTGCGCATCGCGCGGGCGGCGCTGCCGCGCGCCGGCGACCCGTGGTACGACGAGCGCCTGCGCAGCGCCCGCTTCGGGCTCGAATGGCTGCTGCCCGAGGCCGAGCCGCGCTGGCGCCGCATCGCGGCCGGAGCGCCGGCGCTGCCTGCGATCGGCGAAGCGGGCTGAGTCGCCGACAACGGTCCGGCGCGACCACTGCGCCACCCGTCAAGGCACCCTTCAGCGCCCCCGAGAGGCTGGTATTCTGCCGGGCGCTTCGCACGTCGCGGGGCCCACTGATGTCCCGAACCTGGATCGCGTATCGGTCGGATGCGAGCTTTGCCTGCCTTGAGCTGAAGTGCCGATGCCGTTCGTCCGCGAGATGCCCGAGCCGTGCCGATGAAGCACTGTCACGCAAACCTCGAGGCTGCAAGCGTCGTGCAGGTTCCGTTTCAGTGCGTGCGCATCATCAAGGCTTTGCTGTTCGCGAGGCGCGCCGACCCGTCCGCGCTGCGGCTGTCGCCGCGCACCGCGGCATGGATGCTGGTTTTCGCGGTGTCCGCCAGTGCGGCCGCGACGCCGGTCGCCACTCCCGTTGGAGTGCACCCGGCCGCCAGCGCCATCGCGACAGCCGCGCCGACGTCTTCGGCGCATCCCAAGGTCCTTGTCCTTCATTCGTCGCACCGCGGCTTTCCGATATCCGACGGCATCAGCGACGGCGTCATCGACGCCGCACGGCGACGCGGATCGGGCGCCTCCGACATCTACGTCGAATACCTCGACCTCGTCCGCTACAACACCATCGAGGATCAGCGCAGAACGGCCGACTTGCTGCGCTGGAAGCTCAAGGACGTTCCGATCAAGGCGATCGTGGCGGGCGGCCGCGAGACGATGGACTTCCTCGCCGGAGAAGCACGCGACCTGGCGCCCGGCGTGCCGGTCATCATGGCGGCGACGTCGGGGCGCAGCAACGCGCTGACCGGGCGCCAGGTTCTTCTGGTGCCGCTGCGCGTCGATTTCAGGGCCATGCTGAGCACGGTGTCGGCCGCGATGCCCCGGTTCGATCGCCTGCTCGTCGTCACCGGTGCCAACGTCAGCGACCGACCCGCGAGGGTCGATTTCGTCGATGCGGCCGCGGACTGGCAGACGCGGTTCAGGTTCGAATACACCGACACGCTGACCTACGCCGCGATGCTGGAGCGGACATCCCATCTCGAGCCGGGGACTGCCATCATCTTCATCGGCTATTTCGGCGACGTGACGGGCCGGCCGTTCGTGTCGGCGGAGGTGATCAACGCCATCGCCAAGTCCGCCAACGCGCCGATCTTCGTCTCGCTCGAAGGGCATTTCCGGCCCACCGTGCTCGGCGGCCCGCTGCTGCCCTTCAACGCGTACGGCAGGGAGATCGGCCGGCTGGCGATGGACCTGGCGGCCGGGCTGCCGGCCATCCCCGAGAGCCTGGACGCCGCGCGCCGATTGCTGGTGCCGACCTTCAACTGGTCGGAGGTGCAGAAATGGCGGATCGATCCGGATTCCCTGCCGGCCGGCAGCGTCTTCATGGGACGCCCGCCTTCGCTGTGGAAGCAGTACCGCGTCGAGATGATCGCCACCGGCACGGCCTTCGCGATGATGACCGCGCTGGTGGTCGCCCTGTCGCTGCAGAGCCGGCGCCGGCGCATCGCCGAAGAGGCCGCGATCGCGAGCGAGGAACGCGTGCGTGCGCTGGTCGAAGCGGCGCCCGAGGCCATCTTCTCGTTCGATGCCGACACCGGGCACATCGTGGATGCCAACCCGCGGGCGACGTCGCTCTTCGGCGTCGGCAAGGAGGCACTGATCGCGCGCCGCCTCGACCGCTTCTTCACGGCTGGCGAGATCAATGGTGTCCGGGTGCCCGCGTCGATCGCCGACGCTGCGAAGCTGGCGCTCGAGGGCGGCGAGCCGGTGTTCGAGCGTCTCGTCACGCGCGCGGGCGAATCGGGCGCCGTCCCCTGCGAAGTGCGCCTCGCCCGCCTGCCAGACCCCCGGCGGCGGCTGGTGCGCGCGACGCTGACCGACATCGCCGAGCGAAAGGCCATCGATTCCGCGCTGTATCTGCTGGCGGGCCGCAGCGGCAGCGATTCGGAACGCGAGGGCTTCATCGTCGACACGCTGCGCGAACTCTGCGCCGTCATGGAGGTCGATGTCGCGCTGATTGCCAGCCTGGACGAACCGAGCTCGGCGCGAACCTGGGTGCGCTGGGCCGACGGCCACGCCGGTTTCGGCGGCGGCTTCGACGTGCCGGGATCGATCTGCGAGCGCGTCGCGAACGAGCGATCGATCCGTCTCGTCACGTCCGGGGCGCAGTTCGAGACGCCTCCGGCCGTCATGCCCGACGGCAGTCGCGCGCAGTGCGCCGGCGCGGCCTCCCTCTGGAATTCGCAGAACAAGTGCATCGGCTTTCTCGTGGTGGCCGGACGCCGGCCGATGCTGCATCCCGACCGCGTTCGTGCCGTCCTGCAAATCGTGGCGGGGCGTGCCGCACAGGAACTCGAAGGCATGCACCGCGATCGCGACCTGACGCTGCATCAGGCGAACCTCGAAGCCGAAGTCGCGATGCGGACGACGGATCTGGCGCTGGCCAACGAGAATCTCGCGCGGGCCCGGGACGACGCCGAGTCGGCCACCCGTGCCAAGAGCGAGTTTCTCGCCAACATGAGCCACGAGATACGCACGCCGATGAACGGCATCCTCGGCATGGTGAACCTGGCGCTCGGGACGGACCTGACGCCGAAACAGGACAACTATCTCCGCAAGGCACGAATCTCCGCCGAATCGCTGCTGCGCGTCATCAACGACATCCTCGATTTCTCGAAGATGGAGGCCGGAAAGCTCGATATCGAGCAGCAGGAGTTCCAACTCGAAGATGTGCTCGACCAGGTCGCGGCGGTGGTCGAACTGCGTGCGAGCGAGAAAGGCCTCGACTTCCTGATCGATACACGGTCCGGCGTGCCGCCGCGTCTCGTCGGCGATCCGCTGCGGCTGCAGCAGGTCCTGGTGAATCTGTGCGGCAATGCGATCAAGTTCACCGACCGTGGACAGGTCCTCGTGTCGGTCGATTTCGAGGGGTTCGACCAGGGAGACGTGGTGCTGCGCTTCGCGGTCCAGGACAGCGGCATCGGAATGTCCGAGGACCAAGTCGCCAGGTTGTTCCAGGCGTTCTCGCAGGTCGATACCTCGCACGCCCGGCGCTTCGGCGGCACGGGGCTCGGCCTCGTCATCTCCAAGCAGCTGATCGACATGATGCGCGGCGAGATCGGCGTTGCCAGCCGGGAGGGAGAAGGCAGCCGCTTCCATTTCACGGCCCGATTCGGCCTGGGCCACCACGACGGCGTCGGCCCAAGTGGCGGCGACACGGCACCGATTCCCGCGGGACTTCGCGCACTCGTGCTGGACGCGGGCGTCCAGTCACGCCAGATCGTGACCGGTCTGCTGCAGCGCCTGGGCTGCGTCGTCAGCCACGTCGCTTCGGCCGACGAATGCTGCGCGGAGGTGCTGCGCCAGAACAGCCTCAACACGCCGGTCGACCTGGTGGTTTTCGATCTCGAATACGACGACTCGACGGCCGCCGATTTCGCGCGTCGGATTCGCTCGCTGGTGGACCGCACTTCGGCGGCGCAACCCAAGGTGGTGCCGATCACGTCGCCGGGGCACGAACCGACGCCTGGCGACTCCGCAGGTTTCCCGGGGTCGGACGCGTGGCTGGAGAAGCCGGTCACCGCATCCGCGGTGCTCGAGATGCTGCTGAACCTGTTCGGCAGGCGTCGGAGTTCCGAGCCGCCGACGACGCCGAGCACTTCCGCCGATGCCCTCGCCGGCATGCAGGTGCTGCTGGTCGAGGACAACGAAATCAACCGGGAACTGGCTTGTGAACTGCTGACCGCGTCAGCCGGTGTCGACGTGACCGTCGCCCACAACGGCGTCGAGGCGATCGAAAAGTTGCGCCAGCAGAACTTCGATGCCGTGTTGATGGACATCCAGATGCCGGTGATGGACGGCTACGAGGCCACCCGATTGATCCGGCAGGATCCCGCCTGGCACAGTCTGCCGATCATCGCCATGACGGCGCATGCCATGGTGACCGAAAGGGCCAAGTGCCTGGACGCCGGCATGGACGACTATGTCCCCAAACCGATGGACTTCGACTTGCTTCGTGCGGTCCTCGGAAAGTGGCGACATGCCCGGCGGGCGGCACCGTTGGACGCGCCGGCACCGGGGTAGTGTCAGCCGCCTCCTGACTCGCCGGCCGGCCTGCGGACGACGCCGGGGCGGAGGATCTGCACCGTCACCATGCCGAGGTTTCGGCCGGCCGCCAGCTCGGAGACCGGGTTGTCGCCGACCACCATCACCTCGCCGGCCGCGCAGCGCTCGGCCGCCAGCAGCCGCTCGAAGATCGCCTGCTTGCCCGGATGGTCCGGGTCGTCGACGGCGTCCACGATGACCGCGTCGAACCATTCGCCGATCCCCAACGCGCGGACCTTGCTTTCCTGCAGGGGCCGGCAGCCCGCGGACGGTGCAATCGCGGTCGACACGGTCGCTGGCGGCCACGCGGTGCACCGCTCTCTCGGTCGGTCCGCTGGCCTTGGCCTCGAGCTCCCCTCGAACTTGCCGAGGGCGCTGCGCGCGACCCACCCATGTCGATCGAATCACCGCTTCGCGCACTTCGAACGAAGAGCCGTTAACGAAATGCAAATCGACGAGAGCACGCCTTCGCATCGATAGTTCGTTCATGTCGGATTCGCGTCCAAGGTCGACGCCACTTCAACCCGGAACCCGGCACTGATTGGTCGCGAAGCACGCACGTTGCGAGCCGCGGCGCACGCACCTCATCTCATGACACGACAAGGAGACGGACCCAATGACTCGTATTGCGGTAGGCGGCCTCGCGGCCGTATGCGCATCCGCGGTGATGCTTCTGGGCGGCTGCGCACAGACGGGCGCAGGCGGCGGAAGTTCGAAGGCCGGCGCGGCTTCGGATGTCGACGTGGTTGACTATGGCCTCGGATATGGCCAGCAGCGCTACTCGCCGCTGGACAAGATCAACCGCGCGACGGTGAAGGAACTCGTGCCCGCATGGTCGCTCAGCCTCGACAACTCAGCGAACACGTCCACCCAACCCTTGGTGATCGACGGGACCATGTACGTAGCGACCTACAACTCCACGGTCGCGATCGACGCCGTGACCGGCCGGCAGAAGTGGAAGGCCATGCTCGATCTTCCGGCCGACGTTGGCGCCATGGTCTGTTGCGGTTCGCAGGCGCGAGGGCTGGCGTATCGCAACGGCGTGCTGTATCGCCCATCGCTCGACGCGCAATTGATGGCGATCAGCGCCGCTGATGGTCATGTCGTCTGGCGTACCAAGGTTGCCGACTACAAGTTGGGCTACTCCATCACGAGCGCACCGCTCCTCATCGGTGACGTTGTCATCACCGGCATCTCCGGTGCGGAGTTCAACACACGTGGCTTCATCCGCGGCTACGACGCCAAGACTGGCAAGGCGCTGTGGACCCGGTACACGACGCCGTCCCCCGGCGAGAAAGGCTTCGAGACCTGGAACGGCACCGAGAACTGGAAGACCGGTGGCGCCAGTACCTGGATCACCGGTAGCTATGACCCCGAACTGGACCTCGTGTACTGGGGCACCGGCAATGGGTCGCCGTTCAATCCGGCTCAACGCGCCAAGGGTGGCGACTCGCTCTACATCTGCTCGGTGCTGGCAATCCGGCCAAAGACCGGCGAGATCGTCTGGCACTACCAGTTCTCGCCAGGCGATGCGTACGACTATGACGCCGTGGCCGAGATGGTTCTGGCCGATACCGAGGTCGGTGGCAAGCCGACGAAGGTGCTTCTGAACGCCAATCGCAACGGATTCTTCTATGTGCTGGACCGAACCAATGGCAAGTTGCTGTCGGCCAATCAGTACGGAAAGAAGGTCACCTGGGCGTCCGGCATCGACATGGCGACGGGCCGCCCGATCGACACCGATGTGACGCGGCGCTTCAAGGCCCAGGCCGACATGGGTGAGCACGAAGTCGTGTTCCCGTCCTGGGCCGGCGTGAAGAACTGGATGCCGATCGCTTACGACCCGAAGCGCAAGCTCGCCTTCGTGAACGGGGTGAACTTCGGCATGAAGATCAAGAACGTCCGCGCCGAGCCGAAGCTCCCGGCCATCTTCCTGGCGGTCGACATCGGTGGCTACGTGGAGCCGGAAGACGGCAACCGTGGCTTCATCGCCGCTGTCGATCCCTTGACCGGCAAGCACGTCTGGGACGTGCCATTGAAGATCCCGCACTGGTCGGGCGTGCTGGCCACCGGTGGCGGGCTGGTATTTACCGGCAGCCTGCTCGGCGAGTTCCTCGCCTACGACGCCGACAACGGTCGGGAGGTGTGGAAGTTCCAGACCGGCTCGGGCATCACCGGCATCCCGATCACCTGGCAGAAAGACGGCAAGCAGTACGTCACGGTTACCAGCGGCGCGGCGTCGATCTACGCAGGTGCCGGTGGTGATCCGGCCCTGCCGTCGGTCCCCGCGGGGGGCTCGGTCTGGACTTTCGCGTTGCATTGATGCCGGAGCAACCTCGTGAAGCACGTTCGCGATACTCGTCACTCCGTTCAGCGTGTCCTCCATCGGGCTTTGTGGGGCCTGGCTGTCCTGGCAGTCACTTCGACCGGTTTGCCGGCACACGCGGCACCGGTGCACGTCAACGCGCCCGAGAAGCAGCCCGACAACCTGGTCGACCCGAACGCCGAACCGGCAACGGCCACCTCGCCGGACAAGGCCGGTCCGGCCACTTCGGGGGTCGACCTGGCCCTGACTGAAAAGGGCATCGGCCTGTACAAGGCGTATTGCCAGAAGTGTCATGGACTCGACATGGTGACTCCAGGCGGCGGGTTCTTCGACCTGCGGACATTCCCGCTGGACGACAAGCCGCGATTCGTCGGTTCCGTCACCAACGGCAAGCGCGCGATGCCCGCGTGGGGCGCGGTGCTGAAGTCCGCGGACATCGACGCGCTGTGGTCCTACGTGGCCAGCGCGCAGCTCAGCAAGAAGCAGAAGCCGTGAACGTCGGTCGGTGCTGCCCTGCCACGCGCGGCATCGCCTGAAGATCCAGCCACATCGACAACGCCCGCCGTGGCACCAGGAAGGAAGAGACCCGATGAATCGACTGGAGATCAATGGCAGGAACCACGACGCGGACGTCCCCGACGACATGCCGCTGCTGTGGGTTCTGAGAGACGAACTCGGGCTGACCGGGACGAAGTTCGGTTGCGGCCGCGCACTGTGCGGTGCCTGCACCGTGCACCTCGACGGTCAACCGATCCGGTCCTGCAGCACACCGATATCCGCCATCGCGGGGAAGAGGGTCACGACGATCGAGGCGCTGCAGGATGACCGGGTCGGGCGCATCGTCCAGGACAGTTGGGTCGAACTCGGCGTGGCGCAATGTGGCTACTGCCAGGCGGGACAGATCATGTCGGCGACAGCCTTGCTGAAATCCAACCCCCGGCCGAGCGACAACGAGATCGATCAAGCCATGAGCGGCAACATCTGCCGTTGCGGCACCTACACCCGCATCAGTGCCGCGATCAAGCATGCAGCGGCGACGCTTGCGAAGGGAGTCAAGGCATGAGCATGGATCGAGCACACGCCATCGGAGCCGACGCGCTCTCACTCCAGCGTCGTGATCTCATGAAGCTCGCGGGATCTGGCCTCGCGCTGGCCATCGGCACAGCCGGACACGTGAGTGGCCTTGCCGCGCAGGAGGCACCGAAGAAGTTCGGCGCCCAGTCAATGCCCGGTGGCGTCGTCGAGAATCCACTGGTGTTCGTATCGATCGCGGCCGACGGGCAGGTGACCATCGTCGCCCACCGCGTGGAGATGGGAACCGGCATCCGAACCAGCCTGCCCATGGTCGTGGCCGACGAGTTGGAGGCCGACTGGGCGCGTGTGAAGGTGGTCCAGGCGCCGGCGGATGAGGCCCGCTACGGCAGCCAGAACGTGGACGGCTCGCGCAGCGTGCGCCACTTCATGCTGCCGATGCGCCGCGTTGGAGCCGCGGCACGCCAGATGCTGGAGGCCGCCGCGGCCCAGCGCTGGGGCGCATCCACCGCCGAGGTGCGGGCAGTGAAACACGAGGTGCTGCACCTGCCCACCGGGCGACGCCTCGGCTATGGCGAACTGGCCGACGCGGCGATGAAGCAGCCAGTGCCTGCGGTCACCGCCTTGAAACTCAAGGCCCCCAAGGATTTCCGCTACATCGGCCGCGGCCGCGTGATGCCGGTGGACGGCCGCGACATTGCCACCGGCCGCGCACAGTACGGTATCGACGTGCGGCTGCCTGGCATGCTCTATGCCGTGATGGCGCGGCCACCGGTGTACGGCGGCAAGCTCAAGCGCGTCGACGCCGCCGATGCCCTGAAGCTTCCGGGTGTCCTGGAGGTGATCGAGATCCCTGGAATCGCCGGCCCCCCGGGGTTCAACCCGGTCGGCGGTGTCGCCGTCGTCGCCCGGAACACCTGGGCTGCCCTGCAGGGGCGTGATGCGCTGAAGATCGAATGGGATGACGGTGCAAATGCCGGCTACGACTCGGTCGATTTCAAGGCGCAGCTGCGTTCGGCCGCCGCCGCCGCGGGCAAGACCGTGCGCAACGACGGCGATGCGCCGGGTGTCCTCGAGTCCACGCCGGCCGCCCGCCGGCTGGAGGCCGAATACTACGTGCCGCACCTTGCCCATGCCTCGATGGAGACGCCGGTCGCCACCGCGCGCTTCGCGGAAGGCCGCTGCGATTGCTGGGCGCCCGTGCAGGCGCCGCAGGGCGCACTGGACACCATCGCCAAGCTCGTGGGCATGCCCCCTGCACAGGTGACCGTCACGCCGACCCTGCTCGGCGGTGGTTTCGGCCGCAAGTCCATGCCCGACTTCGCCGCGGAGGCCGCGTTGGTCTCGAAGGCGATGGACGGCGCCCCGGTGAAGCTGCAGTGGACGCGTGAAGACGACCTGCAGCACGACTACTTCCACACGGTGTCCGTGGAGCGATTGCAAGGTGCGTTCGGCGCCGACGGCAAACTCTCTGCCTGGCTGCACCGTTCGGTTTCGCCCACCATCCTGTCCACCTTCGTGCCAGGCGCGAAGGGCCAGGCCGACTTCGAGACCGGCATGACGGCCATCAACGTGCCGTGGGTCGCGCGGCACGTCCAATTGGAGGTGGGTGAAGTGACGGCCCACACGCGCATCGGCTGGTTTCGCTCGGTAGCGAACATCCCGCACGCGTTCGCCGTCCAGAGCTTCGTGGCCGAACTGGCACATCACGCCGGACGCGACCCGCGCGATTACCTGCTCGAGCTGATCGGGCCTGCACGGCGCATCAACCCAACCGCCTTGTCGGACACCTGGAACTACACCGAAGACCCCGCGGTGTATGTCGTGGACACCGGCCGACTGCGTCGCGTGATCGAAGAAGCGACGAAGCGTGCCGGCTGGGGGCGCAAGCTCGGCAAGGGTCGGGGCCAAGGCCTGGCTGTCGCCTACACCTTCATGACCTATGTGGCTGCGGTCGTCGAGGTCCACGTCAACGACAAGGGCGAACTGGAGGTGCCTCGCGTCGATGTCGCCATCGACTGCGGGCCCCAGGTCAACCCGGAACGCATTCGAGCTCAGGTCGAAGGCGGCTGCGTGATGGGGCTCGGCCTTGCCATGATGGGCGAGATCAGCTTCAAGCAGGGCCGCGTGGAGCAGACGAACTTCCACGACTACCTCGTGCCGCGCAACCACGAGGCGCCGAGGCAGATCCGCACCTGGATGGTGGGGGCTGACGACTTCAGCATTCCGCCGGGCGGCGTTGGCGAGCCGCCTGTGCCGCCGATGGCCCCGGCGCTGTGCAACGCCATCTTCGCCGCGTCGGGCCGGCGCATCCGCAACCTCCCGATCCGCGACCAATTGGTCGGCAAGACCTGACGCGGCCGCGCGCGAAACTCATACCATGGCACGGGCGCCGGCTGCGTCGAGCCGGCAGCGCGCGACCCGCCCACTCGCCGCAGCCGCCGAAGCTGGAAGCGCGGTGTCCTCACCTTCCTGATGGCAAACGAACAACTCGACGAGATCGCGCGCGATGGCTGGCAGCGCGTCCATCGAGCCGACGCAAATCTTCAGGGCACGACGCGCCCATTCATCCGTCAGTGGGAGCGCGACGATGGCCATCGTCCGGGCGTGTCGGAGCGCGACCGGCAGCGGCATCAGGCCCACACCCACGCGGGCCTCGATCAGCCGGCATGCCATCTCGCGATCACCACCGTGCACGCGTACGCGCAGGTGCCGATCCATGGCGCTGCAGACTTGATTGACGGTCGCCTCGATCGAAGCGGCCTCCGGCACGCCGACAAAGTCCTCGTCGAGCGTCTCCGCGAACGAGATTTCGTTGCGGCTTGCGAAATCGTGACCCTCCGGCACGACGAGCGCCATGCGATCGGTGCGGTAGGGGATGACTTGCAGGTTATCCGTGCGCGCACCGCCCTCCACGATGCCGATGTCGGTCTGGCCATCGGACACCGCCCGGACGATGTCGTGGTCATCCAACTCGCGCAGGTCGATCGTGACATCAGGGTGGAGCAACAGGTAGTGGCACAAGACCGGCGGCAGGAACTCACCCAGGGCGCAGTGATTGGCGCCAACACGAACGCGACCTTTGACGCCCTTCACGTGGTCCTTCAGGTCGACCTGGAGGTGCTCGACCTGACTCAACACCGTGCGAGCATGCTCGACGAAGGCCGAACCCAGCGTCGTCAGCGTCACGCCTTGGCTGGTTCGATGCAGCAGTTTGCCGCCGATGCCGTCTTCGAGATTCTTGATGCGAATACTCGCCGCAGGCACGGAGATGTGTGAGCTTTCGGCTCCCTTGGTGAGGCTGCTGTGCGCCGCGACGTGCACCATGAGCCGCATGTCCGCGAGATCGAAGTGCATGGCAATCTGCTCCTGGAGTCAGATCAGACGAAGGTCCGCGACTCGACCATGAAGGTGGTGATCTCGTCGATGAAGCTCTCGGCGTGCTTCATCGTTTGCACTCCCGGCGGCGAGGCAAATGCGTGATTCAGTGATTCGGTCGAACTGAACCAAAGCTCCACGATTCCATCGATCGGCAGCTCGTCGTAGTCGCACGCCGTCCCCTTGACGACCTGACGTTCGATCACGAGATTCTGGCGATAGCCCTCGATGCCTGGCATCGACCTGACCAGGCGCGCATGTTCGACGCGCCATTCGCGTTCGAAGGTCTCCGCGCCGACGTCTGGCCGCCTGCGAAGCAACGACATGCGCTTGATCAGTGGCTTCGAGGCGTGGGGTGCAATCACCTCGCGGCGGTCCACAGTGACGATTCGCAAGCGACCGAGGAATCTTGCCTCGTCCTGCACGAGCGACGGCGCAGTCTCTGACGCGAAAGCCGCGCTCATCGACGCGGAGTCGTCAAATGTCAGTTCCGAGAAGCCGTCGAGTTGCTCCGGCCCTCGCTTGTAGCTGATGCCTCGCTGCACCGAATCGATCACGTGATGCTGGCGATAACCTCGCAGTCCCGGCAGCTTCGCGGCGAGAGGACCGTGCGTATCGGACCAGTAGCGACGAAATTCTGCCGTCGACCAATCCTGCTTCTTGTTTAGCAATCCCATGCGAACGATCATTGCAAGTACCCTTTGTGGTTGTGACGTTTGGAGACAGTGCGAGGCGGTTAACGGGCGCGTTGTCGTGATCCCGTCATGACATTGGTGCCGTACGCGCGGTGCGCGGCGCCACGCCGCGTCCGACGGCGCACCCCAGCACGATCAAGGCTGCGGCCGACGCTGAGAACGCCCAGGGCAATGCCCGTCGGTCCGCCGCGAATGAGGCGGCGACGACACCGATCGACTGGCCCAGGAACAACGCGCAAGCAAACAGCGCCACCGCAGCGCCTCGCCGCGCGGGGACCATCTGCGTGGCCTGCATCTGCAGCGTCGCGTGCAGCATGTAGAACCCGGTTCCCGCGAACAGGCAGGCCGGCAAGGCCGCGATCCAGTGGCTGGACCACGACAACAGCAAGAGCGACGACCCGAGTGTTGCGCCGCCCGCGGTCGCGAGTCCACGCTCGCCCAGTGCGCGCAATCCTCGCCGCGCCATGCGGCTGTAGAGCAAACCACCGACACCGTAGAGCGCGAGCACTGCGCCCGCCGCGGAAGTACCCAGGCCAAACTGCTGCGCCAGGTGGCTGGGCACGAAGGCCAACACACCGAATACGAGTGCACCTTCGATGGCCGTCACGCAGAGAACCCACCGCACGCGCGCCTCGCGCAACAGGCTCAGTGGGTTGGCCGGGCGCAATCCAGTGGCGGGGAGACCGTCGGGGCGTGCCTCTTGTGGCGCCGCAGCGGCGTCGCGGTACAGCGGCACCGATGCCGCGATGAAGATCATCGTCAGCAGCCCGAAGGCGTAGCGCCAGCCGAATGATTCGGTGATCCAGGCACCGAGCCATTGACCGGCGATCATGCCGCTGACGGTTGCACCCAGCAGTCGCGCCAAGGTTTCCTGACGGTCGTCGTACGGGACGTTGTCGCCCACCCACGCCATCGTCAGCGGGATGATTCCAGCAGCGGCCGCACCCATCAGGGCGCGGCACATGATCAGGGCATCCAACGTCGACGCCGCGGCCGCGAGTGCCGCCGCGCATGCACAAGCCATGGAGGCCAGCGCGACGACGCGGAGCTTGCCGATGCGGTCTCCCAGCGGACCGTAGACCAGTTGAAGCAGACCGTAGCTGATCGCGAAGACGGAGACGACCCGCGATGCCTCGCCGATCGTGCGGCCGAACTCCGAGGCCAGCGTGGCCAGCATCGGATCACAGGCGCGCATGGCGGCCATCGCACCGAAAGCCGCGAGGCTCGCCAGGCGAAGCTGGCGCGGCAGCGTTGTGTGGTTCGTCATGTTGCCGTCACCTCAGGCGCCGTGCAGCGCGGCGTCGACGTGAAGACGGGCATCGGTGGCGTCGAGGACCTGCCGCACCGTGATGCCGGGCTGTGTCTCGACCAACCACAAGCCCTGGGCCGTGGGCCGGATGACCGCCAACTCCGTCACCACCAGATTCACGCGCCGCAACGACGTGATCGGCAGCGTACAGCGCTTGACGAGCTTCGATCCGCTCGGCGAGCGGTGGGTCATCGCCACGATGACGCGGCGCGCTCCGGTGACCAGATCCATCGCGCCCCCCATGCCCGGGATCATCTTTCCTGGAACCATCCAGTTGGCAAGCTGACCCGCCTCGTCGACTTCCAGTCCGCCGAGCACCGTCACGTCCAGGTGGCCGCCACGGATCACGCCGAACGAGAAGGCCGAATCGAACGCGCTGGCCCCGGGCATCGCACCGACGGGCCGACCGCCGGCGTCGGTCAGATTGCGGTCTTCGAAGCCCTCGCCGGGCAGCGGGCTCATCCCGAAGATCCCGTTTTCCGAGTGGAAGTGGACCTTCAGCGTGCGCGGCAGGTACCTGGCGACCAAGGTCGGCAGACCGATGCCCAGGTTCACGCGGTCGCCGTCCTTCAGTTCCCGTGCCACTCGTTGCGCGATGACGTCTTTGTCGGTCATGTCAGCCGCTCCCGTCCGACCAGCACATGCACCAGCACGCCCGGCGTGACCACCGAATCGGGCGCGACCGTGCCGACCGGTACGATGTCTTCCGCTTCGGCGATCGTGGTGACAGCGGCCATCGCCATCAGCGGATTGAAGTTCCGTGCCGTCAGCGAATATTCGAGGTTGCCGTCGTAGTCGGCACGCCTGGCGTTGATCAGCGCCACGTCGGCTTTCAGCGCAGTCTCGACCAGATAGGTGCGTCCGTCCACGTCGAAGGTCGGCTTGCCTTCGGCAACCAGCGTGCCGACGCCCGTGGGTGTCAAGATTCCACCGAGGCCGAATCCACCCGCGCGCACTCGTTCGGCCAGCGTGCCCTGCGGCACCAGTTCTACGTCGAGTTCGTCGTCGAGCATCAGCTTCTGCGTCAGCGGGTTGGTGCCGATGTGGCTTGCGATCACCTTGCGTACCAGCCCGGCGTCGATCAGCTTGCCGACGCCGACGCCAGGCCGGGCGGTGTCGTTACAGATCAGCGTGAGATTGCCCCGCCCCTGACGGACCAGCGCGTCAATCAGCCGGTGCGGGCTGCCCACGCCCATGAACCCACCGATCATGACGACGGCGCCCGCAGTGACCATCGCGGCGGCCTCGTCCACCCGGACGGCCTTTTTCATGGTGCCAGGACCGTGCCAGTCACTTCGCCGAGGCCGATGCGCGCTGCTCCCGCGCGCTCGCACCACCCCTTGAGGACGACGGTGTCACCGTCCTCCAGGAACGTTCGCTGCTCGCCGTTCGGCAGGCTGAAGCGCTGCTTGCCACCGCGGCTCATCTCGAGCAGAGAGCCCTCCTCCCCGGCATCCGGGCCGGATTGGGTGCCCGAACCCAACAGGTCACCGGGCTGCAGGTTGCAGCCGTTCACCGTGTGATGGACCAGCAGTTGCGCCAGCGTCCAGTACGAACTGCGCTGGAAGTTCGTCCTCGACACCCGCGTGGGCGGAGCGCCCGCTTCGCGCATCTTCGGTGTCTGCAGCCAGACCTCGAGGACGATGTCGATGGCGCCGCGTTCGCGGTTCTGCGGAGAGTCGAGGTACGGCAAGGGCTGCGGATCGGCGGCCGGCCGTTCGAAGGCAACACGATACGGCGCCAGCGCCTCCATCGTCACGACCCAGGGCGACAGTGTCGTGGCGAAGTTCTTCGACAGGAAGGGGCCAAGCGGCTGATATTCCCAGGACTGGAGGTCTCGCGCCGACCAGTCGTTGAGCAGACACAGGCCGAACAGGTGTGCTTCCGCATCCGCGATGTCGATCGGTGTGCCCTTTCTGTTGCCGGGTCCGACAAAGAGGCCCAGTTCCAGCTCGTAGTCGAGTCGACGGCTTGGGGACAGCTGCGGCACAGTCGCGCCCGCGGCCAGTGTCTGACCGTGCGGACGCCGAAAAGACTGCCCGGACACGTCCAGAGACGAGGCACGCCCGTGATAGCCGATCGGTACCCACTGGTAGTTCGGCAGCAGCGGGTTGTCCGGTCGGAACAAGCGGCCGACGGTGGTGGCGTGATGGATCGACGTGTAGAAGTCGGTGTAGTCACCCACATCCGCCGGGACTCGGAACTCGGCGTCGGACTGAGCCACCAACGCGTCGCGCCAGGCTGACGCTTGTGTCGCGCCCTCACGCAGCGCTCGCGACAATGCGAGGCGCAGGGCCGACCACGCGCTGTGCCCCATCCCCATGTAGCGGTTCAACGACGGCTCGGCCGCCGCATGCAAGGCGACGCTCGCTGCACTGTCGGACACCAGACCGCCTTGGGCGATCGCCGACAGGTCGACGATCTCGTCGCCGATCGCGACGCCGCCGCGCCAGGGTTCATCGCTGCCCCGGCGGCGGAACACGGCGAAGGGCAGATTCTGGATCGGGAAGTCGCACCCAGGCCGGTTCGCCGAGCTCACCCAGCTTCGAAGCGCGGGATCGTGGGTTTCGTTCAGGGGACTCACGGCGTCACTCATCTCGGAGCGGCGGACGCTGCGCTTCCGTCGTGCATCCACGCGGCATGGCGCGGTGCCCGTCGAGTCACGGACCACTCGTCCAGCATGTCCCGCTTCACGTCGTCCAGTTTCTTCATCATCTCCGGTGTGCCGGTGTTTGCACACAGCTCCAGCCGGTGTCCGTTCGGGTCGAAGAAGTAGATCGACTGGAAGATCGTGTGATCGGTCGGGCCGAGCACTTCGATTCCGGCGGACTGCAACCGCTCCTTGGTCTTCAGCAACGTGTCGAGGGAGTCCACCTCGAGGGCGAGGTGTTGAACCCAGACGGGCGTGTTGTGGTCCCGGGCCATCGGCGCCCGGGTCGGAAGCTCGAAGAAGGCCAGCACGTTGCCCTGGCCGGCGTCGAGAAACACGTGCATGTACGGATCCGGTTCCTTGGTCGACGGAACCTCGTCTTCGGCGATGGCGAGCACGAAGCGCATGCCCAGGTGTGTCTCGTACCACTCCACGGTCTGCTTGGCATCGATGCAGCGATAGGCGACGTGATGAATGCGTTGAATCAGCATGGGGCGTATTCCTGTTGGTGAATGCAGCGGCCAGGGCGGCGCCGCGCGCCGCCCGTCAGCCCTGGGTGTGACGAGGGAGTTGCGCGCTCAGGACTCGAGCGTTTCCCACATCTCGATGTCGCGCTCAGCCGTCCAGATGCGCGGGTCGGGGTATTTCGTCACCTCGTCGTAGCAGCGTGTCACGTCGAACGGCATGCAGTGGTCGAAGATGACCCAATGGCCATACTTGGGCTTGAGCTTGTCGAAGGTTTCCCTGTAGACCGCCTTCAGCTCCTTGCCGGCCGCCACACCGTCCTCGACGCAGCGCCGGACGTCGGCAATGAAGGCGCCCGTCTCGGACAATCCGGCCGCCACCTGCTCGGCACCGACCAGTGCCGGGCCGCGCCCGGGAACCAGCGCCTCGGGCTTCAGCGCGGCGACGTTCTGCAGCGTCTGCGGCCAGTCCTTGAAGTAGGCGTCGCCGGCATAGGGCGTGGCGGCGAATTCGACCAGGTCGCCGCTGAGCAGCACGCGGTCCTGCGGCAGCCATACGACGGTGTCGCCCTTGGTGTGACCGCGCCCGAGCTGCAGCAACTGCACCTCCAGCTTGCCGAGCCACAGCGTCATCTTCTTGTTGAAGGTCATCGTCGGCCAGGTGAGGCCGGGCGGCACGGTCTCGACGTCGCGAAACAGGCGCGGGAAGCGGCCGATCTCACTCGCCTTGTCCTGTTCGCCGCGCTCGACGATCAGGTCGTAGGTATCCTGGCTGGCGATGATGTGCTGCGGCTGGTAACCGCTGGCGCCCAGTACGCGCACCGCGTGGTAGTGCGTGAGCACGACGTATCGGATCGGCTTGTCGGTGACTTCGCGGATGCGGCGCACCACGTCCTGTGCCATGGCCGGCGTGGCTTGCGTATCGGCCACGAGCACAGCGTCGTCGCCGATGATGATGCCGGTGTTCGGGTCGCCCTCGGCCGTGTAGGCATAGGCATGCTCGGACAGCTTCGTGAAGCTGACCTTCTTCTCCTCGAGGTCGGCCTGCGAGGCAAATTTCTTCGGTGCGTTCATGAGGTAGCTCCTGTGTGCAAGGGGGTGGTTCGGTCTGTGGATCGGCCGCCGCTCAGGGGGCTTCGCCGGCGCGTTCGGCCAACGCTCGCCGCAACGCCGGCAGCCGTTTGTCGAGCCAGACGCCGTGGCGCAGCGGCCACGCGCGGTAGCGCGGATCCGGTGCGAGTGCCTCGCGCGCATGCAGCGGCCAGTAGGGATCGAACAACGCTTCGCGTCCCAGCGCGATCAGATCGGCCTGGCCAGCCTGCAGGATGTCTTCTGCTTGCTGGGGTTCGACGATCAGACCGACCGCCTGCGTCAGGACCCCGGCCTCGTTTCGGATGCGCTCGGCGAACGGAACCTGAAAGCCGAGGCCGCGGGCCACCGGCAAGGCTCGCGTCTGTTCGGTCAGCCCGCCGGATGAACAGTCGATGACGTCCACTCCCACCCGCTTCAGTTGCTGGGCCAGTTCGATCGAGTCGTCCAGACTCCAGCCGTCGCCCGACCCATCGACCACCGAGATGCGGCAGAACAGCGGCTTCGAGGCTGGCCACACCCGCCGTACTTCGGCGGCGATCCGCAAGGCCAGCGTCATGCGTCCGGGGCGATCGCCACCGTACTCGTCGACCCGGTGATTCGACTTCGGCGACAGGTAGCTGGCGACCAGGTAGCCATGACCGAAATGCAGTTCGACCACGTCGAATCCGGTGCGGTCGGCGCGCTCGGCGGCCGCCACGAAATCGCGCACGACTTCGTCGATCGCGTCGTGATTCATCTCGATCGGCGTGGACCAACCCGGGCCGGCCGGAATCGCGCTCGGGCCCACCCGTTGCCAGGAGGGGTCGGCCTGGAGCATCTCGTCGGCCGGCAGCGCTGCGCCGCCTTCCCACAGCGGTTGGCTGCCGGCCTTGCGCCCGGCATGGCCGAGTTGCACACCGATCGCGGCTCCGTTGTCGTGGGCGAATTCGACCACCGCCTGGAGCGGCGCGATCTGGCTGTCGGACCAGAGCCCGAGGTCGGCCTTGCCGATGCGGCCGGCCGGCGCGACCGCGGTGCTTTCGACGAAGATCAGGCCGGCTCCGCCGAGCGCGAACTTGCCGAGGTGCACCAGATGCCATGCGGTGGCCAGGTTGTCCGGCGCGGCGTGCTGCATCATGGGCGAGATGACGATGCGGTTCTTCAACGCCAATGAACGGATCGTCAGCGGCTGGAACAACCGCGGGAGTTCGGGAATGCTCATGGAGATTCGTGGTTGCAGGCCTGCGGGCCTCAGTGCGTGCCGAGGTACGCGGCCTTGACCTTCGGGTTGTCGAGCAGCTCACGGCCCGAACCTTCGAGCGTGATGCTGCCGGTCTCGAGCACGTAGGCGCGGTCCGCGACGCCGAGCGCCTGCTTGGCCATCTGTTCGACGAGCAGGATCGTCAGCCCGGATTCCCGCAGTTGGCGGATTGCGGTGAAGATGTCCTTGATGATCAGCGGCGCCAGTCCGAGCGAGGGTTCGTCGAGCAGCAGCAAGCGCGGTTCGCTCATCAGCGCACGCGACATCGCGAGCATTTGCTGCTCACCGCCCGACAGCGTTCCGGAGAGCTGGTGCTGGCGCTCCTTCAGGCGCGGAAACCGCCTGAATTCGCGCTCGATGGCCTGTTCGATGGTGGGTGAGCCCGTCTTGCGCGAGTAAGCGCCAAGCAACAGGTTTTCGCGCACCGTCTGGTCGGCGAACACGCCGCGTCCTTCCGGAGACAGCGCCACGCCCAGGCCGACACGCCGGTGTCCGGGTACCGCGGTGCAGTCCTTGCCGTCGATCAGCACGCGGCCTTCGGTCACCGGCTCGAGGCCGACGATGGACTTGAGCAGCGTGCTCTTGCCCGCCCCGTTGGCGCCGATGATCGTGACGACCTCGCCCGCCCGCACCTCGAGACTCACGCCCTTGACGGCCTGGATCGCACCGTACGAGATCTTCACCGATTCGAGTTTCAACATGGTTCGGTCCTCAGGCAGCAACCGCTGCTTCCTCATCGACACCGAGGTAGGCCTCGATCACCCGTGGGTTGGCCTGCACCTCGGCGGGCTTGCCTTCAGCGATCTTGATGCCGTAGTCGAGCACGATGACGTGATCGGAGATGGACATCACCAGGTCCATGTGATGCTCGACCATCAGGATGGACACGCCGCATTGGCCGATACGCACCAGCAACTGGCCGAGTTCCGCGGTCTCCTGCGGGTTCAGTCCGGCCGCCGGTTCATCGAGCAGCAGCAACTGCGGCTCGGTGGCCAGTGCACGCGCCAGTTCAACCCGTCGTTGCAGCCCGTAAGGCAGGCTGCCGGCAGGCCAGGTGGCGAGCCTCGCGAGGCCGACGAGTTCGAGCAGTTGCATCGCACGCTCGCGGGTGGCCCGCTCCTGCTTGCGCGCGCCGGGCAACGCCAGCAGCGAGGCGAAGAAGCCATTCTCCATCCGGCTGTGCCGACCCAGCATGACGTTGTCGAGCACCGAGAGATCGGCGAACAAGCGCAGGTTCTGGAACGTGCGTCCCATGCCGAGGCAGCAAATCGTGTGCACCTGGCGGCCGACGATGTCCTGGTTGAGGAATCGGATCGAGCCTGCGTCCGGATCGACCACGCCGGTCAGCATGTTGATCATCGTGCTCTTGCCGGCGCCGTTCGGACCGATCAGCGCATGGATATGGCCGCGTTGCAGTTGGAACGACACGTTCTGCGCCGGCTTCACGCCGCCGTAGGACTTGCTGACACCTTGCACGTTCAGCAACTCTCCTTCACCGGCAGGGCCGATGCGTGTCAGCGGCGGAGCGCCTGCCGACTGCGACGTGATGTCCTTGGGCCGCTTGAACCACTTCCCGAACAGCCCTACCACGCCGCCCGGCATCACGTAGAGCGCAAACAGCAGCAGGAAGCCGTACAGGAAATGCTGTGCCGAGGGCCAGCGCGCCAGCAGCGCGTCGATCAGCGTCAACAGCACGGCGCCGACCAGGGGCCCGTACATCGAACCCGCGCCGCCGAAGAGCACCAGCAGCAGGATGAAGATCGACAGGTGGAAGGTGATGAAGTCGGAGTTGATGTACTGGTTCTGTTGCGCGACGAGCGCTCCGGCGATGCCGCAGGTGACGGCGGCGACGACGAAGGCCATCACCTTCGCGCGGTAGACGCGCACGCCCACCGACGACGACGCGATCTCGTCGGCCTGCAGCGACAGAAGAGCGCGACCGAAGCGCCCCTGCAACAGATTCCGCAACAGCAAGTGAGTGACGGCGCAGATCACGACCGCGAACCAGACCCACTGCACGGCCGAGAGCGGCTGGTCGTTCCAGGTCAGTGGCTTGATGCCATAGATGCCCTGGGCTCCGCCGAACACTTCCGTCCACTCGCCCACCAGCTTTTCGACCACGATGCCGAACGCCAGCGTGACCATCGCCAGGTACGGCCCCTTGACGCGCAACGAGGGCAGCGCAATCAGCACGCCGCAAGCGGCAGACACCACCGCGGCGAGCACGAGGGCGAGCCACGGGTTCAACTCGGTACGCGTGGTCAGCAGCGCCACCGCGTAGGCACCGGCCGCAAACAGGCCGGCCTGGCCGAGCGACTTCTGCCCTGCGAAGCCGACCAGCACGTTCATGCCGGCAGCACACAGATAGTAGACACACATCATGAACGCGATGCGCAGGTAGTAGTCGTTTCCGAATAACGACGTGATACCGATCAGCGCCGCGGCGACCAGCACCACGGCGACGGGATGCAGGTTGCGTTTTATACCTTTTCCACCATCTTCTTGCCAAACAAGCCCGTGGGCCGGAACGCCAGGACCAGGATCACCAGCGCGAACACCGCGACTTCGCGCCACTGGGCTTGCCACAGGTTGACCATCGACTCCAGCACACCGAGCAGGAAGCCGCCGATCACGCAGCCGCGAGGGTTGCTCAGGCCACCGATCATCGCGCCGGAGAACCCCTTCAGCCCCACCGTCAGACCCATGAAGAGCGAGGCCTGGGCGATCGGTGCGAGCATGAAGCCGGAGAGTCCGGCAAGTGCCGAACTGATCACGAATGCACCGATCATCACGGCGTTGGTGTTGATGCCCATCAGGCTCGCCACATTGCCGTTGGCGGCCACCGCACGCATGGCCTTGCCGACCATCGTCCGGTTCATCACCCGGTCGAAGCCGAACATGACGAGGACGGCGACGCCGAGCATCAACAGTTCCTGTGGCCGAACCCCGATGTTTCCAAAGCGGATCACTGCGTCGCCCACCGGCGCGGGAACGACCACCGGTTTCGGGCCCCAGATGGCCAATCCGATGCTCTGCAGGATCACACCGAACCCCAGCGTGCTCATCACCCAGGCCATGCCTGGCCGGCCGGCGAACGGACGCACGCCAAGGACATACAGCAGCCAGCCGAGTGCACCCATCACGCCGAGTGCAGCGAGCAGCGCGAGCAACTGCGCACCAGCGCCCGGAACGGCGTCTCCGAACGTCGTCGAATCGAGCGGCTTGCCGAGCACCAGGAACAACGCGCTCACCCCGATGAACGCGCCGGCGGAGACGAATTCCCCGTGCGAGAAGTTGAGGGTCTTGGTCGTCGTGAACGTGATGCTGAATCCAAGCGCCACCAGCGCGTAGGCGCCGCCGACGGCGAGCCCGCTGATGAGCGCCTGCAATAGCGCTTCCAACATGATGTATCTCCTGCGAGGAGCGGTGGCGCCCTCAGAGCGCCACCGCCGTGCCAGAACGGGGTGGTCAGCGCTTGAAGTCGGCGGGAGCCAACGAGCCGATCAGCGGATCGGTGTAGGGCAGCAGCTTGCCGTCCTTCCAGCGGATCCAGACCAGGTCCTTCGCGGTCAGCGCTTCGTGGCTGGTCTTGCTGAACGGCTTGTCATAGGTCTTCAGCAGCCCGCTCACCGGCGACTTCAGGTCTTCGAGTGCGGCGCGCACCGCCGCGCCGTCGGTGCTGTTGGCTTGCTTGATGGCCTGCGTCAGGACCAGCATCGAGTCGTAGCCGTGCAGCGCGAACGAGAACGAGCCCGGCGCCTTCAACTTCGAGCCGATCCGGTCGAACAGCTTCTGCTGTGCCGGCGTCTTGGTCTCGCTGACGGTGCGCATGAAGATCGGCTTCTCGGCAAGGGTCTTGCCGGCGGCATCGTAGAAGGTGATGTTGTCGGCCGCCCACGAGGTGAGCGTCAGCGGGAAGTAGTTGATCTTCTCCATGCTGCGGATCAACTGCGCGATCGGGGTTCCCTGCGCCCACACGACGACCGTGTCGACACCGGCCGACTTGAGCTTGCTCAATTGCGAGGTCATGTCGGTGTCGCCGACGCCGAAGCGCTCGATCGCGGCCGGCTTGATGCCTTGCAGCGCGGCGATCTCTTCCATGTCCTTCAGCCCGCCCTGGCCGTAGCCGGTGGTTTCGGCCATCAGGCCGACGACCTTGGACGCGGCCGCATTCTTCTTCACGTAGGCCATCAGCGCGGCGACCTGTTCGCGGTCGACCATGGAGACGCGGAACATGTAGTTGTCGGCGCCCGGGCTCATCGGCTTGGTGATGTCGGTTCCCGAGCCGACGTTGCCCACCACCGGAATCTTCTTCTGGTTGGCAATGTGCTTCCAGGCCATCGCGTTGCCGGAGTTGGTCGGGCCGAAGACGGCAACGACCTTTTCGTTGTCGACCAGATCGCTCATGTTCTGGATCGACTTGGGCGGCTGCGACACGTCGTCACGCGTGATCAGCGTGAGCTTGCGGCCCAGCACGCCACCGGCGGCGTTGATGTCGGCGATGGCCGCTTCCATGCCCAGCACGGCGGCCTGGCCGCTCTGGGCGGAGGGCGAGGCCGAAAGATCGCCGTTGTAACCGAGCTTGATGTCCTGGGCGTAGGCGCTGATGGCGACGAGCGCCGACACGGCGGCCGTCGCGAGGGCCTTGATGGCAAAGCGTTTCATGTTGTCTCCTGGTGGGAAATGAGGGGCCTCAGGGATTTGCACGAGCCCGAGGCCTGGAACAGGGGTCAGATGGCGAGGAACCCGCCGTCGACCGCGAGGGTGACGCCGGTGACGTAGGTCGCCAGGCGCGAGGCGAGAAAGACCACCGGCCCGACGAGTTCGTCCGGCTGGCCGACACGGCCCATGGGGATTCGGCTCATGAACTTCTCGAGCCGCTCCGGGTTGTCGCGGGTCGCCGCGGTCATCGGCGTGTCGATGACGCCAGGTGCCAGCGCGTTGACGCGCACGCCGTCCTTCGCCAGTTCAGCCGCGAAGGATTGCGTGAGCATCTTGATCGCTCCCTTGGACGGCGAGTAGCCGAGGCTCCCGCCCTGCCCGGCGTAGGCGGCGATGGAGGCGATGTTCACGATCGCTCCCTTCGTGGCCTTCAGTGCCGGCAGGAACGCATAGGTGACGTTGAACGTTCCATTGACGTTCACGTCCATCGTCAGCCGCCAGTTGGCTTCGGCCTTCGGACTGTCGCTGCCTTCGCGAATGATGATGCCGGCGTTGTTGACCAGCAGATCGACCGCGCCGACTTCGCGGCCGACAAGGGCTGCGAGCGCCTTGCAGGCTTCCGTCGAGGTGACGTCCAGGGTGTCGGCGTACGCGGTGCCGCCTTGCTCGCGAACCAGCCGCGCCGTTTCTTCGGCACTGGCGGCATTGATGTCGGTCACCACGACGCGAGCGCCAGCCGCGGCGACACCGAGCGCCAACGCGCGGCCGTTGCCCTGGCCCGCCCCGGTGATGAGGGCGAGGCGGCCTTCGAGCAGGTTCGATGAATGCAGGTGGGATGTGGACATGGTCTGGTCTCTTTGGATCGTTTGGCTGTCGGGTGGTCAGGCGGCGTGTCGAACACCCGTCGCCGGTGCGGACGCCGCGGTCTGCCTACGGAGATCGGCCGCTCCGGCCAGCTGGTTGCCAGCGATGTAGCCGAATGTCAGTGCCGGGCCGAGCGTGATGCCGGCGCCAGGGTAGTTGCCGCCCATGACTGACGCCGCGTCGTTGCCGACCGCGTAGAGGCCCCTGATCGGTTGGCCGGCGGCATCGAGCACCCGCGTTTGCGCGTCGGTCACGAGGCCGGCGAAGGTGCCGATGTCGCCGACGACGAGCTTGATGGCGTAGAACGGCCCGGATTCGAGCGGCGCCACGCAGGGATTGGGCTGGTTCAGGGCGTCGCCCTGATAGCGGTTGTAGGCCTTGCTTCCCTTGCCGAACGCCGGATCCTGGCCATCGCGGGCGCCGCGGTTGAATTCATCGACCGTGGTCTGGAGCGTTGCCGCGTCGACGCCGATGGTCTTTGCCAGGTCGGCCACGGTTCGCCCGCGCTTCAGGTAGCCGCTGCGCAGGTGGCGGCCGATCGGCAGCGGGAACGGAGCGACGCAGCCCAGGCCGTAGTTGCGCAGCGTGCGGTGGTCGCAGAGCAGCCAGGAGAAGACCTCCTTGTCGCCCTTGCACGCGGCCACCATGTCCTGCACGAAATCGTGGTACGAGTTGCCCTCATTGGTGAAACGCCGGCCCTTGCGGGTCACCGCGATCACGCCCGGTTTGGCGCGGTCAATGAAGTGCGGCATGACACCGCGCGAACCGTCCTTGCGGGTGGTGACCGAGGTGGGCACCCAGGCGGCGGCGTGCGGGATGGTGCCGTCGACGCGGCCGCCGACCGATTCGGCCAGCCGCAGCCCGTCGCCGGTGTTCGCTTCCGGCGACGGCGTGAAGTGTTCGCGGCCGGTCGGCGCATGCGGGAACAGTTGCTTGCGGCGCTCCACATCGTGCGGGAACCCGCCGGCCGCCAGAACGACACCCCGGCGCACCTTGACCGTCACGGTCGCGCCCTCGCGTTCGATGACCGCGCCCACGACGGCCTCCCCCTCGACGATCAGTTTGCGGACCGGGGACTCGAGCCAGACGTCGACGCCGTGGTCCATCCCCGCCTTGGCGAGCCGACCGGCCAACGCGTTGCCGTTCGTCAGCGTCATGCCGCGACCGTGGCGGAGCACGTCGAGGAAGTGCCCGCTGAGGCGCCTGGTCACGTAGAAGAACGATTCGAACGACTTGAAGGCACGCATGAAGTGCCAGATCTCCTTGCCGGAGCCAAGCATCATTCCGAACACCGTCAGCTCGGGCAGCGGCGGCGCGAGCTGCTTGATTTTCGGTCCCAGTTCGCGCGCATCGAACGGGCGCGTGACCATCGAGCGCCCGCCGGGCTGGCCTCCCGCCGCTTCGGCGTGGTAGTCGGGAAACACTGCGGGCATATCGAACTGCACCGCGGTCTTGCGCGTGAAGAACTCCACCGCCTTGGGGCCGTTGTCCAGGAAGGCATCCACGCGTGCGGCGTCGAAGTGCGTCGTCGCCTCGTGCTGCAGGTAGGCCCGCGCGGCTCCCGGGGGCTCGTGAATGCCTTGCTCGGTGGCCAGGCGGGTGCCTGGGATCCAGAGCCAGCCGCCGGAGCGGGCCGTCGTGCCGCCGAACACGGGCTCCTTCTCCGCGACGATGACCTTCAGGCCTTGGGCGGCCGCAGTGACTGCCGTCGACATGCCCGACGCGCCGGTTCCGACGACGAGCACGTCGCATTCGACGATCGATGAGGGGCGAGGGGTGGTTTGCATGGGTGGTGCCGTTGCGTTGATGTGATCAGATGCATCCGATAATATGCGATGCTACGAGAATGTCAAATGCTCTCGCTTAAGTTAGAGGAAACCCTGATGGCTATACTGCGCACCGTGACCGGTTCAGAAGGGACGTCTGTGGAGAAGTCGCGCCGTGGCATTCAGTCGGTCGAGATCGCCAGCCGTCTGTTGCTGGCGCTGGCGAGACACGTCAAGCCGCTGGCGCTCAAGGACGTCGCACAGGCCGCCGGCATCAGCGCCAACAAGGCGCATCCCTACATGGTCAGCTTCCTGAAGGTCGGCTTCGTCGAGCAGGACGGGGCTTCGGGCCACTACGAACTGGGCCCGCTGGCGCTGCAGCTGGGTCTGGCCAAGCTTCAGCGCCTGGACCCGGTGAAGGAGGCTTCACCGCACATCGGCGAACTTGCTGAGCAGACCGACCAGAGCATTGCCGTCGCCGTCTGGGGCAACCTCGGGCCGACGATCGTTCGATTGGAGGAGCCGACGCACCCGTTGCACGTGAATCTTCGAACCGGCACGGTGATGTCGCTGATGAACACGGCCACCGGGCGGCTGTTCGTGGCCTTCATGCCACCGAAGGTGATCGAGAAGGCGATGCTGGGCGAGGTGGCCCGCATGGGGCCGGCGATCGGCACCAGCCCCCTCAGCCAGACCGAGTTCGACCAGTTGGTCACGGAGACGCGGCGTCACGGCCTGTCACGCAGCCTGGGTCAGCCCATTCCCGGCATCGACGCCATCTGCGCACCGGTCTTCGACTCCGCCGGCAACATCGTGCTCGGCCTGCTCGCCATGGGTCCGTCGGCCACGTTCGACAGTGCGTGGGACGGCAAGGTGGCGACGGCCCTGCGCCGCTGCGCGGCGGAGGTCTCGCGCAAGCTCGGCTACGAGAGCGTCGGCGGCCGCGCAGCCGCCTGATCCCCAGAAGGCGGGCGGTAGCGAGCGCACGAGCGCTACCTGAACCGTCGAGGTTCCCGGAGACCTCTCATGCTGACCGAATTCGACCCCTCGACGGTTCGACCGCAGGACCGCTTCGCGTGCTGGATCGACGTCGTAGGCCGCCTGTACTGCCACGCCAACGGGCGCCGCGGCGACGACGATCCGTTCGAGCCCCGATTGCATCGGTGCACGCTCGGCGCCGTCGGCGTCAGCGATCTCCACTGCAACGCGATGCGCTATGACCGGGCGCACCCCGACCAGCGACGCGATCAGCGTGACGATTTCCTGGTGAGCCTGATGGTGCACGGTCACGGTCAGCTCGATCAACAGGGGCGTGCGACGCTGCAGGGCCCGGGGCACATCGTGCTTTATGACGCGGCGCAACCGTACACCTACGACTTCCCCAGCGCATATCGCATCCTGCTGCTCACGATCCCGCGTCAGGCCATGCTGAGCCGACTGCCGGACGCCGGGCGCCTGACGGCGGCGAGCGTCTCGACGGAGACGCCGCTGGGCAGTCTGGCCGCCAGCATGATCCGTGGCGCCGCGGCGCTCTCGTTGCCCGGAGGACAGACGGCTGCCGCCAAGGTCGGCGCCTCGTTGATGGACGTGGTGTGCACGGCCATCGAGGCCGGACTGAGCGCGAACTACACCTCTACCGACCGGCAAGCGGCGCTGCTGAAGCGCGCACAGGACTACATCCGCACCCACCTCGAAGACCCGATGCTCGACCTCGGGATGATCGCGAAGGCGGTCCACGTGTCGCCGCGCACGCTCAGCCGCGCGTTCGCTTGCGAAGGCACCACCGTGAACCGCTGGCTCTGGCAGGCAAGGCTGGCCGCCGGCCGGGCGGCGTTGCTCGAAGGCCGTGCGGCACAGGTGGCCGAAGTGGCCGCAAGGTGCGGTTTCACCAGCAGCTCGCACTTCAGCCGACAGTTCAAGTCGGCCTACGGTGTGCTGCCGCATACGCTGATGGGTGGATCGGCGCGCTGCGGCTGACCACGGTCCCCGTCCCGCGAGATCCCGACCCGGCCGCGCCTCGGGCCACGCCCTCGCAACGACGATCTCCCGACGGGCGCGCTGTCACATGTTGGCCGTCACAGGCTATCGGTTTGTCCGTTCCAGACGTTCGGCGCAACGCTCGGCTTCCTAAAGTACGAGTAGCAATCGACGGCCTCTGCGGATCGGAGGTCGACGATTGCCCGGTCAGACGTACGGTGCGCGCAACTTTGCAGCGCATCCCTACCTGCATCCGAAGCACGCCAAACGCACAGCACCTTCTTCATTGAGGAACCCATCGTGACCGTTCTACGCAACCTCCTGCTC
This sequence comes from Piscinibacter sp., assembly GCA_044223035.1. GTDB lineage: Bacteria > Pseudomonadota > Gammaproteobacteria > Burkholderiales > Burkholderiaceae_C > JBGAMJ01. The sequence goes on from JBGAMJ010000004.1 coordinate 48,488, forward strand.
GCGACGCTCGTCGCCACCTCATCCCACGCCATTCAAGCAGGGGCGCAAGACACCCCGAGGGGGAACAAGGCCATCGAAACCGCACGGGCGCCGCTCGATGTCAAGGACGTGGTCGTCGTCGAGAACATCAAGAAGCTGCGCGTGCTGTACGCCCACTACCTGGACACGCGGAACATGGAGGGCCTCGTCAGTCTGTTTTCACCCACGGCGGTGGTCGATGCGGGCCTCGGCGTCTGGCGCGGCCGCGATGCGATACGCGACGGTCTTGCCGCGGCCTTCGACGACTACGACAAGAAGGGCCTCGGCAGCTACCCGTTCATGCATCCGATGGTGAACCAGTGGGTCGAAATCACGGGCCCGACAACGGCCCAAGGGCGGTGCTACCTGGTCGATTGGGCGACGGAACGCAGCCGCGAAGAGAGCCCGTTGCTGCTGCTCGCGTCCTACGCCGACGAATACACGCGAATCGAAGGCAAGTGGTACATCAATCGATCACGGCTGGACATCGTCTGGCCCGCGCGGAACATCGGCGGTGGTGACCCGACGGGAACCATGGTTCTTCCGAACTGACCGCCACTTCAACACGCACATTTCGAAGCGGTGTCTTCTGCGTGCGTGCACGGGGGGCCTCGCAACGCATCGAGGTCACTCGCCCGCCCTGCCCTGCCGTCGGCTCAGCGGCCGGCGTCGCGCACCCGACCCATGAGCGGCCGGAGTTCGTCCAGCGAATCGATGTGATGCATCGCCTCCGCGCTGCGGACGACGCCGGGGCGGAGGATCTGCACCGTCACCATGCCGAGGTTTCGGCCGGCCGCCAGCTCGGAGACCGGGTTGTCGCCGACCACCATCACCTCGCCGGCTGCGCAGCGCTCGGCCGCCAGCAGCCGCTCGAAGATCGCCTGCTTGCCTGGATGGTCCGGGTCGTCGACGGCGTCCACGATGACCGCGTCGAACCAGTCGCCGATCCCCAGCGCGCGGACCTTGCTTTCCTGCAGGCGCCGGTAGCCCGAGGTCACGAGGAATCGGCGGACCGGCAGCTCGCGGACGAGCGGCAGGTCCGGATAGGCGACCAGGGGCGTGGTGACCTCCAGCCCGGCGAACGCCGCGTGCCCGGCGTCGATCATGGCCGGGCTGAAGCCGTGAAGCGCCGCCACGGTGTCGAACGCGGTGTACCAGCACTCCTGGAACGCGGCGTGCAGCGCGGCCTCGTCGAGCCGGCCGCGATTGGCGGCGCGCAAGGCCGCGAAGGCTGGGGCATAGAGTTCATCTCCCACCGCCGATGCCGCGCACAGGCAGTTGTCAAGATCGAAGATGACGGCCTGGATGTTCGAGTCTGGAGAAGCCATGGTTTTCGTCTGCTGCGCCGCGGGGCGAGCATCATGCCCCGAGCTGGATCTGACTGACGACTTCAGCCGCTCAGGCGTCGAGCCCGCACGCGACCGAAAGGTAGCGTTTCATGCGCAGCACCGCCAGTTCCGGATCGGCCAGCACGCCGCAGGCATCCGCCAGCTCGAACACCGTCGCGAAGTGGGCCGCCCCGCGGGCCGACTGCATGCCGCCGGCCATCGAGAAATGGTCCTGGTGCCCGTTGAGCCACGCGAGGAAGACGACGCCTGCCTTGTAGTGCCGCGTCGGCGCGCGGAAGATCTCGCGCGAGAGCGCCACCGTCGGGTCGAGCAGTTCGCGGAAGCGCCCGGTGCGGCCCTTCGCCAGTTCGGCCAGCGCCACTGCGGCCACCGGCGCGATCGGGTCGAAGATGCCCAGCAGCCCGTGGGAGTATTCGGTGTCGTCCCCGGCCATCAGCTCGGCGTAGTTGAAGTCGTCGCCGGTGTACATCTTCACGCCGGCGGGCAGCCTGCGCCGAAGCTCGATCTCCCACTTGGCATCGAGCAGCGAGACCTTGATGCCCTCGACCTTGCCGGTGTTGTCGGCGATCAGCGCAGCGACGGTGTCGAGCGCCCGCGCCAGGTCGGTGGTGCCCCAGTAGCCGCGCAGGCCGGGGTCGAACATCTCGCCGAGCCAGTGCAGCACCACCGGTTGCGAGCAGTCGCGCAGCAGCCGGCCGTACAGCGCCAGGTAGTCGTCCGGCCCATTGGCGGCCTGTGCCAACGCGCGGCTGGCCATCAGGATCACACGCCCGCCTTCGGCCTCGACGACGCCGAGCTGCTCGCGGTAGGCGGCTTCGACCTGGTCCAGCGTCACGCCCGGGTCCGCGGCGAGCTGGTCGGTGCCGACGCCGCAGGCCAGGTCGCCGCCGACGGCGCGTGCATGCCGCAGGCTGCGCTGGATCAGCTCGCGCGCCACCGGCCAGTCGACGCCCATGCCGCGCTGCGCGGTGTCCATCGCCTCGGCCACCTTGAAGCCGAGCCCGTACAGGTGGTCGCGGAAGGCCAGCGTCGCGTCCCAGTCGACCACCGGCGAGGCGTCCCACGGGTCGACGGTGGCGAGCGGATCGATGACGACGTGGGCCGCGGCGTAGACGGTGCGGTTGAACGCCGCCGGCGCGCCGGTCGGACGGATCGGCTGCGCCTTCATCTCCAGGGTCTTCAGGCTGCCGTCGGCTTGCGGAAGGCGGATCTGCATGAGGTTCTCCAGTGCTCCGGTGAATGGGGTGGCTGTCTTGATGCGGACGTCAGCGGATCCGCCCGAGAATGTGGTCGGCCGCCTTCTCGGCGACCATGATGGTTGGCGCGTTGGTGTTGCACGACGGCACGAACGGCATCACCGAGGCATCGACGACGCGCAGGCCGTCGAGGCCGATGAGCCTGAGGTCCGGCGTGACGACGCTGGCCGGATCGCTGGCCGGGCCGATGCGGCAGGTGCCGACCGGGTGGTGATCGGTCTTCGCGTTCGCGCAGGCGTAGTCGAACAGCTCGGCGTCGGTCTTCAGGCGGCTGCCGGGCAGCACTTCGGACTGCACGAAGCGCTTCATCGCCGGCTGGCTCATGATCTCGCGCGCCAGCCGCAGGCCCTTGATCGCCATGTCGCGGTCGTGCGGGTCGGACCAGTAGTTCGGGTCGAGCAGCGGCGCGGCCGCCGGGTCGGCGCTCGCCAGCCGCACCGTGCCGCGCGACCGTGGCCGCAGGTAGGCGGTGTTCAGCGTCACGCCGGCGTTCTTCAGCTTGGCCATGCCGGCCTCGATGCCCGAACCCAGGCCGAGGTGGAACTGGATGTCCGGCGAGCGCGCCTTGTGCTCGCCGTCGGCATACCAGAAGCCGCCGGTCTCGAACAGGCTGGACGCGACCGGCCCCTTCTTCAGCAGCAGGTACTGCAGGCCGGCCCAGGCCGCGTGGTGCGGCAGGTTGTACTTGTCGTAGGTGTGGTCGCCGGTGCATTCGGCGATGACGAACAGGTCCAGGTGGTCCTGCAGGTTCGAGCCGACGCCGGGCAGGTCGTGCACCGCCTTCACGCCGACGGCGCGCAGGTGATCGGCCGGGCCGATGCCCGACTGCATCAGCAGCTTGGGCGAGCCGATCGCGCCGGAGGAGACGATGACCTCGCGGCTGGCGCGCACGGTCTCGATCGTGCGGCTCTTGCCGCTGACCAGCTCGACGCCGACCGCGCGCCCGCCCTCGACGATCACCCGCAGCGCCTGCGACTGCAGCTTCACCGTCAGGTTGGGACGCTGGCGCACCGGGTCGAGAAAGCCGATCGATGCCGACGAGCGCTCCGCGTTGAGCTGGGTGAGCTGGTAGTAGCCCAGGCCCTCCTGGCAGGCGCCGTTGAAGTCGGCATTGAACGGGATTCCCAGTTCCTGCCCGGCCTGGAAGAAGGCCTCGCAGATCGGCAGCGGGCTGATCGGGTTCGACACGCCCAGCGGGCCGCCGTAGCCGTGGTATTCGTTGGCGAAGCGCTGGTTGTTCTCCGAGCGCCTGAAGTACGGCAGCACGTCGCGGTAGGACCAGCCGGCCGCGCCGCCCTCGCGCTCCCATTCGTCGTAGTCGGCCGGCACGCCGCGGGTGTAGAGCTGTGCGTTGATCGACGAGCCGCCGCCGATCACCTTGGCCTGCGTGAAGCGCAGCACGCGGTCCTTCAGGTGCTTCTGCGGCACGGTGTGCCAGCCCCAGGAGCCGATGCCCTTGGTCATCTTCGCGAAACCCGCGGGCCAGTGGAAGAACGGGTGCCAGTCGGAGCCGCCGGCTTCGAGCAGCAGCACCTTGACGGCCGGGTCGGCGCTGAGGCGGTTGGCGAGCACGCAGCCGGCCGAACCGCCGCCGGTGATGATGTAGTCGTAGGTGTCCATGGTCACAGCCTGGGGATGGAGAGCGCGCCGTCGACGTTGATCACCGAACCGGTCGCGAAGGCGAGCCGGCCGCCGGCGAGAGACGCCACGACGCCCGCGATGTCCTCGGGGACGCCCCAGCGGCGCATCGGCACCAGGCCGTCGGCGATCAGCCGGTCGTACTTGTCGGTCACGCCGGCGGTCATCGCGGTGCGGATCACGCCGGGGCGGACCTCGAACACGCCGACGCCCAGCGGTGCCAGGCGCAGCGCGAACAGCTTGGTCAGCATGCCCAGGCCGGCCTTGGACAGGCAGTACTCGCCGCGCTCGATCGACGCCATTTCCACGCTCACCGACGACACGGTGACGATCGATCGCGGCGCGCTCGATGCAGTGGCCGCCATGTGGCGCGCCACCGCCTGCGTGAAGAAGAAGGTGCCGCGCAGGTTGGTGTCGAGCACGCTGTCGTAGGCGTCGGGCTGCACCTCGAGCAGGTCGCCGCGGCGGGGCGAGCCGATGCCGGCGTTGTTCACCAGGCACGCGATGCCGGCGCCGCCCCAGGCGATCGCCTCGTCGATCACGCGCGCATGGTCCGCCGCGTCGGCGAGGTCGCTGCGCAGGAAATGCGCACGGGCGCCGGTGGCCTCGATCGCCGCGACGGATTCGGCGGCGTCGTCGATGGCGGTGAGGGCCAGGTCGAAGCCGCTGCGCGCCAGTTCGAGGGCGATGGCGGCGCCGATGCCGCGGCTGGCGCCGGTGACGAGCGCGATCGGCCGCGCGGCGGTGGGTGTCGCATTCACGACAGGATCTCCTTCAGATGGGTCCGCAGGTGCCGCCCGACCCGCAGGCCCTGGGCAGCGACCGTCAGCGCCGGGTTCACCGCCGCCGACGAGGGGAAGAAGCCGGCATCGACCACGTACAGGTTGTCGTGGTCCCAGGCCTTGCACAGCGGGTCGAGCGCCGAGGTGGCCGGGTCATCGCCGAAGCGCACCGTGCCGCACTGGTGCGACACCACCTCGGTGCCGAAGCCCTTGGCCAGCACGATCGGGTAGCCCGTGTCGCGCAGGATCTGCCGGCACTTGTCGACCCAGCGCTGGTGCGCGCGCAGGTTGCTGCGCTGCCAGTGCAGGTTGATCGCGCCGTCCGGCCGCACGGTGACGCGGCTGTCCGGGTGCGGCAGGTCTTCGCTCTGCGCGTACCAGTCGACGCTGTGCGCGGCGAGCGCGCTGCGCACGAACTTCGGCACCGCCGGCAGCGGCCCGCGCAGCATCGGCTCGCGGATCTTGCCCAGCAATTGCAGGCTGCCGAGCGGCGTGTCGCCGGGGTTGCGGCCCGCGTGCTCGCCGAAGTAGAAGTCGTGCACCGCCAGCGTCTTCGGGAAGCGCGTGGTGTTGCGCTTGAACGGGTGCAGCGCCATCAGCGCGGTGGTGTTGTGCGTCATGTAGTGGCGGCCGACCACGTCGCTGCTGTTGGCCAGGCCGCGTGGATTGCGCTCGTCGGCCGAACGCAGCAGCAAGGCGGCGGAATTGATCGCGCCGGCGCTCAGCACGAACAGCCTGGCGGTGATCCGGCGCCGCACGCTGCCCTCGACGATCTCGGCGGCGACGATGCGCCGGCCGGTGGCATCGGTGACCAGCCGCTCGACACGCGCGCCGCTGCGCAACTCCACGTTGGGCTTGGTGAGCGCCGGCCGGATCAGGCGGATTTCGGCGTCGCCCTTCGCGTCGATCTTGCAAGGGATCGCGTCGCAGTTGGCGCAGCGCTGGCAGCGCCCGCCCGCGCCGAAGTCGATCGCACTGGGCATCGGGAACGGCTTCAGCCCCTGCGCGCGCAGCCGCTGCTCGATCGCCGCCAGCACCGGCTCGTGCGGCACCGGCGGATGGGTGTACGGCGTGCTGCGCGGCGGGTCGGTCGGGTCGGAGCCGGCCAGGCCGCGCACGCCGAACAGCCGCTCCGCCTCGCCGTACCAGGGTTCGAGATCGGCATAGCGGATCGGCCAGGCCGGCGACACGCCCTCCTCGTGCACGAGTTCCTCGAAGTCGCGCTCGCGGAAACGGAACAGCGCGGTGCCGTAGAACTTGGTGTGGCCGCCGACGAAATAGAACATGCCGGGGCGGAACGCCCGCCCGTCGGCATACCAGGTCTCGGTGGTCTTGTAGCGCTGTTCGACGAAGACGGACTCGATGTCCCAGTTCTGCGGCTCGCGCGGCAGCACCGGGCCGCGTTCGAGCACCAGAACCGTCGCATCGCTGCCGGCGAGTTGCAGCGCGACCGCGCCGCCCCCGACGCCGGAGCCGATGATCACGATGTCGTAGTCGAGCGTTGCCATGGTCATCACGCGATCAGCGTCTCCGTCTTCGCGTCGAAGCAGACGAGCTTGCTCAGGTCCACCAGGAAGCGGGCCTTCTGGCCGGGCGCCAGCGACACGTCGGGCTCCAGGCGCACGGTGAATTCGTGGCCGCCGAGATCGATCACGACCAGGGTGTCGGCCCCGGTCGGCTCGATCACCTCCACCTGGGCGTCGACGAAGCGCTGCAGCGGGCCGGCCGCCATGCCTGGCGTGGCGAGCGTGACCGCCTCGGCACGGATGCCGGCGATGAGCTCCTGGCCGGCGTAGCGGGCCAGCGCCGGGGGCACCACCTCCGACGGCAGGTCGATCTGCGCCCGGGCGCCGCTGCCCTCCTGGAACGACAGTGCCAGGCCACCGCCCTGCGCGGTCAGCCGGGCCTTCACCAGGTTCATCCGCGGGCTGCCCATGAAGCCGGCGACGAAGGTGTTGGCCGGCCGGTTGTAGACCTCGTAGGGCGTGCCGAGCTGCTGCAGGATGCCGCCCTTCATCACCGCGATGCGCGTGGCCAGCGTCATCGCCTCGATCTGGTCGTGCGTGACGTAGACGATCGTCGCCTTCAGGCGCTGGTGCAGCTTCTTGATCTCGGTGCGCATGTCCACGCGCAGCTGCGCGTCGAGGTTGGACAGCGGCTCGTCGAACAGGTAGAGCTTGGGCTCGCGCGCCAGTGCGCGGCCGATCGCCACGCGCTGGCGCTGGCCGCCCGAGAGCTGGCGCGGCTTGCGCTCGAGCAGGTGCTCGATCTGCAGCAGCTTGGAGACCGACCTGACGCGCTCCTCGCGGCTGGCCTTCTCCACCTTGCGCATCTGCAGCGGGAACTCGATGTTCTTCGCCACCGTCATGTTCGGGTACAGCGCATAGGACTGGAACACCATCGAGATGTTGCGTTCGGCCGGTGCGACGTGGGTGATGTCGCGGCCTTCGAGCCGCAGCAGCCCGCCGGTGGGCTCCTCCAGCCCGGCGATGATGTTCATCAGCGTGCTCTTGCCGCAGCCCGAGGGGCCGACCAGCACGAGGAATTCGCCGTCCTGCAGGCCGATCGAGATGTCGTGCAGGATCTTGACGGGGCCGAAACTCTTCTGGACGTTGACGAGATCGAGTGATGCCATGAGGAATCTCCAAAGTGTGTGTGCGAGTTCAGCGGACGCCGCGGAACCGGCTTTGCCGGGCCGCTGGCGGCGCCCCCTGGGGGGAGGCGCCGCAGGCGCCTCGGGGGGGTCAACCCTTCACTGAGCCGGCCATCAGGCCGCGCACGAAGTACTTGCCCGACAGCAGATAGACGATCAGCGTCGGCAAGGCGGCGATGAACGCGCCGGCGAAATGGACGTTGTATTCCTTGACCCCGGTGCTGCTGTTGACCAGGTTGTTCAGCGCCACCGTGAGCGGGAAGGAGCTGAAGTCGCTGAACGAGGCGCCGAACAGGAAGTCGTTCCAGATGTTGGTGAACTGCCAGATCACGCACACGACGATGATCGGCGTGCTGTTGGGCAGCAGGATGCGGCCGAGCACCCCGAAGAAGCTCGCCCCGTCCATCCGTGCCGAGCGGATCAGCTCGGCCGGAAACGCCGCGTAGTAGTTGCGGAAGAACAGCGTCGAGAAGCCGATCCCGTAGACCACGTGCACCAGCACCAGCCCCTTCACCGTGCCGGCCAGTCCCAGCATGCCGAGCGTCTTGGCCATCGGGATCAGCACGATCTGGAACGGGATGAAGACCGAGAACAGCATCGCCGCGAACAGCAGGTGGGCCCCGCGGAAGCTGAACTGCGTCAGGATGTAGCCGTTCAGCGCGCCGAGCAGCGTGGAGATCGCGACCGCCGGCACCACCATCAGGAACGAGTTGATGAAGAACGGCTTCAGGCCGGTCGGCTGCACACCGATCTGCGCCGTGCTCCAGGCGGTGAGCCAGGGCTCGACGGTCCAGGCGATCGGCATCGCCAGCAGGTTGCCGCTGCGGATCTCGTCGAGCGGCTTCAGCGAGTTGACGACCATCACGTAGACGGGCATCAGGAACAGCACCGCGAGCACGGCGAGCACCGCGTACAGCACGACCCGGCCGATGCCGAAGCTGGCCGCCGGGCCACTGGCGCCATGGGTGTGTGCCACCGCATGGGAGGAAGCTTGCGCGTTAGCCATTTTTCACCTTCCGCATTTCACTGAGCAGGTAGGGCAGCACGATCAGTCCGATCGCCATCAGCATGAGGGTCGAGCTGGCGGCACCCACCGCCATCTCGTTGCGTGTGAACGTGTACTGGTACATGAAGACCGAGGGCAGCCAGGTCGAGCGGCCGGGCCCGCCGTTGGTGAGTGCCACCACCAGGTCGTAGCTCTTGATCGCCATGTGGGCGAGGATCACGAAGGCCGAGACGAACACCGGCCCGAGCTGCGGGATGATGATCCGCACGTAGATCTGCCAGGTCTTCGCGCCGTCGACGCGGGCCGCGTTGACCTGCTCGGCATCGACGCCGCGCAGCCCGGCCAGGAACATCGCCATCACGAAGCCGGTGGTCTGCCAGACCGCGGCGATGACGACGCAGTAGATCGCCATCTCGCTGTCCTTGATCCAGCCGAAGCTGAAGCTCTCCCAGCCGATGCTGCGCAGCGTGTGCTCGAGGCCCACGCCGGGGTCGAGCAGCCACTTCCAGGCCGTGCCGGTGACGATCAGCGAGAGCGCCATCGGGTACAGGAAGATCGAGCGGAACAGGCTCTCGGCGCGGATCTTCTGGTCGATCAGGATCGCGAAGGCCAGGCCGAGCACGCCGGCGATGACGATGTACAGGCTTGCGAAGGTGGCGAGGTTGACCAGCGAGACCTGCCAGTTCTCCAGGCTGAGCAGGCGCGTGTAGCTCGCTGTCCCGGCGAGGTCGTAGGTCGGCATCATGGTCGATGTCGTGAACGACAGGTAGATCGTGAACATGATGTAGCCGTAGACGCAGACCAGCACCAGGAAGGCGCTCGGACTGATCAGCAGCTTGGGCAAGAAACCGGCTTTCATGGGCAGGGCTCCGCTGACCCCGCGGGCGTTGCGCGCCCGCGGAGCGTGGTTGAAGAAAGGCGCTTCAGTTCTTCGCCGCGGAGACGAGCTCGGCGACCGCCTTCTTGTCGTCGATCTGGCCGTTGAAGTGGCGCGTGATCACGTCGTAGAAGGCGTTCTTCAGCGAGGCCGGCACCGCGTGGCCGTGGGCGATCGAGCCGATCAGCGTGTTGTTCTTGCTGGCCTCGGCCACGTCCTTGATCGCCTTCTTGCCACAGTCGTCGAAGGCGGCGTCGGAGACGTCCATGCGCGCCGGGGCCGCGCCCTTGACCACGTTGAACGCCGACTGGAAGGCCGGATCCAGGATGTCGGCGGCCAGCTTCATCTGCGCTGCCGCCTTGTTGGCGTCGCCCAGCTTGAACATCGCGAACTGGTCGGTGTTGAAGGCCACGGCGCCTTGGGTTCCCGGAAAACGCCAGCACAGGAAGTCCTTGCCCGGCACCTTCTTCGCGTTGACGAACTCGCCCTTGGCCCAGTCGCCCATGATCTGGAAGCCGGCCTTGCCGCTGATCACCATGCCGGAGGCGACGTTCCAGTCGCGGCCGGAGAAGTCCTTGTCGACCAGCTTGCGGATCTGCGACATGCGCTGGAACACCTTCAGGGTGGTCGGCGAGTTCAGCGCCCCGGCGTCGAGCTCGATGAAGGCCTTGCGGTAGTAGTCGACGCCGCCGGTGGAGAGCACCACGCTGTCGAAGATGGTCGCTTCCTGCCAGGGCTGGCCGCCGTGCGCGATGCCGATGAAGCCGGCCTTCTGCACCTTCTCGGCGCTGGCGATGAACTCGTCGAAGCTCTTCGGCTCGGCGCTGACGCCGGCCTTGGCCAGCACCTCCTTGTTGGCCCAGATCCAGTTGGTCGAGTGGATGTTCACCGGCGCGGCGATCCACTTGCCGTTGAACTTCGAGAAGCGTTGCAGCGCCGGCGGCACGGCCTTGTCCCAGCCGTTCTTCGCGGCCAGGTCGTTCAGGTCCGCCAGCACGCCCTGCTTGGCCCAGTCCTGGATGTCGAAGCCGAGCATCTGCACGGCGGTGGGCGGGTTGCCCGAGGTGACGCGGGCGCGCACCGCGGTCATCGCCGCCTCGCCGCCGCCGCCGGCCACCGGCATGTCGTTCCACTTGACGCCCTGCTTCTCCAGCGTGCCCTTGAGCACGTTGAGCGCGGTGGCCTCGCCGCCCGAGGTCCACCAGTGCAGGACCTCGACGCTCTGCTGCGCGGCGGCGGGAAGGGTGAAGGCGGCGGCGATGGCCGCGCCGATGAGTTGCTTGATCATGGGTTTGTCTCCAGGGTGTCGGACAGGGGAAGTCACTTCGCCACGTACCAGTTCGTGCGTGCGCCGAGGTGCATGTGCAGGGTCTTGGTTTCGGTGTAGTCCTCCGTCGCCAGGCGCCCGAGTTCGCGGCCGATGCCGCTTTCGCGATAGCCGCCGAAGGGCAGTTCGGCATGGCCTTCGAGGAAGGTGTTGACCCAGACCGTGCCGGCGCGGATGCGGCGCGCGGCCGACAGGCAGGTGCTCATGTCCTGGCTCCAGACCGCGGCCGACAGGCCGTACAGCGTGGAGTTCGCGATCGCCACTGCCTCGTCGAGGTCCTTGAAGCGCAGCACCGACAGCACCGGGCCGAACACCTCCTCCTTCGCGATCGCCATCTGCGGCGTCACACCGGTCACGACCGTCGGCTCGACGTACATGCCGCGGCGGTCAATGCGTGCGCCGCCGAGCGCGATCGTCGCGCCGTCGCGGCGCGCGCCCTCGATGTGCGACAGGATGGTCTCGAGCTGCTTGTCGGTGGTGATCGCGCCGACCTGCGTGCCGGCCGCGAGCGGGTCGCCGACGCGGACCTGCTTCGAGCGCTCCACCACCGCGGCGGCGAAGCGGTCTGCAATCGACTCCTGCACCAGCACGCGGCTGCCGCTGTTGCAGCACTGGCCGGCGTTGAAGTAGATGCCGAAGACGGTGGCGTCCACCGCCGCGTCCCAGTCGCAGTCGGCGAACACGACCTGCGGGTTCTTGCCGCCCAGCTCCATCGACACCTTCTTCAGCGTCTGGGCCGACTTGGCCACCGCCTGCTTGCCGACGCCGGTGGAGCCGGTGAACGACAGCATGTCCACGTCCGGGTGCGTCACCAGCACGTCGCCAACCACGCTGCCGCGGCCGACGAGGATGTTCACCACGCCGGCCGGCACGCCGGCGGCCTGGAGGATCTCGCCCAGCATCACCGTCGTGCCCGAGGTCACCTCGGCCGGCTTGACCACCGTGGTGCAGCCGGCGGCGAGCGCGAACGGCAGCTTCTGGCTGACGATCAGGAACGGGAAGTTCCATGGCGTGATGATGCTGACCACGCCGATCGGGTCGCGCAGCACCACGCCCAGCGTGTCTTCGCCGAGGGTGTTGTAGCTGTCGCCGTGCAGGTTGCGCGCCAGCGTCGCCGCGTAGTGCCACAGGTCGGCGGCGCCTTCGATCTCGGCCAGCGATTGCGCGAGCGGCTTGCCGTTCTCCAGCGTCTCCATCAGCGCCAGCTCGTGCCTGCGCGTGAGGATGCCTTCGGCCACGGCGCGCAGGATGCGGGCGCGCTCGGCGCCCTTCATGCGCGGCCACGGGCCGTCGTCGAAGGCGCGGCGGGCGGCGGCGATCGCGCGCTCGGCGTCGGCGACGCCGGCCTTCGCGTAGACCGCGACCAGCGTGTCGTGGGCGGGCGACTTGCGTTCGAGCGTGCAGCCGTCGGCCGCGTCGGCCCATTCGCCGTCGATCAGCAGCTTGCCCTGGTAGGGCGGGCGCGCCAGGACCTCGGTGGCTGTGGGAGTCGGGCTCGAGGTCGGGGAAGTGGTTTGCGTCATGGCGAGGGTGATCCGGAGGTCTGTGGGGGTCTGCGGGGGGTCAGGCGCCGGCGTAGCGCGGCGCGCGCTTTTCCTTGAAGCTGGCGATGCCTTCGCGGCCATCGCCGGTGGTGGCGGCCAGGGCGCCGGCCATCGCTTCGAGCGTCATCGCGGCATCTTCACCGGCGGCGGCGTTGATCAGTTGCTTGGTGAGCTGCAGCGAGATCGGCGCCTTGGCCGCCATGTCGCGCGCCAGCGCGGCGGCGCGGCCGGCGAGTTCAGCGGCACCGACGACCTCGTGCACGAGGCCGCTGGTCAGCGCGTCCACAGCCGACATGCGGATGCCGCTGAGCGCCAGGTACTTCGCGTGACTGGCGCCGATGAGCTGCACCAACCGCTGCGTGCCCGACCAGCCGGGGCAGGTCGCGATCGAGGCTTCGGGCAGCGCGAACTGCGCGGTCTCGGCGGCAAGGCGGATGTCGGCGGTGATCGCCAGCTCCAACCCGCCGCCGAAGGCATGGCCGTTGACTGCGGCGATGACCGGCTGGCGCAGGCGCGCCCACTGGTCGAACACCTGGTGGCCGCGGCGCACCCAGCGGCGCCACATGTCCAGCGGCTGCAGCGCCGCCCATTCGTGGATGTCGGCGCCGACGCAGAAGGCCTTGCCGTCGCCGCCGGTCAGCACGACCACGCGAACGTCGGTGTCGGCGTCGAGTTCGCGCGCGCACTGCTCCAGCTGATCCAGCATCGCCGGCGTCAGCGAGTTGAGCTTGGCGGGGCGGTTCAGCGTGACCGTGGCGACCTGGCCGTCGCGCACGAGTTGAACAAGGGTCTCAGCCACGGCGCACCGCCTCGGCCTTCAGCGTCAGGCCGAAGGCTTGTTCGCGGAACAAGGCGGCGTCCATCAGCCGCAGGTCGGGTGCCACACGCAGGGGGATCTCGGCCTGGTCGAGCACGTCGCGCTGCAGGTCGATGCCCGGCGCGATCTCCTTGACCACCAGCGCGTCGTCTTCGAGGTCGATCACGCAGCGCTCGGTCACGTAGGTCACGCGCTGGCCGCGCTGGCGCCCGAGCACGCCGCTGAAGGTGATGTGCTCGGCCGTCTCGACGAACTTGCGGGTCTTGCCTTCCTTGACGATGGTCAGCCGGCCGTCGCCGACGTCGAGCTTCGCGCCGGCGGTGAAGAAGCCGGAGAAGACGATGCGCTTCGCGAACGACGAGATGTCCACGAAGCCGCCGCAGCCGGCGGTCAGGTAGGGCTTGGCGCCGAGCTTGGAGACGTTGACGCTGCCGTTGCGATCGACCTGCAGGAACGACAGCAGCGTGACGTCGAAGCCGGCGCCCTGGAAGTAGGTGAACTGGTTCGGCGAGGCCATGATCGCGTCGGCGTTGGAGGCGCAGCCGAACGCGAACCCGAGCAGCGGCATGCCGCCGACGGCGCCCTGCTCGATCGCCCAGGTCACCTCGCCGTGCAGGCCCTCTTCGAGCAGGATGCGCGGCACGTTGGCCGAGATGCCGAAGCCGAGGTTGGCCGCATGGCCGTGCGCCAGCTCCATCGCGGCGCGCCGGGCGATCACCTTCTCCGGGCCCCAGGCCTGCGGCTCGAAGGTGGCCAGCGGCTGCTGGATCTCGCCGCTGATGGCGGGGTCGTAGACGGTCTGCGTGGTCTGCCACTGGTCCGGGTCAACGACGATGTGGTCGATCAGGTTGCACGGCACATGCACGTCGTGCGGGCGCAGGCTGCCGTCCTTGACGACGCGCTTGACCTGGGCGATCACGATGCCGCCGTTGTTGCGCGCCGCCAGCGCCTGGTCCAGCCCGCCGAGCAGCGCGCCTTCGTGTTCGTAGGTCAGGTTGCCTCGCTCGTCGGCGGTGGTGGCGCGGATGATCGCCACGTTCGGCACGATCGCCGGGAAGTACAGCCACTCGCGCCCGTCGAAGCGCTCCTTGCGCACCACCGGGTGCCGCGCCGCGGCCTCGTTCATCGCGCAGCCCTGCAGCTCGGGATCGACGAAGGTGCCGATGCCGACCTGCGTCAGCACGCCCGGGCGGCGCGCCGCGGCGTCGCGGTGCATGTCGAACAGGATGCCGCTCGGGATGTTGTAGGCCTCGACCTGGTTGTCCACCACCATGTGCCAGATCGCCGGCATCGGCAGCGACGACGGGCCGCTCGGGTAAGAGCCGGCCAGGATGCGCGCCAGCAGGCCCGGCTTGGCGATGTGGTCGATGCCCTTGATGCCGTACATGTCGCCGGCGGCGATCGGGTTCAGCGTCGTCAGGTGGCGCGGCGCACCTTCGCGGTCGAAGCGTTCGCCGATGGCGGCCAGCACCTTGTCCGGGCAGCCGAGGCCGCTCGACGAACTGATGCTGACGATGTCGCCGTCGCGGATCAGCGCGGCGGCCTGGGCTGGCGTGATGACCTTCTTCATGACTTTTCCTTCAGGCAAGCGGTTCAGGCCGACGGTTCACGCGAACGGATCCGCGATGCGCACCGCGCGGCCGGTCCGGCACGCCTCGGCCACGGCGGTGGCGGCGAGCAGCGAGCGCACGCCGTCTTCGGCGGTGGCGGCGGGCGGGCCCTCGCCGCGCATCGCGGCGCAGAACGCGGCGACGCCGCGCTCGTACAGGCTCTCGTGCTCGACCGGCACCGCCTGCTCGCCGGCGGCGGTGCGCAGCAGCAGGCTGCCGACCGGCTGCTGGGTCATCACGTCGCGGCCGACGATCGAGCCCGCGTCGCCATGCAATTCCAGGCCGGTGCCGGCGTGCTTGACCGTGAAGGCATCGTGCAGCTGCGCGAGCACGCCGTTGTCGAAGCGCAGCACGGCCATCACGCCGTCTTCGAGGCCTTGCTTCGCCATCGCGGCGGATGGCGTCAGGCCCACCGCCTCGACCGGCTCGGCACCGAGCACGAAGCGCAGCGTGTCGGCGTCGTGCACGGTGATGTCGAGGATCACGCCGCCGCCGGCCTGCGGCCGGTCGATGCGCCAGCCCTGCAGGTGCGGCGGCAGGTAGACCGCGTGGAAGACGCGGGCGAACAGCGGCTTGCCGATGGCGCCGCCCAGCACCAGCTCGCGGATCTTGCGGTGGGTGGCGGCGTTGCGCAGGTGGTGGTTGGTCGCCATCACCACGCCGGCGTCGCGGCAGGCCTTCACTATCGCCAGCGCATCGGCGACGTCGAGCGCCAGCGGCTTCTCGCACAACACGTGCTTGCCGGCCGCAGCCGCCGCCAGCACCTGCTCGCGGTGCAGCTCGTTGGTGGTGCTGATGTAGACCACCTGGACGGCCGGGTCGGCGAGCAGCGCATCGACCGAGCTGTAGGCGGCGGCGATGCCGTGGCGCTCGGCGTAGGCGCGGCCGCGTTCGGCGCTGCTGCTGGCCACCGCGACCACCGCCTGGCCCGGCTGGGCGCGGATCGCATCGATCATGTACTGCGAGGCGATCGTGCTTGCGCCGATCAGGCCCCATCCGAAGGTCGGTTGGTTTTCCATGGTTCGTGTGCGTGTGGGTTGCTTGTTTTGGAACGGTTGAATGAATTATTGGATCGTTCCAATTTCGACGCAAGAGGAAACGGTGAGGCCTAGGGAAAACACGGGGATCGTCGGACCTCGGAACGCGCCCGCTGTCGCCGCCGGACGCTGGCCATCGAACTGCTATGCTGGTTGGAACGGTTCAAGAACGAAGCGCCGGACCGTTCCAGTCGTCTACCCCTCGACCGCATCTCGCCTTCGCGACAGGCCCGCCCGACATGCCCCGCCCCGCCGACACTCCCCGCCCGATCACGATCCTGGATGTCGCCGCCGAGGCGGACGTGTCGAAGTCGACCGTCTCGCTGGTGCTCCAGGGAAGCGAGCTGATCCGCAAGGAAACCGCGGACCGCGTGCGCGAGGCGGTGCTCAAGCTCGGCTACGTCTACAACCGCCGCGCCGGTGAACTCCGCGGGCGCACGTCGAAGACGATCGGCGTCGTGATCAACGACCTGATGAATCCGTTCTTCGCCGAGGTGCTGGTCGGGCTGGAGCGCAAGCTGGTGGACGCCGGCTACATCGTCTTCATGGCGCACACCAGCGAGAGTCTCGAGCGGCAGCAGCAGGTGCTGACGACGATGCGCGAGCTGCATGCCGCCGGCATCGCGCTGTGCCCCGCCCTCGGCACGCCGGGTTCACTGACGAAGGCCGTGAAGGGCTGGGGCATCCCGCTGGTGGTCATCGTGCGGACGCTGGGCAGCGGCAGCTACGACTTCGCCGGCTCGGACAACGAACGCGGCGTGAACCTCGCCACCGCGCACCTGCTATCCGCCGGCCACCGGCGCATCGGCTTCCTCGGCGGGCACGGCGGGCCGGTGCTCGAACAGCGGCTGAACGGCTACAAGTCGGCACTGGCCGAGGCCGGCATCCCGTTCGACGAGCAGCTCGTCTTCGTCGCGGACCCGACGCGCCAGGGCGGGCACGACACGATGGTCCGCCTGCTCGACACACGCCCCGAGATCAAGGCCGCCGTCTCGTACAACGACGTCGTGGCCTTCGGCGCGCTGTCGGCGCTGGGCGAACGCGGGATCCACGCCGGCCGGGATTTCGCGCTGATGGGTTTCGACAACGTGCTCGACGCGGCGCACTCGAACCCGCCGCTGAGCACGGTGGACATCCGGCCGAGCGAACTCGGCGAGCAGGCGGCCGCGCTGCTGCTTGCGCGCATCGAGCAGCCCGGCATGGCGCGCCAGCGCTACCTGGCCGAGCCCCGGCTGGTGTTGCGCCAGTCGGCCTGACGGATCGGATCCGGTCGCGGGCAACCGGCGGTGTGTCGCGGCAGTCGACCGAAAGCCGCGCCCGTCAAGAGCGGCGGCGAGGGGTCGCGGCTCGATCGCAGTCGATATATGGCTTGATATGTATCGACAACGGTATATTCTCCGATACATACCATGAACGGAAGTCGTGCCATGACACAGACCGCCAAGATCTTCACCACGGGCCGCAGCCAGGCGGTGCGGTTGCCGCTCGAATACCGCTTCGACGAGAAGGAGGTCTACATCCGCCGCGATGCCGCCACGGGCGACGTGATCCTGTCGCGCAGGCCGGACTCCTGGGACGGCCTCTTCGCCCTCGACGCGACGACGGACGTGCCGGCCGACTTCATGAGCGAGGCCGATCGCCAGCAGGGCGAGCACTCCCGCGATCCGTTCGATGACACGCCGGCATGACGACGTACCTGCTCGACACGAACATCGCAAGTCACATCATCAAAGGCGACATCCCGCGCGTGCGGGAGCGCCTTGTCGCCGTGCCGATCCACTGCGTCGCGGTGTCGGTCGTGACGCAAGCCGAGTTGCTGTACGGCGTCGCCAGGCGCGGCCACCCGCCGGGGCTTTCGGCCAAGGTTCGCGAGTTCCTGGCCCGCGTCACCGTCCTGCCCTGGACGGCCAAGGCCGCCGAAGCCTACGGCGAGCTGCGCGCGGCCTGCGAGGCCGGCGGCGTGACGCTCGCGCCCATGAACATGATGATCGCCGCGCACGCGAAGGCCCTGGCGCCGACCGCGGCACAGGCGCAGGGCCAGGCGATCCTGGTGACGAGGGACGGCGCATTCTCTCGAGCGCGCGTGCTCGCCGGTTTGACGCTCGATGACTGGACCAGGGAACAGCCGCCCCGGATCTGAAGAAGCGCAGCGCCCTTCCAGAGCGCGCTCGAATCACCCAGGAAGGCCGCCGCCCGCACCCCGGTAGTGGCTCGGCGCCGAGCCGCAGGCGCGTGTGAACGAGCGCGTGAACGCACTGATCGACGCATAGCCGACGCGCTCGCCGATCTCCCGGATCGGCAGCCGCGTGTGCCGCAGCAGTTGCCGCGCCTCGTCCATGCGGGCGCGCATCAGCACGTCCTGGAAGCGCGTCTGCTCGGCTTCCAGCCGGCGCCGCAGCGTCCAGCGCGAGATGCCGTAGCGCGCGCAGACGCGGCGCTGCAACTCGCCGCCGTCGGGCTCGTCGCGCGTCTCGTGCAGCCAGCCGCGCAGCAGCGCCGCCACCGCATGGGCAAAGGATTGCCGGGTCCGGATGCGGTCGCGCGTCTCGTTGGCGCCGTGCAGCAGGATGTCCGCCAGCACCTCGTTGTAGCGCTCGAACGGCCGGTCGAGCGCGTTGGACGCCAGCACCATCCGATTGCCCGGCTGGCCGAAGCGCGACTCCGCCTGCAGCACCTCGCGGAGTTGCGCACTCGGCGCGAAGGCGGCTCCGGCGAGGCCGGCCTCGCGCACGCGCACCGCCGGGTCGTACAGCCGCGCAATGGCCGCAACCATCCCGCCTCGTCCATCAGCAGCCAGTCGACATTGCCGATCAGCTCGCGGTACTGCAGCAGGCAGTGCAGCGCATCGCGCAGCGTCGGGCGGTTGCAGACCACGCCGGCCAGCTCCGGGAAAGGCAGCAGCCAGCCCGGGATGCCCGGGTGCGCGTCGAAGCCGAGCGTCTCGTCCTTCAGCGATTGAAGCAGCCGCACGTAGCGGTCGCCCGCCACGCGGGCGCCGACATCGTCGAGCTCCTCCTCGCGCAGGCCGATCTCGCGGCACAGCGCGCGCGTGTCGCGGCCGAAACGTTCCGCCGCGGCCAGCGCCCAGCGCACCAGGCGCGCATCGACCGATTTCCGGGCCAGCTCCATCTCGCCTCCTCGTGAGCCCGCCGGAGCGCGGACGGGTTTCCCCGGGCTCGGCCGGGTCAAAAGCTGCTCCGGTGGGTCAAGCCGCCGGATGCCGTCTCCCTAGTCTTCGCACGAGTCTAACGAAGGTGGGGCGCCAAGCCCCCGAGGAGCACAGCCCATGTCCAGCCCACGATTCCGGAAGACCGCGCTCGCCGCGGCCTGCCTGACCCTGTTGACCCTCGCCGCGTGCAATGACGGCGGCTCGACGCCAGCCGATCCCGCGGCCACGGCGGACCAGCGCGCGGCCAAGCTGGTCGCGCAGATGACGCTCGACGAGAAGATCCAGCTGGTGCACGGCACCGGCATGCCGATCATCGGCTACGGCACGTTCACCGCCGAGGCGCTCAGCGGCGCCAGCTACATCCCGGGCGTCCCGCGGCTCGGCATCCCGGCGATCACCAGCGCCGATTCGGCCGGCGGCGTCAACGTCACCAACGCGCGCGTCACCGCGCTGCCGGCGCCGGTGGCGCTCGCCGCGAGCTGGGACACGCAGCTCGCCAATGAATACGGCGCGCGCATCGCGACCGAACTGCGCGCGCTCGGCTACAGCGAAGGCCTGGGCGGCGGCGTCAACCTGGCGCGCGAGCCGCGCAACGGCCGCACCTTCGAATACATGGGCGAAGACCCGGTGCTGGCCGGCAAGCTGAGCGCGGCCCGCACCATCGGCACGCAGTCGCAGAAGGTGATCGCGACGATCAAGCACTACGCGCTGAACGGCCAGGAAACGAACCGCATGACGTCCGACTCGCAGGTCGACGAGCGCACGATGCGCGAGACCGAGCTGCTGGCGTTCGAGATCGGCGTCAAGGAAGGCGAGCCGGGCAACGTGATGTGCTCGTACAACCAGGTCAACGGCATCTACGCCTGCGAGAACCCGACGCTGCTGACCGACGTGCTGAAGACCGAATGGGGCTTCAAGGGCGTGGTGCAGTCCGACTGGGGCGGCACGCACAGCACCGCGGCGGCGGCGATCGCCGGGCTGGACGAGGAGCAGCCCGGCGCCGGCGACGATTCGCCCGGCGCCCCGATCACGAAAAGCCCGATCTACGCGTTCTTCGGCTCGCACTTCAACAGCGCGCTCAAGAGCGCGGTGCAGGCCGGCACGGTGCCGCAGTCGCGCCTGGACGACATGGTGCAGCGCAAGCTGCGCACGCTGGCCACGGTCGGCCTGCTGGATTCCCCGCCGACGGCCGGAACAGTCATCGACGAAGCCGCCGGCAACGCCTTCGCGCTGAAGGCGGCGCAGCAGTCCGCCGTGCTGCTGAAAAACGCGCCGGCCACCGGCAGCGGGCAGCCGGTGCTGCCGCTGGCAGCGGCTGGGCTCGGCTCCATCGTCGTCGTCGGCGGGCATGCCGACGTGGGCGTGCTGTCCGGCGGCGGCTCCGGCGCGGTGCCGGCGATCGACGGCAATGCGGTCACGAGCTGCCATTCAACGTCGCTGTTCGGCAATTGCGCGAACTGGTACAAGTCCGCCCCGCTGGCCGCGATCCGGGCCAAGGCACCGAACGCGACCGTGAGCTACTTCGACGGCACGAACGCCACCGCGGCGGCCGATGCCGCCGCGAAGGCGGACGTGGCGATCGTCTTCGCGACGCAGTGGCAGACCGAAGGCACCGACCTGCCCAGCCTCTCGCTGCCCGATGCGGCCGCCGATCCGTACAACCAGCAGTACGACCAGAACGCGCTGATCGCCGCGGTGGCCGCCAAGGCCAAGCGGGTGATCGTGGTGCTGGAGAACGGCAGCCCGGTGCTGATGCCCTGGATCGGCAACGTGCATTCGGTGCTGGAGGCGTGGTACCCCGGCGCGAAGGGCGGCCAGGCAATCGCCGACCTGCTGTTCGGCGATGTGAACCCATCCGGCAAGCTGCCGATCACCTTCCCGCAGCGCGACGCCGACCTGCCGCAAGTCGCGATCTCGGCCACCGACCTGAAGGTGCCGTACAGCGAACGCCTGCAGATGGGCTATCGCTGGTATGACGCGAAGCAGATCGCGCCGCTGTTCCCGTTCGGCCACGGCCTGTCGTACACGACGTTCGGCTACTCCGGCCTGCAGACCAACACCGACGGCCTCGGCAACGTGACGCTCTCGTTCACGATCACCAACAGCGGCTCGCGTGCGGGCTCGGAGGTGGCGCAGGTCTATGCAGCGCTGCCCGCCGCGCTGGGCGAGCCGCCGCAGCGCCTCGTCGCGTGGCAGAAGGTCGCGCTTCAGCCCGGCCAGTCACAGCAGGTGAACCTGGCGGTGCCGGCCGCACGCCTGAAGGTCTGGGACGCGACGCGCCACGCCTGGGCCTTCGGCACCGGCGCCTACGGGTTCACGGTGGGCAGCTCGTCGCGCGACCCGCAGCGCCTGTCCGCAAGCCTCTCGCTCGCCGCACGCTGAGTGCCGCGCCGCGGCGGGAGACCGCCGCGGTCGCGGGCCGGGGCGCGGTGCGGCTCAGGCGTCGACCTGCTTGAGCCGCGACTCCAGCCCCGCGCGCGCGGCGGCGTACTCGGCCAGCAGGCGCGGTTCGGCGTCGGCGGCGACGACGCCGCCGCGGGCATCGAGTTCGATGCGCACGCAGGTCTCGCCGAGCGCCGCCGCGCCGAGGCTGACGCTGATCGAGCGCAGCGCGTGCGCGGCGCGCGCCACGCCTTCGATGTCCCGCCCGTCGATCGCCCGGCGCAGCGACTGCAGCAGCACCGGGCTGTCGTCGCGGAACAGGCGGATCATGCGGGCGACCAGCGGCGCGCCGCCCACGTTGCGGATCGATTCCAGTGCATCGTCGTCGATGGCAGGCGCCGCGCCGTCTTCGATCGGCGCGGGTGCGGACGGCGCCGGCCGCGGTCCGATCGTTGCGCTGACGGCCAACGCGATGGCCGGCGACCGCGAGGGCTGCCTGGCCGCGGGCATGGACGACTATCTGAGCAAGCCCTTCACCAGCGCGCAGCTCTCCGAGGTGCTCGCCAACGATCGGAACGCGGCCGGCGCCGTCCGCCTCGGCACGGCGGATCACCGCGGTCGCCTCGAAGCCGTCCATCTCCGGCATCTGGCAGTCCATCAGGATCAGGTCGAACGAGCGTTCGAGGGCCATCCGCGAGCCGACGCGGCCGTCGACGGCCACCTCCACCCGGCAGCCGAAGTTGCGCAGCATCGCGGCGGTGATCTCGCGGTTGACCGGTTGGTCCTCGACCACCAGCACCTCCGCGTTCAGCGACGGCCGCGCCGCCGCGGCGTCCGCCAGCTCACCGAACCCGGTGACCGCGCCTTCGCTGCTCATCGCCGCCACCACCTGGCGCCGCAGCTCCGCCTGCCGCAGCGGCTTGCGCAGGCAGGCATTGACGCCAGCGGCGCGCGCGCGGTCGGCATCGCCGGCGCCGCCCAGCGGCGTCAGCACGATCAGCGGCAGATCCGCCAGCGCCGCGTCGGCGCGGATCTGGCGCGCCAGCGAAATGCCGTCCACCCCCGGCAGGTGCGCGTCGAGCAGCGCCAGCTCGAACGGGCGGTCCGCCGGCGCGGCGCGCAGCGTGCGCCAGGCGGTCCGGCCGTCGGCCACCGCGGTGACGCGGCAGCCGAGGGCCGCCAGTTCCTCCTCGATCACGCCGCGCTGCGTCTCGTTGTCCTCGGCCACCAGCACGCGCACGCCGCGCAGGCCGAGGTCGTTGCGCGCGACGGCCGCCGGGCCGACCAGCAGCTCCAGCCGCACGTCGATCCAGAACGTCGACCCGCGCCCGATGCGGCTGCGCACGCCCACCGTGCCGCCCATCAGTTCGGCGAGCTGCTTGGTGATCGCCAGGCCGAGCCCGGTGCCGCCGAAGCGCCGCGTGGTCGATCCGTCGGCCTGGCTGAAGGCCTGGAACAGCCGCTGGCGCTGGTCGTGCGTGAGGCCGATGCCGGTGTCGCGCACCTCGAAGCGCAGCATGCCGGGCTGGCCCTCGATGGTGCCGGCCTTGACCAGCACCTCGCCGGAGGTGGTGAACTTGATCGCGTTGCCGATCAGGTTGGTCAGCATCTGGCGCAGCCGGCCGGCGTCGCCCATCACCCGCTCCGGCACGCCGCGCTCGATCTGGACGATCAGCTCCAGGCCCTTCGCGTGGGCGCGCTCGCCGAGCAGTTCGGCCGTGTCTTCCACCACCTCGCGCGGCGCGAACACGACACGGTCGAGCTCGACGCGGCCGGCCTCGATCTTCGAGAAGTCGAGCACGTCGTTGATGATCGCGAGCAGCGCCTCGCCCGAGCTGCGGATCGTGCGCGCCAGGTGGCGCTGGCGCGAATCGAGCTGGCCGTCGAGCAGCAGTTCGGACATGCCCAGTACGCCGTTCATCGGCGTGCGGATCTCGTGGCTCATGTTGGCGAGGAACTGCGACTTCGCGCGGTTGGCCGCCTCGGCGGTGTTCTTCGCCGTCACCAGCTCGACGGTGCGCGCCTGCACCTCCTGCTCGAGGTGCTCGCGGTGCAGCGCCAGCTCGCGGTCGCGCAGTTCGATCTGGTGCAGCATCTCGTTGAAGCGGTCGATCAGGCGCCCGATCTCGTCGTTGCCGTGCCGCTCCACCCGCACCGAATAGTCGTTGTCGCGGGTGATGTTCTCGGTCGCCGACGCCAGGCGCTCGATCGGCTGGGCGATCACGTTCTTCACCCGCCCCGCCGCCAGCAGCACCAGCGCGAACGCGCCGACCAGCGGCAGCGCCAGCCGCGCCATGCGCCAGGCCAGCTCGCTCCAGGCAGAGGACAGGTCGGCATCGATGCGGATCGTGCCCAGCCGCTCGCCGCGCAGCACGATCGGCCGCTCGACGCGCAGCATCGGCCGGAACGGATTGAAGCCGTCGCCGGCGGAGCCCGGCGCGGTGTCGGCAGGCACCGCGCGGTCACGGGCCGCCGCCGGCGGGGCGAAGCCGCCCGCGGCCGGGTCGCCGGACATCGCGCTGGTCCCTGCGCCCGCGCCCGAACCCGCGCTCGCGCCCGCATCCGTCGTGCCGCCGGCACCGATGCCCGGGTCGGCCGGCGGGCCCATCTCGCGCGCGTCATAGACGGCGAAGGTGCGGCCGGAACTGTCGAGGATCCGGCCGACGATCACGTTCGGCTTGGAGCGCAGCGCCGCCAGGATCTGCGCGGCGGCATGGCGGTCGTCGAAGGCGATCGCGCCGGTGCTGTTGATGCCCAGCACGTCGGCCAGGGTCTCGAACTGCCGGCGCTGCTCGCGCCGCTGCTCGACCAGGTCGGTGACGCCGTAGACGCCCAGCGCCAGCAGGAAGCCGACGCCCAGCGCCGCCGCCATGATCACGCCGAGCTTGTGTCGCAGCGGAAGGCGTGCGAACCGGCCGGCGAAGCGTTTCATCGCGGAATCGCCTCGCTGACGCCGCGCCCGAGCTGGTAGAGCTGCGAACCCAGCTTCAGGCCGCTGCGCTTGACGGCCTTGTCATTGATCTCGAAGCGCACCTTCAGCCCGTCGGAGACGAGCCCGATCATGCCGCCAGCGGCGGCGAAGCCGTCGCTGTCGCCCATCGTCAACACGTCCAGTGACTCCGCCTTGCGCAACCACACCGCCATTGAACCACGTGGCGTCGTGTCCGCGATGAACAGCGCGTGGCAGCGGGCCAGGTCTTCGGGGCGCTCGACGTCGCTGACGCGGACGGTGCGCTCGTCGACCGTGCGGCCGGCGAGCCCCTTCATCGACTCCGACAGCCGCGTGTCGCTGGAAAGCAGGCACAGCGACAACGGCGCGTCCCGGGTGGCGAAGCGCACCGCCGGCCATTCGGTGAATCGCACGAAGTTGAACACGAACGCTGCCTTGACGTTCTGCTCCGGTTGCGCGAGCGCTCCGCCGACCGCGCCGAGGCCCAACGCCGCCAGCCCGGCAAGCAGCACGCCGCGCAGCCTGGCGAGCAGCCGCGCGCGAGCCGCGCGCGCGGTGGCGCCGCCCGGCCCGGGTCGCTCGGTGAGGGTCGACAGGTACGGCATCGACCGGCGTGCTCAGAAGCGCGCGGTGAGTTTCAGCCGCAGGCTCCGGCCGTCCTGGCGCACCGTGTCCTGCACGTGGGCATCGGACACCGGGTCGCTGTAGACCCTGTCGAAGAGGTTGTAGATGCCGAGCGACAGCTCCGCACCGGGGATCAGCCGGTCGCTCGACAGGGTCAGGTCGGCCGTCGTGTAGCCGGCGGCTTTCGCGTCCGAACGCGTCAGCCGGCTGCCGACGTAGCGCAGCGACAGACCCGCGCGCACCGCGTCGTTGAAGAACGGGCGGGTGCCGTCGAACTTGGCGAGCTGGCGCGGCGAATTGACGAGGCGCGCGCCGGCCTCGTCCTTCGCCTGCTGGAAGCTGAAGCTCGCGCGCACCGCGCTGCCGTCGCGCCACAGGCGCTCGAACTCCATCTGCAGGCCGCTGGCGCGCGCATTCCCCTGGTTGCGGTAGACGGTCAGCCCGTCTGCCGGGTCGGTGGTCAGCGTCACCAGGTCGCTGATCCTGTAGCGGAAAGCCGACACGGTGGCGCGCGCCAGGCTGGAAATGCGCCACTCGCCGACCAGCTCCAGCGTGGAGATGCGCTCCGGCGACAGGTCGGGGTTGTTCTTCCAGCCCAGCGGTTCGCTCGAGAAATACAGCTCGCCGTCGTTGGGCGCGCGGTAGGCCGTGCCGTACAGCGCCTTCAGCGTGACCGCCGGGTCGACGCTGTAGATCAGCGCCAGCCGCGGGTTGGTGATCGAGCCGAAGGTGCTGTAGCGGTCGTGGCGCAGGCCGGCATTGACGATCAGGTCGCGGCTGATCGTCCATTCGTCCTGCAGGTAGAGACCCCATTGCGACGAACGGTGCGGCTCGGCGAGGTAGTCCACCCGCGGGTCGACGTCGTAGTTCGCCTGGTTCGAGCGGAAGTTGTCGGCGTATTCCACGCCGGCCACGAGCTTGTGGCCGCTGAACGCCCGGCTCAGCAGCTTGAGCTCGCCGCCCCACCAGTCCGAACGCGCCAGGTCGAGGTTGACGATCGGCGCGTCCGCCGGGCCGGCGTAGCGGTAGGTGCCGCGGTAGTCGTAGGAGCCGCGGTTCAGCCGCGCGCTCAGGTCGATGTCGCGCGTCAGGCTGCCGTCGTAGCGCAGTTCGGCGAAGGCCTGGGCGTCGCGCGTGTTCTCGGCCGGGTCGTTGAAGATGGTCTGAAAGCTCGCCGTCGGCACGCCCTTGGTGCGCACGCGGCGCGCCGCCTCGAAGGTGAAGCCGCCCCAGCCGATCTTGGCGAACACGTCGGGCGTGCGCTCGTAGTCGAGTCCGCGCGCCACGCCGTCGCTGACACCCGGCCGGGCGAACTCGGGGAAGTAGCGGTCGCGCCCGCCGGAGTCGTAGTTCGAGACCGAGAGCAGCACGTCCACGTCGCTGGCGTAGCGCCGGCCGTAGGTGAGGCGGCCCTTGTAGGCGTCCCAGCTTCCACCCTCGACGCTGGCCTCGACGCCGCCGAAGCTGCGGCCGCTGCGCGTGAACACGTTGATGACGCCGAAGAAGGCGTTGCTGCCGTAGATCGCCGAACCGGGGCCGGGCACGAACTCGACGCGCTCGATCAGGTCGACGTCGACCGGGAACTCGCGGCCGATGCTGCCCTGGCCGTAGATCGGGTCGTTCAGGCGGTAGCCGTCGACCATCACCAGCACGCGCGAGTTGTAGCTGCCCAGCGGGCCGAAGCCGCGCACGCCCAGGTAGTCGTAGTTGCGGTCGTAGTGCAGGTACAGGCCGCGGATGCTGTTCAGGATGTCGGCCAGCGTGCGGTAGCCGAAGCGCTGGATGTCGGCCGCGGTCACCACCGTCACCGACGACGGCGCCTCGGACGCCTTCTGCGTGAACTTGGAAGCGCTCTGCACGTCCAGGTCGATCAGTTGCTCGAGCGAGAGCTGCGTCGGGTCGTTGTCGGCGCGGGTGTCGGGCGGGGCGGCGAACGCCGCGAATCCGGCCGTGAGCAGCACCGCGAACGCGGTATGGCGTGCCCGGCGGAGGCGTCGCCGACCGGCGCGCCCGGCGGCGCGGTCCGTGGCGGCATCGGTCTCGGTCGCGGCGGCACCCGAAGCGTCGGGCGCCCATTCGTTCCGGCGTCGGTCTTGCATCATGTCGCCTGCACTCCCTCCAGATCGATCGGTCGCGGATTCTCGGCCGCCCGCATGCCGGGCAGGAACAGGAAGGCCAGCGTCACGGCCGCGCCCAGCACGCCGGCGCCGACCAGCGTGGCGCGCGTGCCCAGTGCGGCGGCCACCGGGCCGGCCAGCGCGTAGGACAGCGGCATCAGGCCGATCGAGATCAGCCAGTCCAGGCTCGACACCCGGCCCAGCAGCCGCGCCGGCACGCGCTCCTGCTTGGTGGTCAGCCAGACGATCAGCCCGGCCGTCTCCAGCGCGTTGAACGCGAAGCAGGCCGCCATCACCTGCCACGGGTAGCGGGCCAGCCCGTAGCCGGCCACCGCCAGCGTCGACAGGCTCCAGGCGACGTAGATGAAGCTCATGCGGCGGCGAGGCAGGCCGCGCTGGGCCATCACGATCGAGGCGGTGATCGCGCCCAGCCCGCCCATCGCCATCACGGCGCCGAGGTCGCCGGCACCGCCGCCCAGCTCGTACTTCACGAGGAAGGGCAACAACACTTCGGCCGGGCCGAGGAAGACGAGGTAGGCGAAGGTCGCCGCGCAGAACGTGCCCCACAGCCACACGCTCGAGCGCACGTAGGCGAAGCCCTCGCGGATCTCGTCGCGAATGGACAGTGGCGGCTCGTCGTCGGCCGCTGCCGCCCGGGGCGCCAGCGGCCGGATGCGCCCCAGCCACAGCAGGCAGCCGAGCGACACCCCGAAGCTGGCCGCGTCGGCAATGAACGCCCAGCCGACGCCGAGCGTGCCGATGATCCAGCCGCCGAGCGCCGGGCCGACCAGCCGCGCCGCCACCGGACGCACGAACTGGTCGAGCGAATTCGCCTGCGCCAGCCGCTCCTCGCTCACCAGGTCGGGCACCATCGCATCGAAGGCCGGGCCGAAGAACGCGCTGCCGGCGCCGTAGACGGCGGCGATCAGCGCCAGGTGCCAGATCGCCAGCACGCCGGCGATCGACAGCGTGCCGATCGCGAGCAGCGCGGCGCCGCGCACGACGTCGGCGAACAGCATCACGCGGCGGCGGTCGAACCGATCGCTGACGAAACCGCCGAACAGCAGCAGCAGGATCTGCGGCACTGACATCGCCATCATCGTCAGGCCGAGCGCGGTGGGCAGGTTGGACAGCTCGTAGACCTGCCAGGCGATCGCGATCAGCGTGACGCCGTCGCCGACCAGCGAGATCGTCATGCCCGCCCACAGGATGCGGAAACCGCGCTCCTGCAGCGGCGCGAGGATGCGGGCTCGGGACAGCAGATCACTCATCGCGTGGGTCTCCGGCCGCGGCCAGGGCGCGCGTCAGTGTCGCGCGCAGGCCGGCGGCGGTGCCGGGGTCGGCGGAGTCCACCGATGCCGCGGCAGTCGCCGCGCGCGCAGCCAATACCTCGTCGAGGTCGTCCAGCGCCACCTGCAGCGCCCCCAGGCGCGCCGCCGGCGCGCGGCGGCCGAGTGCCTCCAGGCCCTGCCGGTAGTGCCCGGCGGCGGCATCGGCCTCGCCTTGCAGCAACAGCACCAGCCCGAGGTCGAAGTGCACCGACACCCAGCCGGCATCGACCGCGAGCGCGTCGCGGAAGGCGTCGACCGCGCGGTCGAGTTCGCCGAGGCGAAAGCGGCACCAGCCGATCAGTTCCAGGTATTCGGGCTCCTGCGCCGCGCGCGGCAGCGCGCGCTCGATCGCGTCGCGGTACAGCGGCGCGCAGCGCTCGGGCCGGCCGAGCGGGCCGAGCACCGTCGCCAGGCCGACACGCGCCCAGCACTGGCCGGCGTCGAGCGCGATCGCCGTCTCGTACGCGGCGCAGGCGTCCGGCAGTGCCGGCGGGCCCAGGTTCTCCAGCGCCCAGCCGCGGGCGGTGTGCAGGTCGGCGTCGTCGGGCGTGCGCTGGAGCTGGCGGTCGAGCAGCGCCAGCGCCTGACGATGCCGGCCCGCCTCGCCCAGCGCGGACGCGCGATGCAGGATTTCGGCCGAGCGCGCGCGAACGCCGCCGGCGTCGACGGTGGCGGCGGTCATGCGACCGCCCTCAGAGATTCAGCGAGCTTGCGAGACCGTTGGGCGGCTGCTGGCGATCCGGGACAAGCGGTGACGCCGCCGGCATCAGCGGCGCCGATGCGGATTGCAGCGCGAACTGGTCACTCAGCTCGGCGATCGCGCCGATGAGCTGGGTCACCTCTTCGTCGGTGTTGGAGGCCGTCACCTGCACGCGGAAGCCGACCTCGTGCTTGGGCACCAGCGGGAAGGCCGCCATCGTCACGTAGATGCCGCGCTCGAACAGGAAATGTCCGGCCGCGTCGATGTCCTCGTGGTGCGCCAGCGGGATCTCGATGATCGGCAGCCCGGATTCGTTGGGCGTGTAGATGCCGCGCTCGCGCAGTGCGTCGAGCACGCGCCTGGTCATCCGCCACACGTTCGTGCGCAGCGCATCGCCGCGCTTGCGGTTGACTTCCAGCCCGGCCAGCGTGGTCGCGAGCGAGGCCACCGGCGACGGGCCGGAATACAGGTAGGGCGGCGCCAGCACCTTCAGCGCGTTCTTCAGCCGCGTCGGCAGCGCCAGGAAGGCGAGCAGCGACGAATAGGATTTCGACAGCCCGCCGACCAGCACCGCGTGGTCGTAGGAGACGTCCTGGTGGCGGAACAGGCTGTTGCCGCTGTCGCCGTAGGGGCAGGATTCCAGCCCCGAGCGCTGGCCGACGATGCCGAAGCCGTGCGCGTCGTCGACGTACAGCAGCCCGCCGTGCTCGCCGGCGATGCGCGAGAATGCCGGCAGGTCGGGTGCGTTGCCGGTCATCGAGTTCACTCCGTCCATCGCGATCACGCGCGGCGTCGAGGCGTCGGACGCGCGGATCAGCTCCTCCAGGTGCGCGGTGTCGTTGGGGCGGAAGCGCACCACCTTGGCGCCGCGGCCGGCCGCGACCATCGCGCCGTCGTAGATCGTCTTGTGCGCCCGGCCGTCGAGGAAGATGGTGCCGGCGCCGGCGAGCACCGGCAGCACCGACATGTGGATGTGCGTGATCGTCGGCATCGCCAGCACGTCCTCGCAGCCGAGCAGTTCGGTCAGCCGTTCCTCGATGTCGACGTAGGGTCGCGGGCTGCCCAGCAGGCGCGACCACGACGGATGCGTGCCCCAGCGCGAGAGGTATTCAGGCACCGCGGCGATCACCTCCTCGTCGAGGTCGAGGCCGAGGTAGTTGCACGACGCCCAGTCGGTCAGCCAGTGGTCGCCGATGCGGATCTGCCGGCCGCGCTGTTCGTCGATGACCGCGTCGACCATCGGGTTCACGCGTTGCAGGTGGGCCAGATCGCCGACGGTGGCGGTCCAGCGATCGAGCCAGCCGTCGAGCGAGCGGCGGCTGCGCGCCGGAGGAACCAGGGCCAGGTCGATCTCGCGACGGGCGTACTGTCTGACTACCGCCTTGTGCGTCGGCTGCATGGGGACTCCAGATTCGTCCGAAAACGGACCCGTGAATTGAACACCGCCCGGCCGCGGGCCGACGCGTCGAAGAAGTTCCGGGCTGCCGGCAATTCCGCCGATCGCAGTCGGCAGAAATGTGGTAGGGGCCCGCCGGGCCGCCCCAGGGGCGAATGCTCCCGCCCGGCGGGAAAGGCCACAGGCCGACGGATGCTCCAGTGCGCGCGTTTCAGCCCGCTGCGGGCCCGGTGGTGGCGGTGGCGGCGGCGCCCCCGCCTTCGCCCGGCGGATCGAGCTGGAATTCGCCGACCACGCCCTGCAGCTCCGCCGCCTGCGCGGCCAGCGAGGTGGCGGCAGTCGCCGCCTGCTGCACGATGCCGGCGTTCTGCTGCGTCACGTCGTTCATGTGGGCGACCGCGCCGTTGACCTCCTCGATGCTCGCGCTCTGCGCGGCCAGCGCGCCGGAGATCTCGCCCAGCAGGCCGGTGACCTGCTGCACCGCCTTGACCACGTCCTGCATCGTCGCGCCGGCCTGCTGCACGAGTTCGGCGCCGCCTTCGACGTGCTCGACCGATTGCGTGATCAGCGCCTTGATCTCCTTGGCCGCGGTGGCGCTGCGCTGGGCCAGGTTGCGCACCTCGTCGGCGACGACCGCGAAGCCGCGGCCCTGCTCGCCGGCGCGGGCGGCCTCCACCGACGCATTGAGCGCCAGCAGGTTGGTCTGGAAGGCGATGCCGTCGATCGTGCCGCTGATGTCGGCGATGCGGCGGCTCGAGGTGGTGATGCCGGCCATCGTGGACACCACGCGCGACACCACGGCGCCGCCCTGCTCCGCGATCGACGATGCGTTGGCCGCGAGCGAGCTGGCCGCCCGCGCCCGCTCGGCGTTCTGGCGCACCGCCTGCGTCAGGTGGGCCATGCTCGCGGTGGTCTGCTCCAGCGAGGCGGCCTGTTCCTCGGTGCGCTGCGACAGGTCGGCATTGCCGCTGTCGATCTGTTGCGAGGCGACGACGATCGAATCGGTCGACCCGCGGATGCGCGTGACCACGTCGGTCAGCTTGTCTTCCATCTCGCCGAGCGCATCGAGCAGGCGGCCGAAATCGCCGCCGCGGTCGGAGCGGAATTCCTGGCTCAGGTCGCCCGAGGCGACCGTGCGCGCGATCAGCACCGCCTGCGACAGCGGCTGCGACACCGTGCGCGCGAGGAACCATGCCGACAGCGCGCCGACCAGCAGCCCGGCCAGCCCGATCGCGTAGAGATCCAACCGCGCGGCCGCCGACTGGCGATCGAACTCGTCGTCCGCCGCCAGCACCGCGGCGCCCGTCGGCGCGGCGGCGCCACCCGCCTCGTGCGCCTGCCGGCGATCGTGGTCGTGCAGTTGCCGCAGATCACCGATCGCCGAGGTGCCGGCGAACATCAACGCCAGCAGCAGCAGCAAGACGGCCCCGAATCCGACGCCCAGTCGGGCGCCGGTACTCATGTTCCTGTAACTCATCCGGATCGCTTTCGAAGGTCCACCGGTCCCACCGGCCCGTGCGCCGCGCGAATCGGCGCGTCCAAGGGACCAGTGGACCATCCGGCGGCGCGGCGCATTCGGTGGAACAGCCGGTGTTCACCCGGGCTGATCCGGGGCGCGAACCGCGGGAACGACCTCGAAAGCGCCCGGGCCTATTCGCCGAAGTTCAGCGGCAAACCCACGTAGTTCTCGGCGATCGTGCGCAAACCCGATTCGGAGTGCATCAGGTAGTCCAGTTCGGCCTGCTGGAAGCGCGCGGTGATCGGGCTGTCTTCGGGGAAGCGGTGCATCAGGCTCGTGAACCACCACGAGAAGCGCTCGGCGCGCCAGATGCGGCGCAGGCAGCGTTCGGAGTAGCGGTCGATGCCTTCCTCGCTGCGGCCCTGGTAGTAGTCGATGAACGCGTGCGACAGCACCTTCACGTCGGTCGCGGCCAGGTTGAGGCCCTTGGCGCCAGTGGGCGGCACGATGTGGCCGGCGTCACCGGCGAGGAACAGGCGGCCGAAGCGCAACGGCTCGGTGACGAAGCTGCGAAGCGGCGCGATGCTCTTCTCGATCGACGGCCCGGTCACCAGTCGCTCGCGGCCCTCGGTGTCCAGCCGCAGGCGCAGTTCCTGCCAGAACGCCTCGTCGGTCCACTCCTCGATCTTGTCGGTCAGCGGCACCTGCAGGTAGTAGCGGCTGCGGGTGGCGCTGCGCTGCGAGCACAGGCTGAAGCCGCGCGGCGTGCTGATGTAGATCAGCTCGTCGGACACCGGCGGCGTGTCCGACAGCAGGCCGAGCCAGCCGAACGGATAGACCTTCTCGAATTCGGTGATCGCGCTGCGCGGCACACTGGCGCGGCACACACCGTGGAAGCCGTCGCAGCCGGCGATGAAGTCGCAGTCCAGCGTGTGCGAGCGGCCGTCCTTCTCGTAGGTGACGCGCGGGCGGCCGGTGTCGAAGTCGTGCACCGCCACGTGGCGCGCCTCGTAGACGGTGGGCAGGCCGGCGGCCTCGCGGGCCTCCATCAGGTCGCGCGTCAGCTCCGTCTGGCCGTAGACCATCACGCTCTTGCCGCCGGTCAGGCGCTGCAGGTCGATGCGGTGGCGCTCGCCGCCGTACAGCATGTCGAATCCGCCGTGCACCAGGCCTTCGCGGTGCATGCGCGCGCCGACGCCGGCCTCGTCCAGCAGGTCCATCGTGACCTGCTCCAGGATGCCGGCGCGGATGCGCCCGAGCACGTACTCGCCGGTCTGGCGCTCGAGGATCACCGCGTCGATGCCGGCCTTGTGCAGCAACTGGCCGAGCAGCAGGCCGGACGGTCCGGCGCCGATGATGGCGACCTGGGTGCGCAAGGGGATCGGTGTGTGGGGGCTCATGCGTGTCTCCGTTCTGGGTGTGCGGGCAGTGTAGAAACGGGCCTCCGCCAGCGGCAAGGGCCGGATGCCGATAGTCGAAATCGGCGCGGCGCATACTGATCCGGCGCAACCCGCAGCCATGCCGCCGCCCTGCCCTCCCCGCCTCTGTCTCCGCCTCTGTCCCCGCCCCCGCCTCCACCCGATGAAGCGCATCGACCTCGACCTGAACCTGCTGCCGATCGTCATCGCCCTGTACGAGGAACGCAGCGTCAGCCGGGCGGCCGAGCGGCTGGGCGTCAGCCAGCCGGCGCTCAGCGGCTCGCTGGCGCGGTTGCGCGAATCCTTCGACGACGCGCTGTTCATCCGCGCCGGCGGCGCGATGGAGCCCACGCCACGCACGCTGGCGCTGCTGGAGCCGGTGCGCCGCATGCTCGCGCTGGTCCACGAGGACATCCTCGCCGACGCCGACTTCGCGCCCGAGCGCCTGGCCGACACGGTGACGGTGGCGCTGTCGGACGTCGGCGAGATGGTGTTCCTGCCGCGCCTGCTGGAGGCATTGCGCGAGCGCGCGCCGCGCGCCGCGCTGCAATCGGTGAACCTGCCGCACCACGCGATCGAGGAGGCGCTGGAGCAGGGCCGGGTGGAACTGGCCGTCGGCTACTTCCCGGACCTGACCGGCACGCACATCTTCCAGCAGCGGCTGTTCAGCCACCATTTCGTCTGCCTGATCCGCGCCGGGCATCCGTTCGCGGCCGCGCCGCGGCTGACGGCCGAGCAGTTCGTCGGCATGGAGCACGCGGTGGTGCGCGCGCCGGGGCGCAGCCAGGAGATCTTCGAGCAGTTCCTGAAGGACCAGCGCATCCAGCGCACGGTGGCGCTGACGACGCCCAACTTCTTGAGCATCCCGTCGATCGTCGCCCGCTCCGACCTGCTGGTCACGGTGCCGCACGCGATGGGCGTGATCTTCGGCCGGCCCGAATACGGGCTGAAGGCGGTCGCCACGCCGTTCGAGCCGCCGCGCATCGAGCTGCGCCAGCACTGGCATCGCAAGTACCACCGATCCGCCCGCACGATGTGGCTGCGCGGGCTGGTGGCGTCGCTGTTCAACGACGCGTCGGACGAATACCGGCGGGATGAGCTGCCGGGCTGAACCAAAGGGTCCGCCAAGGGCCGCCACCCCGAAGTGTCCGCGCGGCGCGGCAGGCGGCATCCGCCGGGGGCTCATGCTGGGGCGGTCTCCGCTTCGCTCCGACTGCACTGTGGTGCTCGACCTGGGGTCGCGTCGCAGAACTCGCTTCGTTCGCTGCGCTCACTCCGCTCAAACAGCTGCGCCGAGTCAGACAACGAAGCGCGCTGCGCGCGCCGACCCCAGGCCTGCGCTCCTCGTCGCCCCAAAAATCGCCCCCAGCGGATGCCGCCTGCCGCGCTGTCACGGTTTGTTCTGTTCGATCGCGAAGATCCATCGTCTCCGCGAAGGCGCGGGCGGGCAGGCCGCCGCGGCGCGCCTTGCGAGGCGCCGAGAAGCGCAGGGCTCGTGGCCGCGCGCGCAGCGCGCTTCGTGGTCTGACTCGTCGCAACTGTCCGAACGCAGCGAACGAAGTGAGCGCAGTGAGTTCTGCGACGGGCCACGAGACCGAGCATCGCAGGGCAGTCGGAGCGCAGCGGAGACCGCCTCGCCGAAGCGCCGCGGCGGCCTGCCCGCCCGCGACTTCGCCGCCGCGACCGATGCGAAGGATGGCGGACATCACCGACCGCGACGGCAAGCAAGCGGCCGTCTGCGCTTCGTCGAACGCCCCTGCGACGCGCAGCAAGCGCCGCGCCCATGGCGATGCAGAAAGAAGACCTCGAAAGGGGTGGCCCTCAGTCCCGGTCCGGCGCGCCCAGCGGAAAGAACTTGCGGTACGGCCGCGCCTCGTCGACTGCCCGCGCGAACGACGGCCGCGCGAGCAGCCGGCGCCGGTAGGCGGTGACGTGCGGGTGACCGGCGCCGATCGGGTGCGTCCAGTCGGCGTAGAAGAGGAAGGGCGCGGCGGCGCAGTCGGCCAGGCTGAAGCGGTCGCCGGCGGCCCATTCGCGATCGGCCATCACGCGGTCGAGCCAGGCGTAGGCGGTGTCGAGCATCCCGCGCGACTGGGCCACGCCGTAGGGGTCGCGCACGTCCGCCGGCCGCAGCGCATCGAACACGATCTTCTGCTGCGGCGTGGCGACGTAGTTGTCGAAGAAGCGGTCCATCGTGCGCACCTCGAGCGCCGCCTGCGGATCGTCCGGGATCAGGCGCTGCGGCGCGGGCATCCGGAAGCCGAGGTACTCGACGATGCAGCTCGCCTCGATGACCGTGCGATCGCCGTCCACCAGCACCGGGAAGCGCTTCATCGGCCACAGCTCGGCCAGCCGCCGAGACGCCGGGCTGTCCGGCCCGTCGAGGCGCTGCCCTTCGAACGGGATCGCGTATTCGTACAGCGCGACGAGCGCCTTCTGGCAATAGGACGAGAACGGGTGGAAGTAGAGCTGCAAGTTCATGCGATCCATTCTCCTTCGACGCTGTAGGACGGGCCGCCGCCGGCGCGCCCCACCCGCACGACGACGCCCGGCGCCCGGTTTGGACCGCACGGGCGACAGCCGGCCGGATGCCGCGCGTTGCCGGCTGCAACAAGGCGAAACACGCCGCCTTCCACGGCGCTTTTCGGCGACAACCGGTGCCTGGATCTCCATAGACTCGCGAGCCCATCGTCTGCAAGACCGCAAATTGTGCGAAATTGCGCGCCGCAAAACGACATAACCGACAAGACACCGAACCGGATCGCCCCTTGGCCACCATCACGATCATCGAAGACGACGAACACATCGCCGAGTTGCTGGCTTTCATGATCGAGCGCGAAGGCCATGTCGCGGAGGTTTTCGGCGACGGCGATTCGGCACAGCGCCACATCGCGTCCGCGCCGGCCCCGGCGCTGGTGCTGCTGGACGCGATGCTGCCCTACCGCGACGGCCTGGCGCTGCTGACCGAGATCCGCACCAGCGCGACCTGGAAGGCGACGCCGGTGGTGATGCTCACCGCACGCTCGCTCGAATCCGACATCGTGCGTGCGCTCGATCTCGGCGCGAACGACTACGTCGTCAAGCCGTTCCAGCCGCAGGAGCTGCTGGCCCGCGTGCGCCGGTTCGTGCGCGGGAGCGGCGCGTGAGGGCCGCCTTCGCGCGCTGGGGCGCGCTCGCGTTGGCCGCCGCGGCCGCCGCGGCCGCCGCGCAGACACCCCCGCTGCGCACCGAGGTCACGGTGGACGCGGCCCACGAGTCGCTGAGCAACGGCAGCCCGGACTGGCGCGAAGCCGGCATCGCCGCCCGCCTGCGCTGGGCACCGCACGCGCTGGCCGAAGCCGGCATCCGCCGCGTGCAGCGCTACGGCGAGACCGACCACGAACTGGCGTTCGGCGTGGCGCTGCCGCTGGACGAGCGCTGGAGCGCCACGGCGCGCGCCACCGTGGTCGACGGGCCGAACTTCCTGCCGCGGCTCGGCGCCGGGTTCGATCTCAGCCGCAGCCTGCCGGACGGCTGGGTGGCCTCCGGCGGATGGGGCCGCAACCTCTACGCGAGCCCGGGGGTGGCGCCGTCGGGCACGACCAGCCTGCGCCTGGGCGTCGAACGCTACGTCGGCGCCTGGCGCTTCGCCGGCGACTGGAACCGCGCCCGGCTCGACGGCGGCGTCACGGCCGACGGAATTCGTCTGCAGGTCGACCGCTACTTCGGCGACGACGGGCGCATCGGCCTGCTGTGGGCGCGCGGCGACGAACTCGAGAACGCGCCGGGCGGCTTCCTGTCCACGCGCGTGCGCACGCTGGTGCTGACCGGCCGCTGGCCGCTGGCCGCCGGCTGGCGGATCACCGGCGAACTCGGGCAGGCCCGCGTCGGTGGCGCCGTCCGCCGCCAGGGGCTGGAGACGGCCGCGCCGTCGGGCCCGGGTTACCACCGCAACGGGGTCCGCGTCGGTGTCGAACGCGCATTCTGACCTGGCACTGCAGCTCGCCCTGGCGCTCGGGCTCGCCTCGTTGACGGTGGCGGCCGGGCTGATCCTGCAGGTGATCTCGATGCGGCTGCAGGGCGTCCGGCGCGAGCGCGAGACGCAGGCGGTGCTGGCGCGCTGGCGGCCGGTGCTGGCGCGCGCGGCGCTCGGCGAAGCCGATCGGATCGAGTTGCCGCCGGTCGCGCGGCGCGACCGCATGGAGCTGCTGGTGATGTGGAACCAGTTGCAGGAAGGCGTGCGCGGCAGCGCGCACGACGGCCTGAACCACCTGGCCGAACGGCTCGGCCTGCACGACCAGGCGCGGCGCTTCGTGCGGCGGCGCGGCCTGGCCGATCGCGTGATGGGCGTCGTGACGCTCGGCCACCTCGGCCACCCTGAAGACGCCGGACTGCTGCGCGAGGCGCTCGGCGACGTGCAGACCCTGATCAGCCTGGGCGCCGCGCGCGCGCTGCTGCAGATCGACGCCGAAGCCGCCGTGCCGCTGGTGATCGACCAGTACCTGCGGCGCAGCGACTGGCCGGCCGCCCGGCTCGGCACCCTGCTTCGCAACGCCGGCGCGCCGGCGGTCGAGCCGCCACTCACCGCGCTGCTGCTCGCCGGCGACACCGAGGTGCAACTCCGCCTGCTGCCGCTGCTGCGCTTCGCGCAGACGCCGCATGCCGGCGGGGTGCTGCACACGCTGGTGGAGCGCAGCAACGATCCCCAGGTGCTGTCGATCACGCTGCGCCAGTTGCGCGACCCGGCGGCCCTGCCGCGCGTGCGCTCGCTGGCCGGCCACGCCGACGCGCTGGTGCGCTCGGCGGCGGCGGTCGCGCTCGGCCGCATCGGCGGCGACGCCGAACGCCCGCTGCTGCTCGCGCTGATGTCCGACGCCGACTGGTGGGTGCGCTACCGGGCCGCGCAGGCACAGCTCAACCTGCCCGGGCAGACGCCGGCCGGCCTCGACGCGCTGCGCGAATCGCTGAACGACCGCTTCGCCCGCGACGCGCTCGACCACGTGCGCGCCGAACAGGCGATGCGCGCCGGAATCGCCGCGCCGCCCTCCGCGCCGGAGGCGCTCGCGGCATGACGCCGCAGGGCCGCCGCAGGGTCGAGAGCTCCCGCTCGGCGGGACCGGCCGCAGGCCGGAGGGTGCCCCAGTGACCGCCCTGCCGACCGGAGGCACGTGGTTCGATTTCGCCTGGGTCGACGGCCCGTGGATCGACGTGCTGTCGTGGGTGTTCATCGCCTACTTCGCCGGACTGAACCTCGTCTACATCTCGCTGAACCTGTTCGCGCTGCGCATGATCGGGCGCGACAGTGCGCAGAACCGGCTGGCCGCGCTCCCAGGCTACAGCGCCAGCCTGGAGCCCGGGATCTCGGTGATCGTGCCGGCCTACAACGAGGCGGCGACCATCGGCGCGGCGGTGCGCTCGATGCTGCAGCTCGACTACCCGGACTTCGAGGTGATCGTCGTCAACGACGGTTCGCGCGACGACACGCTGGGCGCCTTGCAGCGCGAATTCGGCCTGCAGCGCTTTCCCGAGGCCTACCGCGTGTCGGTGCCGGTGCAGCCGGTGCGCGGGCTCTACCGCAGTCCGCGCTTCCAGCCGCTGCGGGTGATCGACAAGACGAACGGCGGCAAGGCGGACGCGGTCAACGCCGGCATCAACGCCTCCCAGCACGGGCTGGTGTGCATCGTCGACGCCGATTCGGTGCTGCAGCGCGACAGCCTGCGCCGCATCGTGCGGCCGTTCATGCAGGACTCGCGCGTGATCGCGGCCAGCGGCACGGTGCGGATCTCCAACGGCTGCCGCATCCGCCAGGGCTACCTCGAGCACGTCGACGTGCCGCGCGACTGGCTCGCGCGCATCCAGATCGTCGAATACCTGCGCGGCTTCCTGTATGGCCGGCTCGGCTGGACGCGGCTGAACGCGCTGCCGCTGATCTCCGGCGCGTTCGGGCTGTTCCGCCGCGCGTCGATCGTCGAGGCCGGCGGCATGTCGGTCGGCACGATCGGCGAGGACATGGAACTGGTGCTGCGTCTGCACCGCATCCAGCGCCTGCAGCGGCGCGACTACCGCATCGTCTTCGTGCCCGACGCGGTGGCATGGACCGAGGCGCCCGAATCGATGAAGGTGCTGCGCAACCAGCGCACGCGCTGGCAGCGCGGGCTGATGGAAAGCCTGATGGCGAATGCGCGGCTGCTGTTCCACCCGCGGGCGGGCGCGGTCGGCTGGCTGGCGTTCCCCTTCCTGTTGCTGTTCGAGGGCATCGGCCCGGTGGTGGAGCTCGTCGGCTACGTCGTGATGACGCTGCTGTTCGCCGGCGGGTTGGTGGCGTGGCCGGCCTTCGGCGCCTTCCTGCTGATGGCGCTGGGGCTCGGCACCATGCTGTCGGCCTGCGCGCTGCTGCTGGAGGAGATCGCGTTCCGCACCTACCCGCGGCCGCGCCAGCTGTTCCAGCTGCTGGCCGCGATGTGCGCGGAGAACCTCGGCTACCGCCAGATCAACGCCTGGTGGCGG
This sequence comes from Piscinibacter sp., assembly GCA_044223035.1. Classification (GTDB taxonomy): domain Bacteria; phylum Pseudomonadota; class Gammaproteobacteria; order Burkholderiales; family Burkholderiaceae_C; genus JBGAMJ01. The sequence continues at coordinate 88,434 of JBGAMJ010000004.1, forward strand.
CTGGTCGGCCTGTGGCAGTGGGCCAGCCGGCGCAAGCAGGTCTGGGGCGACATGACGCGCAAGGGCACCGGGACATGAGCTCGGCGGGACAGGCCGCAGGCCGAAGGGTGCCCCATTGAGCCCGCCGGGCCGCCCCAAGGGCGAAAGCTCCCGCTCGGCGGGACCGGCCGCAGGCCGAAGGGTGCCCCATTGAGCCCGCCGGGCCGCCCCAAGGGCGAAAGCTCCCGCTCGGCGGGACCGGCCGCAGGCCGAAGGGTGCCCCATTGAATCCGTCCGCCGGCGGCGGTTCGGGGCGCATGTCGCGGCTGCGTGCGGGATTCCTGGCACTCGTCGTGGGGCTGACGCTGCTGCTGGGCGTTGCCGCGGTGTTCGTCGCGCGCGAGCCCCGCGCCGATCCGGTGGCGTGGATCGCCGGGGGCATCGCGCTGTTCTCGATCGTCATCCTCGTCTCGATGCGTGGGCTCGTCCGCGAGCTCGCGCTGTCGAACCAGCGCCAGCGCGCCGAGGGGCGCGAGCGCGCCGAGATCGAACGCAAGCTGCGCGCCTCGCGCGAACGCCTGCAACTGCTGCTCGACCACATGCCCGACGGCGTCGTCGCCTTCGACGCCGCGGGGCGGGTGGAATGGATCAACCCCGCCGCCCGCCTGATCTTCCAGCGCAGCATCGGCGACACGGTCGGCCAGCCGCTGGCCAGGCTGATCCCCGGCATCGAACCGGCGGCCCTCGAAGACGCGCCGTCGGCGCCGGCCGGCACGGTGGCGGCGAACGTGCCGCGCCTGCGGATCCGCGGCCGGCGCCGCGACGGCGCGGAGTTCCCGCTCGAGGTCGCGCTGGTCACGCTGCACGCGGGCGACACGCGCTCGGGCATGTGCGTGTGCCGCGACGTCAGCGACTTCGAGCGCGTCGAGCGCATGAAGAGCGAGTTCGTCTCGATGGTCAGCCACGAGCTGCGCACCCCGCTGACCAGCCTGCGCGGCTCGCTCGCGCTGCTGGTCGACGGGAGCATCGAAGGCATCCCGCCCGACGCCCGGCGCATGCTGCGCCTGGCCAGCGTGAACAGCGAGCGGCTGGTGATGCTAGTCAACGACATCCTCGATTTCGAGAAGCTGCGCGCCGGGGCGCTGCGCATGGAGTTCGAGTCGGTCGACCTGTGCGCGCTGGTGACCCGCGCGATCGAGGCACTGGAGGGCCTGGCGCGGCAGGCGCACGTGACGCACCGCGTGCTCGCCGGGGCCGACGAACTGCCGGTGCGCGCCGACCCGGCCCGCCTGACGCAGGTGCTGACCAACCTGCTGTCGAACGCGATCAAGTATTCGCCGCCGCACGGCACGGTGCTCGTCATCGTGGAGGCCTCCGGGGAACGCGCCCGCGTCACGGTGCGCGACCAGGGCCCGGGCGTTCCGGAGGCCTTCGTGCCCAAGCTGTTCCTGCCGTTCGAGCAGGCGCGCGAACCGCGGCACCGGCAACCGGGCGGCACCGGCCTGGGCCTGGCCATCAGCCGCGGGTTGATGGAGGCGATGTACGGCGGAATCGGGCTGGATCCGGCGCGCCCCGGCGAAGGCGCCAGCTTCTGGATCGAGCTGCCGCTGAACCGGGCCCGGCCTTCGACCTTCGCCGATCTGGACTGAACAGCGTCAGCGGTCGCAGCTGGCGGCCCGCGCGAAGCGGCGAAGCCGCTTCGGGACGGTCCCGCTCAAGCCGGCTCCTCGACGGCCAGGAAGTGCAGTTGCCCGGCCGCGTCGCCGCACACCAGCAGCGGGCCAGCGCCGTCGAGCGCGGTGACCGGGGCGTCCACGTCGAGCACCGCCAGCGCCTCGCCGTCGCGCGACCAGACGCGCACCGAGCCGTCCTCCGCGGCCGACAGCACGCGGCCGCCGTCGTCGCTGAACATCGCGGCCGACACCGCGCCGGTGTGTCCCGACAGGCGCAGCGGCGCGCCGGCGCGGTCTGGCCAGACGAGCAGGTCGTTGCCGGTGGACGACGCGAGCAGCACGTCGCCGTCCGGTGCGAACGGCGAGCGCTTGCCGGACACCGGCGTGCCGTCGAGCTGGGCGACGAGCCCGCCGTCGCGGTCCCAGATGCGGGAGCTCCCGTCGGCCGACGCGGTCAGCAGCCGCCGGCCGTCGCGGCTGTAGTAGGTGTGCCGGGCCACGGTGCTGTGCGCCTGGAGCATCGCCCGCGGCTCGCCATCGCGCGTCCAGAGGCCGACGCTGCCGTTCTTCGCACAGCTGACCAGTTGTTCTCCGTCGTGGGAGAACAGCACGCGCATCACCCGGCTGCCATGTCCTGTCAGCACGGCGAGCGGCTCGCCTGCGGCCGACCAGAGGCGCACGACGGCGTCGTTCCCGGCCGAGGCGAAGCGGTCCCCGGCCGGACTGAACGCGATCTGGTGGACCCGGTCGGCGTGCCCGCGCAAGGTCGCGACCGGCGCGCCGCCCGCGTCCCAGAACCGCACCGAGCCGTCGCTGCAAGCGGCGGCCACGCCCTGCGCATCGGGGCGGAAGGCGACGTGCAGCAGTTCGGCGCCGTCGACCACGAGCACGGCGACCGGCTCGCCGTCGGCCCGCCACAACCGTGCGACGCCCTCGTAGCCGAGGGTCAGCACGCGCGTGCCGTCGGGGCTGAAGCCGGCCCGGCGCAGCACGTCGGCATGGCCGCGCAGCTCGGCGATGCGCCGGCCGTCGGGATGCCGCAGTTCCACGCCGCGCCGCGAGCCGCGCGCCAGCACGACGGCCCGGTCCGGGCTGATCAGCACCTGCGCGATGCGCTCCTGGCGGACTTCGCAGAGCGGTGCTGCCGCCGACGCGCCCGCGGGCCGTCCGGGCACGCCGGCCGGCCCGCCGGCGGCACCGAGGCTCCAGACCCGCACCGCGCGGTCGGCGCAGGCGGTGGCGATCCGGGTGCCATCCGGGCTGAAGGCCGCCTGCTCGCCGGGGATGGTGTTGCCCTCCAGCTCGGCCCGCAGCGTGCCGTCGACGGACCAGAGCCTCGCGACGGCGTCGACGGACGCCGTCAGCACCTGCGTCCCGTCGGGGCTGAAGATCGCGCGATGCACCCTGCGGGCGTGGCCGCGCAGCTCGTGCAGCAGCGTTCCGTCGACGCGCCACAGCCGGGCGGTGGTGTCGGCCGACGCGGTCAGCACGAAGCGGCCGTCGGGGCTGAAGACCGCCTGGTTGACGGTGCTGGTGTGTCCGTTGAAGGCATGCAGCGGCGTGCCGTCCGCCCGCCACAGGCGGGCGCTGTTGTCGTGGGACGCCGTCAGCACGGTCTGCCCGTCGGGCGCGAAGCAGGCATGGGTGAGGCCGCGCCCGTGGCCGCCCAGCGTGGCGAGGCAAAGTCCGTCGAGATTCCAGACGCGGGCCGTGCGGTCGTAGGAGGCGGAGACGAGCGACCGGCTGTCCGGGCTGAATCCGACGTGCCGCACCTGATGGGTGTGGCCGGACAGCTCCGCCAGCAGGGCGCCCGCCGATTCGTCCGCCGGCGGGCTGGGCGCCTGGCCCGGCGCCTGTCCCCGCGCATCACTCGATGCCTCAAGCGGCGCCGCCCAGAGCCGCAGCACCGTGTCGTCGCCGACCGTCACCACGCGCCGCCCGTCCGGGCTGAATGCCGCGAACCGGATGCGCCCGCGGTGCCCGCGCAGCGTCGCGACCCGTTCGCCGTCGACACGCCACAGCCGCGCCGTGCCGTCGTCCGACCCGGTCAGCACATGGCGGCCGTCGGGGCTGAAGGCGCCCTCCCGGACGAAGCCGCCGTGCGGGCCCAGCACGGCCACGGCCTCGCCGCCCTCGTTCCAGAGGCGTGCGTTGCGGTCGTCGGAGGCGCTCAGCAGCAGGTGGCCGTCGTTCGGCTCGAACGCGACGACGGTCACCGGGCCGGTGTGCCCCTGCAGCACGCGCAGCAGCGCACCCGGCGGCGCGAGGCTGGGCGTGAGCGGGCGCAGCCAGCGCGCGCCGCGCCACGCGCGGCAGGCGGCACGCAGCGGCGCGAGCGCGTCGGGAGCGTCTGGCGTGCCGGCGGCGTCCTCGCGCAGGCGGCCGAGCAACTGCGCGCAGAGCTGGTCGGGATCGCGCCGCAGGACGTGCGCGCTGCGGTCCAGCGTGCGGCGCAGCGTGTCGAGCCCGGCATCGCGGGGCGCGAGCGCGAAGTCGGGCCACCATGCGGCCGGGCCGAAGCGCCGCAGCTTCGCGTGCAGCCACGCCGGGTCCAGCAGCAGCCGGCGCAGCCGCTCCGGCGCGCCGCTGTCGTGCAGGTAGGCGCCGAGGTGGCGCAGCACATGGTCGGGCGCCGCCGCGCCCTGCTCGGCGAAACAGCGTTCGCCCCAGGCGGCCAGCCGGGCGAGCGCCGACTGCAGGTCGACGGCGAAAGCTCCGGCGCGCGGATCGCCCTCGTCGTTGACGCCGGCCAGCCATTCGGGCAGCGAGAGATGGTCGAACACCCAGCGGCCGTCGCGCAGGCGGATGAAGTCGCCGAGGCGCTCGCTGCGCAGCGACTTCACTGATTTGACCGGCAGGCCGGCCGCGGCCGCGAGTGCGTCCGGCCCCAGCGGCTCGCGCGCCGCAGCCATCAGGCCGAGCACCAGCGCGGCGGCGGCGTAGCCGTCGCCGGTGCGGCGCGGGGCGTCGGGGTCGCTCCCGTCTCCTGCAGCGCCATCCTCGCCCGGTTCGCCGAACCGGCGCTCGAAGGCATCGAGGTAGAAGCCGTCGATGCCGGGCGGCAGCGCGGCCAGCCGGGCGGCGGGCAATCGGCCGGAGGCCAGGTCGTCGAGCGCCCGCACCGCGTACAGGAACTTGCCGGCGCTCTTGTCGCGCAACAGGCCGGCGGCGGCCTCGGCCGTCACGCCGGCAGCGGCCAGCCGGCCGGCGATCGGAGCGTCCGCGGCGCGCTGCCGGGCGTAGGCCTCGAGGTCGTCCAGGTTCGGCCGCGCCTCGGCATCGATCTCGCGCAGTCCGAAGGCCGCCGACAGCCGCTCGCGCACCGCCGCGTTGTCGCGCGAGGTCGCCATCAGCCGCAGCCAGGGCGGGAAGCGCGCGGCCTTGGCGGCCAGCAGGCGCAGCAGCGCGCGGCGCGCGCCGTCGGTGCCGCCGGCTTCGAGCGATTCGTCGATCGCATCGACGAGCAACAGTTGCGGCAGTGCCGGCTCCGGCAGGTGGTGCAGCGGGTTCAGCACCGCCGCCTCGAACGCGCTGCCGGGGTCGGCGGTGGCGTTGTCGAGCAGCGCCTGCAGGTCCGGCCGGGCCGACACGCTGTCGCGGTACGGCGCGAAGCGCTCCGCCAGCCGCGCCGCGACGTTGCGCACGAACACGCCGGCACGCAGCGTCTCGCGCGTGTCGTGCTGGCAGAAGTGGACGGCCGCGACCCGGCGCTCCTCGGGCGGCAGCAGGCCGTCCCGGTGGACCAGGTCGGACACGAAGGCCGACTTGCCGACCCCGTAGCCCGCGCACAGCAGCAGCGCGCGCGGCGCCGGCTGCGCCAGCCAGTCGCGCACGTCGGCATGCAGCCAGGTGCGGCCGCAGAACCGGCCGCGCTTGTCGGCCATGTAGGCGCTGAAGTCCCAGGCGCGCGGCCAGGCCCAGCCGCCGTCCGGCGCAGCCCCGCTCTTGCGCAGGATCGCGGAGACGCCGTGGCTCAGTTCGGCGATCAGGCCCTTGTCGTCGGCGAAGTACGCCGGGCGGACGGCCCGCTCCACCTCGGCGCGGAACGCCAGCACGGCCGGGCCGTCCTCGGGGTGCGCGATGCTGGACAGCGCCACGTCCGGGATGCTGGTGCGCAGCAGCGCGACGGTCGGGATCTTCAGTGCGCGCGCGTGCCGGAACTCCAGCTGCGTGATCGACAGCCGCTCCGGGTTGCCCGCGGCCACCCGGCTGCCGTAGCGATGGCCGAGCAGCAGCACGCAGACCTGGCAGCCGGCGATGTCGTCGAGGCAACTGTCTCGCACGGTCTCGGTGTCGGCCACGTAGCTGTGCACCGGCAGCATCCGCTGCGCGACCAGCCAGTCCATCACCAGGCGGCGCTCGCCATCGAAGTCGGCCTTCGTGGACGAGACGTAGACCCGGACGGTTTCCACGCTGCTAGTCTAGGGTCTGCACCCTCTGAAGCGAGGCCCCGCCCATGCTCACGCCGGTTCCCGCGCCCTCGGAGCAGCACAGCGCCGCCGCAGCGCGAGAAGCGCCGGCCCCGCTGCTGCTCGCCGTCTACGCGCCGCTCGACAGCCTGCGCGGCGCCCTGCCCGACGAGCTGACGGCGTCGGCCGACCGGCGCCTGGTCGCCCACCTGCGCCGGGTGGCGCGCTGCGGCGTGAACGTGGCCGCGCTGATCGATGCGGGTGACGGCGAGACGCAGTTCGTGCGCATCGCCGGCGGCGCGAACGCCGAGCCCGCGGTGGTCGCCTGCGGCAAGATGAGGATGAACCACCCCGCCACGCTGACGCGCTTTCTCGTCGACGCGCATGCGGCGTTCCCGCCGGTGTCCCCGGGCGCGGCGACCGTGCTGGCCCTCGAAGGACGCGGCGGCGGTTTCGTGCCGGAGATCGACCTGCACGAGCGGGCCGCATCGCCCGGCGAGCCGGGCGCGCCGCGCTGGGTCCAGGGCGCCGGCTGGTGGATGCCGGTGCGCGAGGACGGCTCGGCGCTGATCGAACGCGGCGCGCCGATCGGCATCGGCCGCTCGCCGAACGTGCCGCTCGCGGGGCTGCCGTTGTCCACCCCCGCGCTCGGCCGCGCGCTGGCCGACGCCGTCGCGATGGGGATGCCGCGGCTTGCGGTGCTGCTGCTCGACGGCAGCTTCGACATGTCGGTGGAAGTGCTGCACACGGTGATGCCGTATGCCGAGCAGGCGGTCGGTTACCCGAACCACAACTTCTTCAGCGCCGGCGCGACCTTCCCGCTCGCGCTGTGCGGGCTGCAGGCGGCCGGGCCGGCATTGAACGGGCCGGCGGCGGCCGAGGCGATCGCCGATCGCCTCGTGATGGCGAATCACGCGCTGCTCGGCCGCGACGGTGCGCACCCGACCGTCGGCTGCGCGATCCGGCTGGCGCGCATGCACCGGATCGTCGAGTGCATCGACGACCTGGCCGACGCGCTGCTCGCGGCGCTGCGCGCACCGCAGGGCCGGCCGGCCGCC
>JBGAMJ010000141.1:0-14491 GCA_044223035.1 Piscinibacter sp.
GCGCTGAGCGCCGCAATCACCACCGAATTCGAGAACGTGCCGGCCGACGCGCTGCGGCAGCTCGCGGCACGGCGGCCGGTGTCGCCGGCGGCCGGCGCGGTCGCGATCTGCCAGGACCGCGCGGCCGAGAAGGCCCACTTCGTCGCCTGCGGCGTGCCCTGCGCGCCGCACGCCGTGATCGCCGATCCGGCCGCGCTCGCCGCCGTCAGCGACGATCTGCTCCCCGGCGTGCTGAAGACGGCGCGCATGGGCTACGACGGCAAGGGACAGGCGCGGGTGTCGACGCGCGAGGAACTCGCCGCCGCCTGGGAGGCGCTGGGCCGCGCAACGTGTGTGCTCGAACGCCGGCTCACGCTCGCGCACGAGATCAGCGTGATCGTCGCGCGCGGCCGCGACGGCCAGGCGGTGCACCTGCCGGTGCAGCAGAACCTGCACCGCGACGGCATCCTCGCGGTGACGCAGGTGCCCGCGCCCGACGTGCCGGCCGCTCAGCAGCAGGCGGCGGTCGCGGCGGCGCTGCGCATCGCGGCCTCGATGGACTATGTCGGCGTGCTATGCGTCGAGTTCTTCGTGCTGGCCGACGGCTCGCTGGTCGCCAACGAAATGGCGCCGCGCCCGCACAACTCCGGCCACCACAGCATCGATGCCTGCGATCTGTCGCAGTTCGACCTGCAGGTCCGCACGATGACTGCGGCGCCGCTGGTCGCGCCGCGCCAGCATTCGGCAGCCGTGATGCTGAACCTGCTCGGCGACCTGTGGCGCGACGGCCCGCCGCGCTGGAGCGAGGTGCTGGCGCTGCCCGGCGTCCACCTGCACCTGTACGGCAAGACCGAGGCCCGGGCGGGGCGGAAGATGGGCCACCTGACCGTCACCGCGGACCGGCCCGAGACGGCCCGCGCCGTCGCGCTGCGCGCTGCCGCCGTGCTCGGCATCGAGCCGTTCTGACGCGGCCCGCCCGCCGAGACGCCGCCGTGCTGCTGGACGGACACGACCCGGCCGCGATCGAGCGCGCGGCCCAGGCGCTGGCGGCCGGCGAACTTGTTGCGCTGCCCACCGAGACCGTCTACGGCCTGGGCGCACGTGCCGACGACGATGCGGCGGTGGCGCGCATCTTCGCGGCCAAGGGCCGGCCGGCCGACCACCCGCTGATCGTGCATGTCGCCGACCCGGCCGACGCCCGCGCCTTCGCGGCCGACTGGCCTCCCATCGCGCAGCGCCTGGCCGACGTGCTGTGGCCGGGGCCGCTGACGGTGATCGTCGCGCGCCGGCCGGGCGTGGCCGCGGCGGCGGCCGGCGGGCATCCGACGATCGGGCTGCGCTGCCCGGCGCATCCCGTCGCCGCCGCGCTGTTGCGGGCCGCGAAGACGCACGGTGTTCCGGGCGTGGCGGCGCCCAGCGCCAACCGCTTCGGCCGCGTCAGCCCCACGCGCGCCGCGCACGTGGTCGACGAGTTCGGTGACGGCCTTCTGGTGCTCGACGGCGGCGACTGCGCGGTCGGCATCGAGTCGGCGATCGTCGACTGCTCGCGCGGCCGTCCGGTGCTGCTGCGCCCCGGCGTGGCCACGCGCGCGCGCCTCGAGGCCATCGCCGGCGAGCCGCTGCTCGACCGGGATGCGGACGCGCCCAGCGCGTCAGGCACGCTCGAGGCGCACTACGCCCCGCGTGCGCGCGTGCGCCTGATGCCGCGCACACAGCTTTACGAAGCGCTGCATTTGCTGGGGCAGGCGCCCGCCGGGCTGGCGGTATATTCGCCCGCGCTGCCGCCGGCCCTCGCGGGCGCCGCGCCCGGGTTGCGTCACCGCGTGATGCCCGCCCGGGCCGACGACGCGGCACGCGAGCTGTTCTCGGTGCTGCGCCAGCTCGACGACGAGGCGGCGCAGATCATCTGGGTCGAAGAGCCGCCGGCCACACCCGAATGGGAAGGCGTGCGCGACCGACTGCGCCGCGCCGCGGCCTCATGACCCCAATCTTTCCTCAGTGGAGTTCCGAACATGTTGAAGGCTGATGCAATGGCAGGCTGGGCCGGCCGGGCCACGCGCGCGATCGCCGCCGCGGCGATCGCGGTGTCGATGCTCGCGTCCTGCGGCGGCGGCGACCAGTACCAGCCCTTCGCACCGACGCGTTTGCTGTCGTTCGGCGACGAGGCCAGCGTCATCACCGACAGCGGGACCAAGTACGCGCTGAACGCGCTGAACACCGCCGGCACCGCGATCGACTGCAACAACGACGTGCTGTGGACGCAGTACCTGGGCGCGCACTACGGGCTGGTGTTCCCGCAATGCAACCCGAACGGCGTCGGCACCAGCAGTCGCATCTATGCCTCGTTGGGTGCCAAGGCCGCCGACGTGGAGGCGCAGATCAACAGCCACCTCGCAGGCGGCGGCAGCTTCGGCGCGAAGGACCTCGTCACCGTGCTGGCCGGCGCCAACGACGTGATCGCGCAGTTCGAACGCAGTGGCGCCACCGAGGCCGACATGACCGCGGTGCTGCAGGCGGCTGGTGCGGGCCTGGCAGCTCAGATCAACCGCATCGCGAACGCCGGCGGCAAGGTGCTGGTGTCGCTGGTGCCGGACATGGGCCTCACGCCCTACGCGGTCGACAAGGAGGCCAGCGCGGCCGGCAGCGCGGCCCTGCTCAGCCGGTTGACGGTCGCCTTCAACAGCGCGATGCGCGAGAAGCTGCTCAACGACGGCCGCTACATCGGCCTGTTGCTGACCAACGAACTGCTGCAGTCGATCGTCGCCAACCCGTCGACCTACGGCTTCAACAACGTCACCCAGGCCGCCTGCGCATCGCCCGCCACGGCCGATCTGCTGACCTGCACGACCAGCACACTGGTCTCCGGCGCCGACAGCGGAACCTGGCTGTGGGCGGGTTCGGTGCAGCTCGCGCCGAACGGGCATGCACGTCTCGGCACGCTCGCCGTGACCCGTGCCACAGGCAATCCGTTCTGACGTTGCGGGCCGGCTGCACGCCGCGGGTTTACCCGCTGTGGCCCGCTCGGAGCCCCCTCCTATAGTCCACAGCCGAAAAGCGAACGATCGTTCGCGAAATGGATTTCCTGCGAGGAGGAGTGCATGAGGAGCTTACGAACCAGCGGCATTGCAGCCGCCGTTGCGCTACTGCTGGCCGCCTGCGGCGGCGGCGGCGCCGACACATCCACCCGGGTGTCGATCACGTCGGTCAAGGTGTTCGGCGACAGCCTCGCCGACAGCGGCACCTTCGGCTACAAGTTCACCGTGCAGAGCGCCGGCTCGCTGATCTTCCCCGAGCGGGTGGCTCAGGCCTACGGTGTGAGCCTGTGCAATTTCTTCGCATTCACCGGCAGCACCTTCGCGCCGAAGCCAGGTTGCACGAATTACGCGATCGGCGGCGGGCGCATCAACAACGCCAGCAGCCCGGCGTCTCCGCAGTCGATCGTGGTCCAGTTGCAAACCGCTGCGGCCACCACGACCTTCGGTGCGAGCGATCTCGTCGTCGTCGACGGCGGCGGCAACGACGCGGCGGATCTGGTCGGTGCCTACCTGGCGGCGTCGCGCGACGGCGGCGCACGCTATCTGGCGCTGCTCGGCACGCTGCTCGACCCGACGACGATCGGCCAGACGCTCGCGCAGCCGAACGGCCGCGCGCTGGTCGGTGGGCTGTACATGACCGCGCTGGCCGGCAAGTTCCAGGCGGCGATCCAGACCAACACGCTCGACCGGGGCGCCCAGCGCGTCGCCGTGCTGAACATGCCGGGGATCACCAACACGCCGCGCTTCCAGCTCGTGCTCGACAGCATCGCCGCGTCGCAGGGCGCGGCCGGCCGTGCTGCCGCCGAATCGCTGTTCCGCGGCTGGATCCAGGCCTACAACGCCGCGCTGGCGTCCAAGTTTGCAGGCAATTCCAAGGTCATCATCGTCGACTTCTTCACCAGCTTCGACGACCAGGTGCAGCACCCCGCCCAGTTCTCGCTGACCAATGTCAAGAACCCGGCCTGCCCGGTCACCGGCGTCGGTAGCGACGGGCTCCCCGTCTACGACTTCCCGACCTGCACCGACGCGGCCCTGGCTGCCAACCCGCCCGCCGGCGCGGCCGCCGGCTGGTGGCAGAGCTATGCCTTCTCCGACGGATTCCACCCGACGCCTTATGGCCACCGCTTGCTCGGCCAACTGCTGAGCAAGTCGCTGGCCACGGCGGGCTGGCTGTGATCGCGCCCCGAGGAGGAAAACCCATGAACGTCCCATTCACCCGGGTGGCCGCTTCCGCGGCCGCGCTCGTCGCGCTCGGATTCAGCGGCGCGGCCCAGGCACAGAGCGCGGGCCAGTGGATGCTGCGTGTCGGCGCCACGCACATCGCCCCCAGCGTCACCAGCGGCGACCTGACGGCACCGAGCCTCGCCGGCACCAAGGCCGACGTGCACGCGAACACGCAACTCGGCGGCGGCGTCACCTACATGCTGACCGACCACGTCTCGGTGGACGTGCCGCTGGCCATGCCGTTCAAGCACGAGCTGGTGGGCGACGGCGCGATCGCCGGCGTCGGCCGGCTCGGCACCGTCAAGGCGCTGCCGATCACGGTGACGCTGCAATACCGCTTCCTCGAACCGACGTCGCAGTTCCGCCCGTACGCAGGCATCGGGCTGACCTACGCCAAGTTCTACAAGGAGCGGGGGACGGCCGTGCTGTCGGCGATCACCGGCGGCCTGCCGTCCAACCCGACCACGCTGAAGGTCGATTCCAAGTTCGCGCTGACGCCGGAAATCGGCGTCAGCGTTCGGATCAACGAGCGCATGTTCGTCAACCTCAGCTACCAGAAGACCTTCCTGAAGACGCGCAACACGCTGTCCACCGGCCAGACGCTGGACATCAAGCTCGACCCGGACACCTTTGCGATCGCGGTCGGCTACACGTTCTAGCGTTCCTGCGGCCACCGCCCGCCGGTGGCCGCGCCCGGTGACGCGCGCAGCGCGGCGCGCGCCCGGGCATCACTCCGTCGGATGCGCTGCCGGCCGGGCGTTCTCCGTCACCCATTGCACCAGCGCGTCGAGTGCCGGCCGGGCGGCGGCTGCGTTCGGGTGGTTGGCGATCGCCACCACCACGTAGCGCCGGCCCGTGGCGCTCAGCACGTAGCCGGCGATGCCGGCGACATCGCGCAGCGAACCCGTCTTCAGATGCGCCCGCCCAGCCGGCGCGCGGGAGCGGCGCAGTGTGCCGTCGACGCCGCTGACCGGAAGCGTGCTCATCAGTTCCGACATCACCGGGCTGGCCCAGGCGTTCTGCAGCAGCCGCGCCAGCAGCCGCGCGGTGACGCGCGTCTCGCGCGACAGGCCCGAGCCGTTGTCGATCACCGCGCCGGCGCCGGCGCCGCCCAGGCGCTCGTCGATCCAGCGGCGCAGCACGTCGCGCGCCGCTTCCGGCGTGCCCTGGCCGCGCAGCACGAGGCCGAGCGTCAGGAACAGCTGCTGCGCCATCACGTTGTTGCTGAACTTGTTGATGTCGCGCACCACCTCGGCCAGCGGCGGCGACGCCAGCTCGAAGCTCGGCGCCGTCGACGGCGCGCGGCCGTCGCGCACCACACCCGCGAGCGTGCCGCCGACCTCGCGCCACAGCGCGCCGAGCAGGCGTTCGTTGTAGGACTTCGGGTCCGCGTACGCGACCGGCCACTGCTTCTCGCCGCACGCGGCCGGAAACACCCCGGCGAAATGCGCGGCTGCCGGCTGGCCGAGATCGGCCTTGAGCGCGGTGCGCCAGTCGTCGCACAGTGCGGCCGACAGCGGCACGCTCGTGTCGGCCGCCACGCCGGCGAGCGCCGGCAGCATCGACACCCGGGCGATGCCGCGGCCCGCGTCCGGCGTGAAGGTGAACACCTGCGACTTGTAGTTCAGCAGCAGTGCATCGGGGCGCACGTTGTACGGGCGCAGCGACTCACCGTCGAACTCCGCGGGGTCCTGGTCGGGCACATTGAATGCGCTGCGGTCGAGCACGATGTCGCCGCGGATCTCGCGCACGCCGAGGTCGCGCACGCGGCGCAGCATCAGCCAGACGCGTTCGACCACCAGCTTCGGGTCGCCGCTGCCCTTGATCACCAGGTCGCCGTCCAGCACGCCGTCGCGCAGCGGGCCGGCCAGCCACACCGGCGTCGACCAGGTGAAGGCCGGTCCGAGCAACTCCAGCGCCGCGTCGGTGGTCACGAGCTTCATCAGCGAGGCCGGATTCACCGGCCGTTCCGGCTGCCACGACAGCCGCGGCAGGCCGCTGCCCACATCCTCGACGAGGATGCTCAGCGCTTCACGCGGCAGCTTCGCCTGCGCCAGTGCCGCCTCGACCTCGACCGGCAGTGCATGCGGAGCCGCGGCGCAGGCGGCTGCCGCCAGCAGCAGCGCGGCGCCCAGCCAGGGTCGAAGGAGCAAGCAGGTGCGTGGACGCGGGCAGGGGAATCGGGGCATGCGTTTGATGATCGCATGGGCGGATCGCGGAAATGGCGGGAGGCCTGACACCCGGGCTTCCGGCGCCGCTCGGCCCGTCGGCGCGACCACGGTCGGGATCTCCGCGGGTCGCCCAGGCCCCGCGGGCGCCTCGCCTAAACTCGCCCGATGCGCACATCGGGCCCCTTCCGCCACGCCGCCGACCCGGCCGCCTGCCTCGCAGCGAGCCGTCGGCGCCGCCCGGCGGCGGATCGCCGGGAGCGGTCGTGACGGCGCTGCTCGCGTTCGACACCGCGACCGAGACGATGTGCGTCGCGCTGCAGCGTGACGCGCGCGTCTGGCTGCACGAGGCGCCCGGCGGCGCGAAGGCATCGGCCTCGCTGTTGCCGGCGATCCTCGACCTGCTCGGCCAGGCCGGGATGCGCGTGGCCGACCTGGACGCGATCGCCTTCGGCCGCGGCCCCGGCGCGTTCACGGGTCTGCGCACCGCTTGCGCGGTGGCGCAAGGGCTCGCGCTCGGCGCGGGGCGCCCGGTGCTGCCGATCGACACGCTGCTGGCCGTCGCGGTCGACGCGCAGAATTCGGACGCGGATGAATGCGGGGGCGGGTCGCTGGCCTCGGTCTGGGTGGCGATGGATGCGCGGATGAACGAGATCTACGCGGCGCGGGCGGTGTGCGACGCGCGCGGATGGCGGCTCTCGGTGGCCCCATACCTGACCGACGCCGCTGCGCTGAACGCGCGCTGGGCTGCCGATCCACCGTCGCACGTGGCCGGCAGCGCGCTGTCCGCCTTCGGCGATTCGCTGGTCACCGCCGCCGCGCGCCGCTCGCCGAACGCCTTGCCGCGCGGCACAGCCTTGCTGCGGTTGGCCGATGCGGCGTGGCGAGCCGGCGCCGCCGTCGATGCGGCGCAGGCTCTGCCGCTGTACGTGCGCGACAAGGTCGCTCAAACCACCGCCGAGCGCGACGCGGCAAAGGCCGCCGCCGCCGGCGCGGCCGCGGGGGTGGACGTGGGTGTCGCGCCGTGACGACGCCGCGAAGGGCGCGCGCTCCGGAGGCTTTCCGCAACGGCCCCGCGGCCGGCGGCGATCGGCCGGTGCACGGCTCGGACGAGGTTCGACCGTGAGCGCGCTGCCGAGCGACCGTCGCGAACTGCGGCCGATGACGGTGGCCGACCTCGACGCGGTGATGGCCATCGAGCAGCTGGCCTACGCCTTCCCGTGGACGCGCGGCAACTTCATCGATTCGCTGGCCGCGGGCTACCTGGCGTGGGTGCTGCGCGTCGAGCGCGGGCCGGTCTGCGGCTACGTCGTGGCGATGAACGGCGTCGACGAGATGCACCTGCTCAACATCACCATCGCTCCCACCGCCGAACACCGTGGGCATGCGCGCCATCTGCTCGATGAGCTGGTGGGCGCCTGCGCCGCGCGCATGCTGTCGCAGCTCTGGCTCGAGGTGCGGCAGAGCAACCAGCGGGCGTTCGAGTTGTATCGGCGCTACGGCTTCCGCCAGGTCGGGCTGCGCCGCGGCTACTACCCCGCCGACGGTGGCCGGCGCGAAGACGCGATCGTGATGAGCCTGGACGTGGGGGAGCGTCGCGATGCGCTGGACTGAGCGCCAGCGCGCGATGCTCGCGGAGATGGGCCTGCGGGCGTGGCCGCAGGCGGAGGCGCTCGCGGGCGCTGGCGCTGGTGAGCGGGCCGACGACGATGCGCACGCGGATGCGGTCGGCGACACGCCCGTGTGGCCGGAATCTCCGACCTTGCCGAGCTTGCCGACCCTGCCGACCTTGCCGCCCGCCCAGGTCGCCGAGCCGATCGCCGCGTCGGCCCGGGTGGCCGAGCCGCCGCCGCTCGGCGCGCGCGCCACCGGCGTGGCGGGGATGGACTGGCCGGCGCTGCGCGCCGCGGTCGAGGCCTGCACCGCCTGCAAGCTGTGCCGCGGGCGAACGCAGACGGTGTTCGGCGTAGGCGCCACCTCGGCGCACTGGATGGTCGTCGGCGAGGCGCCGGGCGAGCAGGAAGACCGGCAGGGCGAGCCTTTCGTCGGCCGTTCCGGCCAGTTGCTCGACAGCATGCTGCGCTCGATCGGCCTGTCGCGCGCCGAGACGCCGGGCGCCGACCCGGCTCGGCAGGTCTACATCGCCAACACGCTGAAGTGCCGGCCGCCCGGCAATCGCAACCCCGAGCCGGACGAGCTGGCGCAGTGCGAGGCTTTCCTGATCCGCCAGGTCGAGCTGCTGCGCCCTCGGATCATCCTGGCGATGGGCCGGTTCGCGGTGCAGAGCCTGCTGCGCAGCCACGAGCCGGTCGGCCGGCTGCGCGGCCGGGTGCACACCTACCAGGGCGTGCCGCTGGTGGTCACCTACCACCCGGCCTACCTGCTGCGCAACCTGGAAGACAAGGCGCGCGCGTGGGACGACCTGTGCCTGGCGGCCGAAACCGTCGAGCGGATGGCGCAGCGAGAGGGTGCGGCGCCGGGCGCCACCCCGGGGCCCGCCTGAGCTCCGCAGCGGGCGTCAGCGCGCCTTCGCCGGCCGCGTCCAGCCGCTGAGCGACACCTGCTTCGCGCGTGCCACGGTGAGCTGGCCGGCCGGCGCGTCCTTGCCGATCGTCGAGCCGCCGCCGATCGTCGCGCCGGCGCCGATGGTCAGCGGTGCCACCAGCACGCAGTTGCTGCCGACATGCACGTCGTCGCCGATCGTCGTGCGGTGCTTGTTGGCGCCGTCGTAGTTCGCGGTGATGCTGCCGGCGCCGAAGTTGACGCGTGCACCGACGGTGGCGTCGCCCAGGTAGGCCAGGTGGTTGGCCTTCGCCCCGTCGGCCAGCGTCGAATTCTTGACCTCGACGAAGTTGCCGATGTGCACTTCGTTGCCGAGTCGGGCGCCCGGGCGCAGCCGGGCGAACGGGCCGATCAGCGAGCCTCGGCCGACGCTGACGCCGAGCGATTCGCCGTCGATGTGGGTGAACGGGTGGATCACCGCCCCGGCGGCGATCGTCGCGTTGCGGATCACGCAGTGCGCGCCGACGTGCACGCCGTCGCCCAGCTCGACGCGGCCCTCGAAGATGCAGCCGACGTCGACCTCGACGTCCGTGCCGCAGGCGAGTTCGCCGCGCAGGTCGAACCGCGCCGGGTCGGCCAGGCGCACGCCGGCTTCCATCAGCGCGTCGGCGCGGGCGCGCTGGAAGCGGCGCTCCAGGTCCGCGAGCTGCAGGCGCGCTGGAAGCGGCGCTCCAGGTCCGCGAGCTGCACGGGGCTGTTGACGCCGAGCACTTCGGTCTCGCTGCCGGGGTGCGCCGCGACCACCGGCACGCCGTCGGCGACCGCCATCGCGACGACGTCGGTCAGGTAGTACTCGCCCTGGGCGTTGTCGTTCGTCAGCCGGGCCAGCCAGCGTTTCAGCGCAGCGTTCGGCACCGCCATCATCCCGGTGTAGACCTCGCGGATCGCGCGCTGAGCGGGCGTGGCGTCCTTGTGCTCGACGATCGCGCGCACCGCCTCGCCTTCACGCACGATGCGGCCGTAGCCGCTCGGGTCGGGCAGCTCGATCGTCAGCAGCGCGAGCCGCTCGCCGCCGCAGGCCTCGACCAGCGCGCGGGCGGTGGCCGGCTCGATCAGCGGCACGTCGCCGTTCAGGATCAGCGTGGTGCCGGTGTCGTCGAGCACCGGCACGGCCTGCTGCATCGCGTGGCCGGTGCCGAGCTGCGGCATCTGGCGCACGAACTGCAGGTTCGGTGCGGCCACCGCGGCCTCCACCGCGTCGGCGCCATGGCCGGTGATCGCGACGATGCGGTCCGCCCCCAGGCCGGCGGCGGTTTGCAGGACATGCTGCAATAGGCTGCGCCCGGCCAGCTTGTGCAGCACCTTGGGCAGCGCCGACTTCATGCGGGTGCCTTTGCCCGCGGCCATGATCACGATGTCCAGAGCCATGCCTGTGTCCCCCATGAAGCGCCGGATTATCGGTGGCCCCGTTGCCGCCGCCCGGGCGCGGTTCGTGCCGCTGTTGGCGTTGCTCTCCGCCTTGACGCTGGCCTTGCTGCTCGCCGGCTGCAGCACCGTGCGGCTGGCGTACAACCAGGCACCGACGCTCGCCTACTGGTGGCTCGACGGCTACGTCGATTTCAACGACGCGCAGGCGCCGATGGTGCGCAACGCGATCGACGACTGGTTCCGCTGGCACCGCGCGACGCAGCTGCCCGACTACGCCACGCAGCTCGCGCGGCTGCGTTCGGAGGTCGCCGAGCCGGTGTCGCCGCAGCAGGTCTGCCGCTGGTTCGACGACCTGATGCAACGCGCGCAGACCGCGGTGGACCACGCGCTGCCGGCCATGGCCGACACGATGAGCACCTTCACGCCGGCGAACTTCGCGCACCTGGAGCGGCAGTACGCGAAGCAGAACGCCACCTTCACGAAGGACTTCATCGATGGCACGCCGCAGGCCCGGCGCGACGACTCGTACAAGCGCACGCTCGAGCGCTTCGAAATGATCTATGGCCGCTTCGACGACGAGCAGCGCCAGCGCGTGCGCGACGGCGCCGACGCGTCGCCCTTCGATCCGGTGCGTTCGCTCGGCGAGCGGCAACGCCTGCAGCAGGAGGTGCTGCAGACGTTGCGCCGCCTGGTCGCCGAGCGCGCGACGTCCGACGCCTTCCAGGCGGCGCTGCGCGTGATGGGCGAGCACGCGCGCAATTCGCCGCGCGAGATGCACCGCGTCTACCAGCAGCAGGTGAAGCAGTACAACTGCGCCTTCGCGGCGCAGATCCACAACCAGACGACGCCAGCCCAGCGCCAGGCCGCGGCCGAGCGCCTCCAGGCCTGGGCGGACGACGCCCGCGCGCTGGCGGCGGAGCGGCCGTGACGGCACCGGCGAATCCCCCGCACGCCGCACCGCGCGGCGGCGGCCGCGTCAGGAGTGGAGCGGCGTCGTCACCCGTCGCGGGTTGATCCCGGTCTGCGGGAAGTCCTTCAGCGCGGCCTCGAACATCGGCTGCAGCAGGCCGTCGATCGACGAGGACATGCCGTCGGTCGTGGCGCGGGCCTCGTACAGCGCCTGGCCGGTGCGCCGGTCGCGGATCAGCAGGGCGACTTCGCGCTCGTAGATCGGCGCCGTGAAGCTCATGCCGAGGCCGAAGCCGCCGCCGCCGTAGCGCGCGCCGAAACGCGTGCCGTGCCACGGGTAGCGGCCCAGGCCGCCGTGCCACCACAGCGGGTCGTCATAGGGCGACAGGTCGGAAATCGAGATGCGCGCGCCGACCTGCACGCTCACGTCGGCCGCCGCGGCATCGTCCGCCGGGCGGAAGCCTGCCATCGCGAGCGCGCCGCGGGCGGCGTCCTCGAGCTGCTGCTGGCGTTCCGGATAGGCCTGCTGCGACGGCAGGCGCTCGAAGGCGTAGGTGCTCGGCGCGCGGCCGGCCGGCCACTGGCTGTAGGTCGAGACGTCGCTCGTCACCGAGTTCATCGCCGCACAGCCGGCGAGTGCCGCGACAGTGCCGATCGCGGCGGCGCGTACAAGTGCATTCCACATCGTTCGGCTCCTTCGGCTCGGTCGCCGGGTTCCGCGGGCGGCGGGCGCGGGATCAGCCGGCACCGGCCTCGGTGTCCACTTCGGTTCGCACGTCGATCCCCTGCTCGGCTTCTTCATCCGTTTCGCGGGGGTGCAGGCGGATCGGCGCGGCCGCCGCCGTCGTTGCGCAATCGTCATCGTCGTCGAAGGCGCGGTCGCCGCCCGGATCGGCCACGCCTCGCGGTTCGAGGCTGGTGAACGGGTACAGGTTCCGGTCCATCAGGTGCGACGGGACGATGTTGCCCATCGAGGTGAACAGGTTGTCGACGCGGCCGGGGAAGCGCCGGTCCCAGTCGCGCAGCATCTGCTTGATCTGCACGCGCTGCAGGTTCGACTGGCTGCCGCACAGCGTGCACGGGATGATCGGGAAGCGCCGGTGCTCGGCCCAGCGCTCGAGGTCGGTCTCGGGCACGTAGGCGAGCGGGCGGATCACGACGTGGCGGCCGTCGTCGCTGACCAGTTTGGGCGGCATGCCCTTCAGGCGGCTGCCGAAGAACATGTTCATGAACAGCGTCTGCAGCATGTCGTCGCGGTGGTGGCCGAGCGCGATGCGCGTGGCGCCCAGCTCGCTGGCGACGCGGTACAGGATGCCGCGCCGCAGCCGCGAGCACAGGCTGCACATCGTCTTGCCCTCGGGGATCAGGCGCTTGACGATCGAGTAGGTGTCCTGCGTCTCGATGCGGAACGGCACCTCGCGGCTCGCCAGGTAGGCCGGCAGCACCTCGGCCGGGAATCCGGGCTGCTTCTGGTCGAGGTTGACGGCCACCAGCTCGAAGCGCACCGGCGATCGCTGGCGCAGGTTGATCAGCACGTCGAGCAGCGCGTAGCTGTCCTTGCCGCCCGAGACGCAGACCATCACCTTGTCGCCGTCACCGATCATGTTGAAGTCGGCGATGGCCTGCCCCACCTGGCGGTGCAGCCGCTTGGACAGCTTGTTGGCCTCGAAGGCGGCCTTGGCCGCGGCCTTGGCGGAATCGTCGAGCACGGCACTCATACGCTGTCCTTGATGGCAAACACCTCGCAGCCCACGCCCGCGCTGTCGGGGTAGACGTCGGGCTTTTCGGTCGAGACGCGCGCGGCGCGCACGCCGGGGTGCGCGAGCATCGCCGCGAGCAGGTCGTCGCACAGCGTCTCCTGCAGCTCGATGTGGCCGCGCGCCACGCGCTCGGCGACACGCTCGCGCACGAAGTCGTAGTCGACCACCTCGTCGAGCCGGTCGCGGCGCGGCTGCGAGCGCGCCAGCGGCACGAACAACTCGACGTTGATGCGCAGGCGCTGAGGCGCGCGCTTCTCGAACGCGTGCACGCCGATGTCCACGTGCACCTCGTGGTCGCGCAGGAACAGGCGCCGGCAGTCGGCCAGGCGCGGGTGCATCAGCAGGTCGGACGGCATTCAGGCCTCCGCGCGGGGCAGGAACATCACGTCGCGCGGCTGGCCGCTCAGGTGCTGGCCGCCGTCGACGATCAGCGTCGTGCCGGTGATCGCCGGCGACTCGATCAGGAAGCGCACCGCCCGCGCGATGTCCTCGGGCGTCGACGAGCGACCCAGCGGCGTCATGCGGTGCGCGGCGGCAAAGGCGGCTTCGTCCATCGGGCCGGACGGCAGCGTCACGCCCGGCGCCACGCCGCACACGCGCACCTGCGGCGCGAGCGCCTGCGCGAGCATCACCGTCGCCGCCTGCAGCGCGGCCTTCGACAGCGTGTACGAGAAGTGGTCGGGGTTGGGGTTCCACAGCTTCTGGTCGAGCAGGTTCACGACCACGCCCGTGCCGCCGAACGCGTGCAGCGCGCGCGCCAGCAGCACCGGCGCCACGGTGTTGGCGCGCAGGTGGCGCTCCAGCGTCGCGGTGCCGAAGCTGGCCACCTCATCGTGCTCGAACAGCGATGCGTTGTTGACCACGGCGTCCAGGCGGCCCATCTCGCCGTGCACGCAGGGCACCAGCGCCGCGCAGGCGGCCTCGTCGGAGAGATCGGCGGAGTAGACCTCGGCGCGGCCACCGGCGGCGCGCACGTCGGCGGCGGTCTGCGCGGCGTCGTCCATCGACCGGTGCGCGTGCACCGCCACGTCCCAGCCGGCGGCGGCGAGGTCCAGCGCGATGACGCGGCCGATGCGCCGCGCCGCGCCGGTGACGAGCGCCACAGGCCGCGGGGTCGCCAGCTGCGACGGACGCGTCGGCTCGGGGACAGGGGCGGACGTGGGGCGGCTGCCCATAATGGCCGGCATGGGGTCGTCTGACGCAGGGGCAGGCAGTGTATCGGCGCCGCTCGTCCGGCGGATCCACGAGGCCATCGCCGCGGCGCGCGGCTGGATCGGCTTCGACCGCTACATGGCGATGGCGCTGTACGAGCCGGGCCTGGGCTACTACGCCCGCGGCAACCGCCAGTTCGGCACGATGCCGTCGTCGGGCAGCGACTTCGTCACCGCGCCGGAGCTGACGCCGGTGTTCGGTGCCACGCTGGCGGTGCAGGTCCGCCAGGCGCTCGAGGCCTGCGGCAGCGGCACCGTCTGGGAGTTCGGGGCCG
>JBGAMJ010000142.1:0-14477 GCA_044223035.1 Piscinibacter sp.
TCGCGCGCCTACCTGGGCCGCTTCAACTTCAAGGGCAACGACCAGCAGAAGCTCGTCGGCAACCTCTCGGGCGGCGAACGCGGCCGGCTGCACCTGGCCAAGACGCTGATCGCCGGCGGCAACGTGCTGATGCTCGACGAACCGTCGAACGACCTCGACGTCGAAACGCTGCGCGCGCTGGAAGACGCGCTGCTCGAATTCGCCGGCTCGATCATGGTGATCAGCCACGACCGCTGGTTCCTCGACCGCATCGCCACCCACATCCTGGCGGCCGAAGGCGACTCGAAGTGGAATTTCTTCGACGGCAACTACCAGGAATACGAGGCCGACAAGCGCAAGCGCCTGGGCGAGGAAGGTGCGCGTCCGAAGCGGGTGCGGTTCAAGGCGTTGAAGTGATCGCCGGGTGACGGGCCGGCGCCCACTGCATCGGAAGAAACGCGATGCCGTCGGCCCGGATCACTTCGCCGGCGGGAACGAATCCGAAGCGCTCGTAGACCGGGACGGCCGCGAGCGAGGAATTCACCGTGAAGGCGGCGCCGTGGCCTGCCTGAACGGCCTGTTCCCGAGCGTGCGCCCAGAGTCGGGATGCGAGGCCCTGTCGTTGAGACGGTGGTGCGACGAACAGGTGAAAGACGTGACCCGCGTCCCGCATCGCGATGAAACCGCCCAGCTCGGTGCCGGCGACCGCCACGGTATAGCGATAGCGCGTACTCGCGATATAGCTGGCCTCGGCCGTTTCGGATACCGAAGCCCAGAACCGATCCGCACCGGACCCGTCGGGGTCGAGCACGAAAGCCTTCGAGAGGCTTCGGATCAGCGCGCTGATGGGCGCGGCGTCTTCGACGATCGCTCGGCGAAGTTGCACCTTGGCTTGCGTCACGCCGCTCCCTTTGCGAACCATCCGACGAGCGCGCAGACAAGCACGATAGTGACCAGCGAACTGGACGCCATCGCAACGACCGACGGCGGCGGCGGGGCCACGGTCATCCCGATGATCGTGAATACCAGCGTGACGCAGGTCAGCGCGATGAGTGCGATCTTCCGGCCGCGAGCGATGCCGCTTGCGGCCACGAACAGCCAAAGGCCTGCCAGCGTCAACACGGCCTCGACCGCCAGCGCGGCGGGCATGTTGTTCCAGAGGCCCCAGCCGACCTTCCGCGAACCCTCGCCCACGAGCGGCAGCTCGGGGGCGTGTACCAGCGCGTCAAGCAGCCAATGGGATAACACCGCGATGCCGACAAACACCGCGACGCGCAGCCTGGGCATTCTCGAGGGGCGATACAAGGCGGCTGTCGCGATGCCCACCACGGCCGACCACGCGATGGCAGCGAGCAGGCCATGGGAGTATGGAAAGACAAACTCCGGTTGATGCGTCCTGGCAAAGTTCGCTGGGATCACGACCGATTCCAGACCCAGCAGGACGAACAACCAGAGAATCAGGTCCAGGAAGAGCGCCGCCGCCACCAAGACGCCCAGGTTGACGCGCCGTTCCGCGCGCCCGAGGGCCAATGCCGCGCCGAGATGACCTGCGAACATATCGACCTCCCCGGTGAAGCGCTCACCACGTTGGGCGCGTTTGATTCACCCATCGCTGCACGGTGGGGCGCCGCCACTGCAATTGTGCGTACCGGACGAGCCTCTCGGGCAGCGGGTCGCCATTGAACGCGAGCCGATTGAGCATCAGGGCCAGGTCCACGTCCGCGATGCACCAGGTGCCAAAGAGATGGTCGACCCCGGCTGGCAGCAGCCATTCCGCCGCAGACACGAGCTTGTCCACCGATTCCCGCGCCGCCGGCGAAAGCGGCGGCTTCTTGAGGCCGTAGAAGACCACCTCCGTGGAGCGCTCCTGCCGGATCGGCATCAGATCGCTGCGCAACCACGCCTGAACCTGGCGCGCCCGGGCCTTGTCATGTATCTCCGTGGGATACAGCGGCGTATCGGGGAATGCCTCATCGAGGTATTCGGTGATGGCGGACGATTCCGAGAGATGGAACTCGCCGTGCTGCAAGGTCGGCACGCGGCGGGTCAGGGATCGCTGCGCGAAGGCCGGGCTCTGGTTCTCGTGGGCACCGAGGTCGACGGGCGAGACCTCGAACGACAGGCCCTTCTCGTGCAGCGCCACGAATGCCGACATCGCATACGGGCTGGCGAACTGGGAGTCGACGTACAGGCGAACGGGTTGTGGGTTCATCGGGGGTCCTGGCTTGTGGTACGCCTGAATGGATTGCCGGATCGCGGGGGGCCACTCACGGGAGTGGTCACGGGGCAGGCGATGCGCTGAGTCGCTGCTCGCTGTAGGCGGTACACAAGACGATACGCCAACCCTCCGCGGTGCGCATCAGGTTGTAGGTCGTATCGAAGCGCCACGGTTCGTTTCCCGCGGTGCGCTCGATATTCCATGCGATGTCCGCAACGGCAAACATATCGCCTTGGCGAATGAATGCGCCCGCAGAGAACTTGGCCGCGACGAAGCCGTTTTCTGCGTAGAGGCCGCACAGCGCGACCATGTTGTCGCGTATTTCCTCATGGGCTATCCAGTGAGTATATCCCCTGTCGCTGACGATCCCGGAGGGAATGGCGTAGAGGCGGGCAACCGCCTCGCCGTCGAGCCGATTGAAGGCGTTGCGATAAGCTTCGAAGAAAGCGCGAATGTCGTTTGGCATGTCGTCGTGATTGAATACTTAAATTCAGCCGGTTCTGAATCCGATTTGCACCAACGAGCCGTTGGCGCGAGCAGAGCGTTCATGCGCCTGCAGCGGGCGGGGTTTGTCTTGAACGGGCCGGCATACGGAGTAACGCTTGCAGGCAGAATCACGATACTTGATTGTATGCGTTGGGATTCCACCTTTCCATCATGCGCGAAGGGTTCGAGAGTTCCTGGAAACCGAACTGCGCATACAAGCCGTGCGCATCCTTCGTTGCCAGGAGGAATCGCCTGAGGCCTTGCAAGTCGCCATGGGCGTCAATCGCCTGGAGCAAACGTTTCGAGAGTCCCCTGCCGCGATGTGCCTCGACGACATAGACGTCCGCCAGATACGCGAACGTCGCCCTGTCCGTGACGACGCGGCCGAATCCGACTTGCTCTTGGCCGTGAAGTATGCCGAATGAAAGTGAGTTCTCGACAGCCTTTTCGAAAACGGCCAGCGGAATGCCAGGCGACCAATAGGTTCGACTCAGAAAGGCGTGAATGGCGTTGAGATCGAAGCGGCGCACGTCTGTGGTGATGATGTATTCGTCGGAAAACATGTTCTGCGACATTACAGGTTGCGTGAGGGCCGCCGCATGACGACAACGTCAATATGCACATCTTGTTTGCCGCGAACGAAGAAGTCGCGACACACTGGCACGAAGCCGAATTTCTGATAGAACGATCGCGAATTCTCGGTAGCCACCACGGTCAATGGCCCGCCGAATCCGGATTCCGCTTTCTGCATGCCAAGGCGAAACAGTCGCTCTCCAATGCCGAGACCGGAAGCACGCCGGCGAACAAAAAGAAGCGTGATTTCTCCAGCCTGGAAACCGACGAAGCCGAGTACCGATCCGTCTTGCTCAGCCAACCAGATCTGCCCCGTCTCGATCGCGGTTCGGTAGATCTCGGGCGATCGATCCTCGAACCACACCGCAAGCTGTTCTTCAGAATATGCCCCCGTGCATAGATTTTGAACCGAGTCCACATGCGCCTCGAACAGCGCTTGGGCATCGGAAAGCTTGGCTTCACGGAGTTCAGGATTGCACGGCATGTGACGTTAGCGCGAAGCTTCCAGTGCTTCTTCTCAACAGTGTGAAGCGACGACCGACGACCGACGCCGCGCGGATGTTTCTACCTCTGATCGCGGCACCGATCGAACTCTACCTTTGTCTCGCGTCTCCATTGCATGCAAAACTGGTGAGTTCGCTCCAGGCAGAGATCGGACGCTGGTTTTGGATCCTTCCATGTCACCGTGGTCTCCCTTGCCGCCGCCAGAACGACCTCATCGAATGCGCCATAGGGCGTGCTGGACCGGACGATGGCAGACTTGACTCGGCCTTCCGGATCCACAAGGTACAACACGCGAACCTCGCCTTCTATGCCGATGAACTTGCGTGGATATGTTATGCCCGGCGCATCAATTGACGTGTACTGGATTGCCTGCATGGTCGCAGCAACCTTGGGGAACGATAGAAAGAATCCATGAGACGAAGAATCGGAACCTTCGAACCACACTTCGAACCGAGAGGGCGCAGCTGTCGGCGCGCATCGCTTCAAGTCGATGGCGGGAACGAACTTCCACCACCGCAGAACGTTGCGCACGGCTTCGGCGAATTGTTCTTCTCCAGCGTCGGCGAGAATGCTTGTCGGCTCGAATTCACCGTTGGCGATGACAGTTCCGACGACTTCCACACGTGTTCCAGCCGGTTTCGCGGATGAGTTGGCTGGAAATTCCGGAGCGACGATCGTCAGCGGCGTGGCGATCTCGGCCGGACTGACGAGCGGCGACTGGGCTTCGACGAGTCCGGGGAGCCATGTCCCGTAAAGTGCGATGGCAAGCCAGATCCGGCGGGGGCTGGTGTGGACAGACATGTCTTCGACCGAAATTTCGATGGGAATCACAAATCGATCGGCCTTTGAGCACATTCCGGGCGGAAGTCAGGCAAACCGGCGGCGTCACAGTCGTCAGTGCGGACAGTCGACGACGAGTGGGTACTATGTCATTCGGACAAGCCGCGACGCATCCACGCTTGCGGCGCCGCCATCAAGATGTATGACGCGGCGGCACACACGAGGGATTGAGTCACGCGAATGTTCATCGGCACCAACGTCGCCGCGGCGTGAAACGACGCGTCGGCACGTCACTTCGGCCCGCAGCCCTCGGCCAGCATCGGCGCCGGCCGCACGGCGGTATTGAACGGGTCGAGTTCGGCGGCGCGTTGGGGGCGCAGGTCGACGCAGTCGCGGCCCTGCCGGATGCGTCGGCGGCCGTCGCCGCGGGACTCCTCCTGAATCGTGTCATCGGTGCCCAGAGATTGCGCCAGGCGGCCTTCGCGCGTCGTCAACGCACGATTGGCTCGCGGGTCGGTCAGCGCCTGATCGCGGACGCTCGGTGGGCGAGCGCCGGGAGCGTCTTGTCGACGCGCGGCGGACGGCGGCAGGTCGAGGTCCAATGACGCCGGCGGCTCGGCTGCCGGCGCGAAATGTTCCGCTGGCATGCCGACGCCGATGCCGACGCCGACGCCGACGCCGACGCCGACGCCGATCGGTTCGGCGCCCCTGCCGAATTCGGAGTCTGGATGGCGCGGGCTCGCATCGACAGGCCGCAGCGGCGCAGCCCGGTTCGCATCCGCACGCTTGTCGACCGCAACGCCCTCCGGCGACGGCGGCGTCTCGCGGCCCCGAGACGACCCGCGCTCCAGCCCCGCCGTCGATCCTGGGCCCGCGTCCCCCACGTCGCCGAGCCACCGCAGCGTCATCCGCGCCGCCGCCGGCCCCACGACCGCCATCGATCCGGCCCGATCCGTCCGCAGCCACCCGAGCACCAGCACCGCATGCAGCAGCATCGCCAGCCCCACCGCCGACAGAAAGACCGGGTCGACCCGGGAACGATTCAACACAATTCGGTGTCGTTCGATGGCCCCACGCGTCCCTCGGCGTGCGCCTTGCACCATGCTTCACGGTTGGGAGGCGACATATGTCGCCCCGCCATCGCCGCCGCGCCCCGTCCCGTTGCTCGTCCTGCCGTCCGCCCCGCCGCCCGCCGCGCCATCCGCGCCGCCCCCCGCCTGATCCCGACCACCATGACCGTCGTCCGCTCCGATCGCCTCATCCCCGCCGCGCTGGCCGGCCTGCTGGCCCTGGCCGGGTGTGCCACGCCGCCGGCGGCCAATGCGCCGCGCGCTCCCGATGCTGCCACGGCCCGCGTCACGCCCCCCGCCGGCAGCGCGTCGGCGCCGGCCGCGCCGGGGGCGCCGCTGCCGGCCACGCCGAGCGGCCCGCTGCGGCCGTTCGCCGAGATCGTCAAGGACGCGAAGCGCATCGACGGCCTGTTCACGCTCTGGCAGAAGGATGACAAGTTCTGGCTCGAGCTGAAGCCGGACGATTTCGACCGGCCGTTCTTCCTGTCGCCGAAGTTCAAGACCGGCATCGGCGAGCCGCGCTTCTACGGTGGGCTGATGGGCGAGGAGGCGGTGATCGAGTTCCGCCGCGTGCACAACCAGCTGCAGATGCTCGCGCGCAACACCTCGTTCGTCGCCGCGCCGAACACGCCGACCGGCCGCGCCGTGGACGTCGGCTTCTCGCCCAGCCTGCTCGCCAGCACCGCGGTGCTGAGCCAGCCGCATCCGGAGCGCAAGTCGGTGCTGGTGGAGGCGAATCCGCTGTTCATCAACGACATGCTCGGCACCGCGCTCGCCCTGCAGCGCAGCTACCGCCAGGGATACACGCTGGACGCGCGCAACTCCGCGATCACCGCGGTGCGCGGCTCGCGCGAGCTGCTGGTGGTGGAGGTGCTGAGCCACTTCGCGACCGGCACGATCGCGGTGCCGCAGCCCGGCACGCCGCCCGGTGCGCCGGTGCCCAGCGTGCCGCGCACCGTGCCGGACCCGCGCAGCCTGTTCATGACGCTGCACTACTCGCTCGCCCCGATGCCGGCCACCGTGATGGCGCCGCGCAAGGCCGACGCCCGCGTCGGCTACTTCACCGCCGGCCTCACCGATTTCAGCGACGACCTGACGCGCTCGCCGCGCCAGCGATTCGTGCAGCGCGGGCGGCTGGAGAAGAAGGAGCCGGGCTCGCCGCTCTCCGACCCGGTCAAGCCGATCGTGTTCTGGCTCGACCGCACGATCCCCGAGAAGTACCGCGCGCCGATCACCGCCGGCGTGCTGGAGTGGAACAAGGCCTTCGAGGCGATCGGCTTCCGCGGCGCGATCCAGGTGCGCACCCAGCCCGACGACGCCGACTGGGACACGCTGGACTTCGGCCACGCGTCGATCCGCTGGATGACCTCGGCCACCTCGCCGTTCGTCGCGGTCGGCCCGAGCCAGGTCGACCCGCGCTCGGGCGAGATCCTCGACGCCGACATCGTGATCGACGGTCAGAGCTTCCGCTCGCTGCGTGCGCTGCGCGGCGAGGTGATCGGCCTCGGCAACGAGCCCGGCCACGCGCACCAGGCGGCCGGCCCCGGCGGCCGCTACGACGCCTGCGAGTTCGCCGACCAGGCGGCCGAACAGCTCGGCTACGGGCTGGACGTGCTGGAGGCGCGCGGCGACCTGGACCCGACCAGCCCCGAAGTCGAGAAATTCGTCGCCGACTACCTGCGGATGACGACGATGCACGAGGTCGGCCACACGCTCGGGCTGCGCCACAACTTCCGCTCGTCGCGCATCTACACCGACCAGCAGCTCGCCAGCCGCGCCTTCACCGAGACGCACGCGCTGACCGGCTCGGTGATGGACTACGCGCCGATCAACCTGGCCGCGCCGGGCGTGCCCGCGGCGGTGCAGGCGCTGCCGTTCAGCACCACACTCGGGCCGTACGACTACTGGGCGATCGACTACGCCTACCGGCCGATCGAGCCGGCCGCCGAGGCGGCGACGCTGGCGCAGATCGCCGGCCGCAGCGCCGAGCCGGAGCTCGCCTACGGCACCGACGAGGACAACTTCATCGGCATCGACCCCGAATCGCTGCAGTTCGACCTGGGCTCCGACGCGGTGGCCTTCGCGCGGCGCCGTGTCGAGATCGGCCGCGACCTGCTGGCACGCCAGGAGACGCGCACGCTGGAGAAGGGCACCGACTACGCCGTGCTGCGCCGCTCCGTCACCTTCGCGCTGCGCGACATGGGCCGCGCCGCCGGCGTGCTGGCGCGCCAGATCGGCGGCGTGCG
Organism: Piscinibacter sp.; assembly: GCA_044223035.1. Lineage (GTDB taxonomy): Bacteria > Pseudomonadota > Gammaproteobacteria > Burkholderiales > Burkholderiaceae_C > JBGAMJ01. The sequence goes on from JBGAMJ010000142.1 coordinate 7,857, forward strand.
CACGCTGCGCGACCACGCCGGCACCGGGCGCGATCCACTGCAGCCGGTGCCGGCGGCCGAGCAGCGCGCGGCGCTGTCGCTGCTGACCTCCGGCTTCCTCGCAGCCGACAGCTTCAACATCTCGCCGGCACTGCAGCGCCGCCTGGCGCTGGACTTCCAGGAGCGCACCGACGCGGTGTTCTCCGGCGAGGCGCTGGCCGCCACCGATTTCTCGCTCGCCGCGCTGGTGATCGAGCTGCAGCGCGGCGTGCTCGGCGCGGTGCTGAGCGATTCGGTCGCCGCGCGCCTGCTCGACAGCGAGCAGAAGTCGCCGAAGGACGCGCTGCGGCTCGCCGAGCTGTACCAGCGCCTGGACCAGGCCGTGTGGAGCGAGCTGGGCGCCGGCGGCGGCGACATCCCCGCCGCGCGGCGCGAGCTGCAGCGCGAGCACGTCAACCGCATCGCGTCGGTGCTGCTGCGGCCGGGCAGCCTGTCGCGCGCCGATGCGCGCAGCCTGCTGCGCGCGCAGGCGCAGGCGCTGCTGGCGAAGATCCAGGCGGCCGAGCGGCGCCCCGGCCTGGGCGCCGAGGCCTGCGCCCACCTCGCCGACAGTGCCGACACGCTGGCGCAGGCGGCGGCGAGGCCGGTGCGCGGCGGGGCCTGAGCGACCGCGCGCGGCCGCTCCGTACCGCCTGGCGGGATCGGCCGGAGGCGGAGGGCGCGCCAGGTGACCGTTCGCGCCCGGCCGCTGCGCCCCGCCCCGCGTCATCGGCCGGAGGCGGAGGGCGCGCCCGTTGACCGCCCGCGCCCGGCCGCTCCACCCCGCTGGGCGGGGGACGGTTCGCAGGGCGGGGGAGCATCGGCGACCCGGTCGCGCCTTCGCCGTCGCCCACACCGCCGATCCCGCCGCCCGTCGCACGAGCGGGCAGTGGGCGGCCTGTCCGCGCCGCTCGCGCGCTATCGTGGCGCGCATGTCGCTCCCCCGCGATGCGCTGCCCGCGCACAAGCCCTTCCGCGCCGAACTCACGCTGCAGCGGCTGACGATCGCCGTGCTGTTCGCGGTGGCCGTGGCGGCCGCGCTGAACCCGCATTTCGAGACACCGTTCAGCGTGCTGCTTGGCCGCACGCTGGTGATCGCGATGCTGATGCTGGTGGTGTTCGTCGCCGCCGGCCGCCTGCCGTCGACCTGGCTGCCGAGCTGGTTGGCGCGCCTGCTGGCCGTGGTGTTCACGGTGCCGGTGGCGACCTACGTGGTCTACCTGCCGGCCGCCGGCGGCGATCCGCTGTTCGTCTGGCGCAACGAGTGGTATCTCTCGGGCTACCTGCTGATCGCCGGCATGGGGCTGTTGATCGGGCCGCTGCTGGCGCTGGTGGCGCTGTACCGCGAGCGCGACGCGCAGGCGCGTGCCGACGGGCTGCAGTTCGCGCTCGAGCGCAGCACGCTGGAGCGGCAGGCGCTCGACGCGCAGTTGCGGCTGCTGCACGCGCAGATCGAGCCGCATTTCCTGTTCAACACGCTGGCCAACGTGCAGGCGCTGGTCGAGTCGGGCTCGCCGCAGGCGGCGCCGCTGCTCGGCCACCTGATCGCCTACCTGCGCGCCGCCATGCCACGCCTGAACGACACGCACCCGACGCTCGGGACCGAGGCCGAACTGGTGACCGCCTACCTGCGGCTGATGCGCATGCGCATGCCCGACCGGCTGGTGTTCGACGTCGACGTGCCCGACGCGCTGAAGCCGCTGCGCTTCCCGCCGATGTCGCTGCTGACGCTGGTCGAGAACGCGATCCGCCATGCGATCGACCCGAGCGAGCGGGGCGGCCGGATCGAGGTCGGCGCGGCGCGCGACGACGGGTCGAACCGCGTGCGCGTGTGGGTGGCCGACGACGGTGCCGGCATGGACCCGAAGGCCGCGCCCGGCACCGGCCTGAACAACCTGCGCGCGCGGCTCGCAGGCTTCCTCGGTGAAGGCGCGGAACTGCGCCTGAGCGAGCTGTCGCCGCACGGCCTGCGCGCCGAGATCGTGTTCGATGCGCCGCCACCGGAGGGACGATGAACGGAGCGCCCACTTCGCGCGTCACTGCGCTGATCGCCGATGACGAGCCGCTGCTGCGCGAGCGGCTGCGCTCGCAGCTGGCCCGGCTGTGGCCGGCGCTGGAGGTGGTGGCCGAGGCACGCAACGGCCGCGAGGCGGTGGAGCTGTTCGACGAGCATGCGCCGCAGGTGGTGTTCCTCGACGTGCACATGCCGGGGCTGGACGGCATCGGCGCCGCGCGCTCGATCGCGCGGCGTGCGCTGGTGGTGTTCGTCACCGCCTACGACCGCTACGCGGTGCAGGCCTTCGAGCAGGGCGCGATCGACTACGTGCTCAAGCCGTTCGAGGATGAGCGCCTGGCCGACACGGTGGCGCGATTGCGCGAGCGGCTGGCGGCCGGGCCTGGTGTGGTGCCGGCGTCAGCGTCAGCGTCGGCGTTCGGTGCTGCGGCGGTTGCGAGCGCCGGTGCGCGCGACGCCGAGCTGGAGGCGGTGATCGAGAAGCTGTCCGCCGAGATGCGCCGGCGGGCGCCGCCGCGGGCGCACCTGCAGTGGATCAAGGCCTCGGTGGGCAGCGCGCTGCGGCTGATCCCGGTCGACGAGGTCGCCTACCTGCGGGCCGACGAAAAGTACACGCTGGTGGCGTGGAGCGGCGGCGAGGCGCTGATCCGCACGCCGATCCGCGAACTCGCCGACGAGTTGGACCCGGACCGCTTCGTCCAGGTGCACCGCTCGGTGATCGTCAACCTTCACCAGGTGGTGCAGGTCAACCGCGGCCTGAACGAGACGGCCGAGATCCAGTTGAAGGGCCGCTCCGAGCTGCTGCCGGTGAGCCGCAGCTTCCTGCACGTCTTCCGGCAGATGTGACCGGGTCGGCTCGGTGGCAGCCGGGGCAGGGGCCGCCGTCGGCGTGGCGGCCCGTGCGGAACGTCATTGCACGCGCGCGGCGGCCGGTTGCGTCGCGCCGGCTTCGGCCAGCGGGGTGTCGGCGGCGATGCGCTGGCCGGTGATCACGACGCGCTCGAGCTGGATGGTTGCGACGGCGGGCCGGGCGGCGGGCTCGTCGAACCAAGTGGAGATGGTGGCCGCGGTGCCGCCGGCGAGCAGGCAGAACACGAGGGCGGCGCCGAAGATGCGGTCGATCATGAGGGGCTCCTGGCGGGGTACCGGCGGGTTGCCGGTGCGTTGGAGCGAACTCTAGGCAGCGTGCCGGGGCGCCGACAGCGCCGCGCGACGAACCGCGGGATCCGCGGAACGAAACGGCGCGCAGGCGGATGAACGGCGACGCCGCCGGACCCGTGGATGGCACCGCGCCTGGGCGCCGGGCGTGGCAAACCGCCGGGAAACGTTGCCGGCAGTCCGCAGACGACCCTGCCACCCACTCGATGATGGACGCGGGGATCTCCCGCGGGCATGCGGCGTGCGAGCATCACCCCATGTCCGATGCCCGCGCCGACGACGATCCCGCGACGCTGCCGAACCCGCCGGCCGCACCCGATGCCGCCGGCGGATCCGGTACGTTCCGCGGCGAGCCCGCGAACGACCCGCCGCTGCCGGGCGCGCGGATGCCCGGCACGACCCACCACGCATCCTCCGATTCCCCCGCCAGTTCCCCCGCCAGTTCCCCGGCCGATTCCCCCGCCGATTCCCCCGCCCCCGGCGACCTCGACCCCGGCGCCGCGCTCGACCTGCTGCTCGCCCACGCGCCGTTGGGCATCGTTCTCAGCCGCAACGGCCGCGTGCAGCGCGCCAACCCGCGCATCGAGCAGTGGCTCGGCTGGCCGGCCGGCTCGCTGGCGGGCCGCCCGATCGGCGACTGCTGGCCCGGCGCGGCCGATGCCGAGGGCGCCGTGTCGCTCGACCTCGAACGCGAGCTGCTGCGCCGCGACGGCAGCAGCTTCGCCGCCCACGTCCGCGTGCGCGCGTTCGACCGCGCGGCGCCGTGCGCCGGCGGCACGCTGTGGATCGTAGAAAACGTGTCGGATCGCCAGCGCGACCAGCGAGCACTCGCCGCCGCCCGCCACGAGGCCGATCTGGCGAGCGAATCGCGCCGCAGCTTGCGCACGCAGGCGAGCCACCAGATCCGCACGCCGTTGAACGCGTTGCTCGGCCTGGTGCGGCTGGCGCTGGCGATCGATCCGCAGCGGCCGGATGCGGTGCTGCGCCAGCGCGCCTACCTGGAGCGCCTGGCCGACAGCGCCCAGCTCGTCGGTGATGCGGTGGCCGACGCGCTGGATCAGGCGCCGGCGGGCGCCGGCCGGCCCGCGCTGCGGCACGAAGTGTTCGACCTGCACGGGCTGCTGGAGGGCTTTCGCAACACGCACGCCGAGCTGGCGCGGCTGCGCGGGCTGGACCTGCGGCTGAGGATCGGTCGCGGCGTGCCGCACTGGGTCGACGGCGACCCGACACGGCTGCGCCAGCTCCTGGCCGCGTTCGCCGCCAACGCGCTGCGCTACACGCTGCGGGGGCGCATCGGCCTGAGCGTCAGCGCGCTCGACGATGCGCGGCTGCGCTTCGAGGTCATCGACAGCGGGCCGGGCATCGCGCCGGAGGCGGTGCCGCGGCTGTTCCACGCGCCTCCGCCCCGGCCCGGAACGCAGTCGATCGACGCGAACCGGCCGGGGCTGACGCTGACGGAATGCCGCGAGATGGCCGAGTCGATGGGCGGGGCGGTCGGCGTGATCTCGGCACTCGGCGACGGCGCGCGTTTCTGGCTCGAGCTGCCGATGCCGAGCGCACGGCCGGCGCGCGAACGGCCCGGAAAGAAAGAGATCGTGGTGCGCACGCTGCAGGGCGCGCGCATCCTGTTGGCCGAGGACAACCCGATGAACACCCTGGTCGGGCAGGCGATGCTTGAACAGTGGGGCGCGGTGGTCACCCCCGCGGCCGACGGCGCCCAGGCGGTCGATGCGGTGCTGCGCGGCGACGCCGAATACGACGCCGTGCTGGCCGCGACGGCAGCGATCCGCGCCCGCTTCGACGCCAACCGGCTGCCGATCATCGCGCTGACGGCCGATGCCTCGGTGTCCGAACGCGATGCCGCGCTGCAGAACGGGCTGAACGACTTCCTGTCGAAGCCGGTGGACCTCGACCACGTCGCGCAGGTGCTCGCGCGCTGGGTGCGCCACGCCCGGCGCACGCGCCGGCAGGTCGCCGGGCGCTGACGCCCCCTGCGGGCGCCGCGGCCACGGCGGCGGCGTCACGCACGGAAATCGTGCGCAGGAGCGACGATTTCGTTCGTCAAAACGGGGGAGCTTTCTCCCCGCAAAGTAGGGATGTGGCGTGAAGTGTTCACAGCCTACCCTCGGTTAAGCTACAAAACTCATCGCGAAACGGCCGTCTTCCATGGCTTCCACCCCGCCGGCCACGCCGGCCGCCGCACCCCCCTCCGCCCTGGACGAGCACGATGCGTTGCCGCCCGGCACGCGGTTCGGCGAACTCGAGATCCTCAAGGTCATCGGCATCGGTGGCTTCGGCATCGTGTACCTGGCGCGCGACCATGCGCTCGAACGCGAGGTCGCGCTGAAGGAGTACATGCCGAGCGCGCTGGCCGGCCGCGGCCAGGGCCAGATGGTGTCGATCCGCTCCGGCGCTCATTCCGAAACCTACGCGCTCGGCCTGCGCAGCTTCGTCAACGAGGCGCGGCTGCTGGCGCGCTTCAACCACCCGTCGCTGGTCAAGGTCTACCGCTTCTGGGAGGAGAACGGCACTGCCTACATGGTGATGCCGTTCCTGCAGGGCCGCACGCTGCGCGACGTGCGCCGCTCGATGACCGAGCCGCCGAGCGAGGCCTGGATCCGCTCGGTGCTGAACCCGATGTTCGACGCGCTCGAACTGCTGCACCGCGAAGGCGTCTACCACCGCGACATCGCGCCCGACAACATCCTGCTGCCGACGTATGGCGCGCCGGTGCTGCTCGACTTCGGCGCCGCGCGCCGCGCGATCAGCGACCGCACGCAGGCCTTCACCGCGATCCTGAAGCCGAGCTACGCGCCGATCGAGCAGTATGCCGAGGTGGTGCAGCTCCGCCAGGGCCCGTGGACCGATCTCTACGCGCTCGGCGCCGTCGTGTTCTACCTGCTGCGCGGCACGCCGCCGCCGCCGGCCACCGCGCGCGCGGTGCAGGACGACGTGCCGCTGCTCAGCGAGGACGCCGAACCGGGCGCGTCGCCGCAGTTCCTTGCCGCGATCGAATGGGCGCTCGCGATCCGGCCGGCCGACCGGCCGCAGAGCATCGCCGCGCTGCGCGACGTGATGGAAGGCCGCGCCGAGGTGCCGCCGCGTCCGCGGCCCGGCATCACGCTGCCCGGCCACGGTGCCACCGGCCCCCGGGCCGATGCGCCGACGGTTGCGGCGCCGCCGCGTGCCGTCTCCGCGCCGTTTGCGCCCACTGCGGCCGTCACGCACGCGACCGACTTCCTGCCGACACGCATTGCGAGCAGCGCACAGCGTCCGGTGACCGCCGCACCCGCTGCACCCGCCGCCGCACCCGCCGCACCCACGGCGCCCGCCGCGCTGCGCGACGCCAGCTCGACAAAGCCGCCGCAGGCCGCCTCGGCCCGCACGCAGCCGCCCACCATGCAGCCAGAGCCGGCCGCCGATTCGGAGCG
>JBGAMJ010000143.1:0-15464 GCA_044223035.1 Piscinibacter sp.
ACGACGTACACGCCCGGCAGCACTTCATCGACAGCGCCCGGCGCGCACTGCTCGACCAGCGTGTCCGCCAGCCGGTCGGGCGGCGCCGTCACGCGGATCGATCGCAGCGGCGTCGCCAAGCGGCCCGGCGGCAGCGACAGGTGGGACAGCCAGGCGTCGAGCGGGCCCGGCAGCGCGGCGGCGGCCAGCGCGAGCCAGACCAGCCCGTGCGCCTCGCGCACGTCGTGGCAGCCGGCGCGGATCGTCTCGGGCGGCGTCCACGCGGGCAGCGCCGGCACGTGGCGGCAGACGCCGCCGCCGTCGTAGGACCAGCCGTGGTACGCGCAGTGCAGCCGGTCGTCGCGCACGAAGCCGAACGACAGGCGCATGCCGCGGTGCGGGCAGCGGTCGGGGTGGGCATGCAGTGCGCCGGAGGCGTCGCGCCAGACGGCGAATTCGCGGTCGCCGCTGAGCGCGCCGATCGCCTGGCCGGGTTCGATCGCGCTGGCGACCGCGATGGCCTGCACCGGGATCATCGTGTGGGAGGGTGGGCGACGCGTGATCCGGGCCGCAGCGGCTGATGCCGCCGCGGCCAGGATCAGCAGCGGTTCATGAGTCGTTCCGCGTCACGGTGTCGGGCGGTGGCCCCGCCCGACCCCTTGCGCGACGATCACTTGCCCGACGGCACCTTGCCTTCCACGCCCTTGACGTAGAAGTTGACGCCGGACAGGAACTTGTCGTCGCCGACCTCGTCCTTCTTCAGGATCTCCTTGCCGTCGGAGCCGACGATCGGGCCCTTCCAGATCACGAAGCTGCCGTCCTTCAGGCCGGCCTTGACCTTCTCGACCGCTGCCTTGGCCTCCGGCGTCACCTTGTCGGAGATCGACACGATGTCGATCGCGCCCTCCTTGACGCCCCACCACGAGGCCTCATTGCCCTTCCACTTGCCTTCGAGCGCGTCGCGCACGGCCTTGATGTAGTACGGGCCCCAGTTGATCACCGCCGACGCGAGGTGCGCCTTCGGGCCGTAGGCGGTCATGTCGCTGTCCCAGCCGAAGGCGAACTTGTTGTTCTTCTCGGCCGTCTGCAGCACGGCCGGCGAATCGGTGTTCTGCATCAGCACGTCGGCGCCGCCGTTGATCAGCGACTGCGCGGCCTCGGTTTCCTTCGGCGGGTTGAACCATTCGTTGACCCAGACCACCTTGGTCTTGACCTTCGGATTCACGCTCTGCGCGCCCAGGGTGAACGAATTGATGTTGCGGATCACCTCGGGGATCGGGATCGAGCCGACCACGCCCAGCGTGTTGCTCTGGGTCATCTTGCCGGCGATCACGCCGGCCATGTAGGCGCCCTCGTAGGTGCGCGAATCGTAGGTGCGCATGTTCTCGGCCTGCTTGTAGCCGGTGGCATGCTCGAACTTCACGTCCTTCAGGTCGGCCGCGCTCTTGAGCATCGGCTCCATGTAGCCGAAGGTGGTTCCGAAGATCAGCTTGTTGCCCTGGCCGGCCATGTCGCGGAACACGCGCTCGGCGTCGGCCGCCTCGGGCACCTTCTCGACGAAGCTGGTGACGACCTTGTCGCCGAATTCCTTCTCGACCGCCTTGCGGCCGTTGTCGTGCGCGAAGGTCCAGCCGCCGTCGCCGACCGGGCCGACGTACGCGAACGCCACCTTCAACGGCTCGGCCTTGGCCGGCTCGGACGCTGCGGCCGCCACCGGCGCGGAGGCCGGCGCCGAAGCGGCAGCGGGCGGCTCCTCCTTCTTGCCGCAGCCCACCAGCGCGGCGGTGGCCGCCAGCGAGCTCCAGCCGGCCCACTTCAACAGGGAACGCTTCGCAATGCCTGACATGTCGTCTCCAGTGAAAAACACGATCACACGGTCGCCGCCGCGCCCCCCGGCGCGGCGGCGGATTATCGATCGGGGCCGGGCTTCAACTGCCGGGGAAGAACGGCCGCCCCAGCGAGGCCGGCATGTTGACGCGGATGAAGTTCGCGTTGCGCGAGATCAGCACCAGCACGACGATCGTCGCCAGGTAGGGCAGCATGCTGAGCAACTGGCTGGCGATCTCCACGCCCTGCCCCTGCAGGTGGAACTGCAGCATCGTGACCCCGCCGAACAGGTAGGCGCCCAGCAGGATGCGTGCCGGCCGCCAGGTGGCGAAGGTCGTCAGCGCCAGCGCGATCCAGCCCTTGCCGGCCACCATGCCCTCGACCCACAGCGGCGTGTAGATCACCGAGATGTAGGCGCCGGCCACGCCGCACAGCGCACCGCCGACCATCGTGGCCATCATCCGGATGCGCCGCACCGGGTAGCCGAGCGAATGCGCCGACTCCGGCGACTCGCCCACCGCGCGCAGCACCAGCCCGGCGCGCGAGCGGTACAGGAACCAGGTCAGCGCGATCGTGAACAGGATCGTCAGGTAGACCATCGGATGCTGGCGGAACAGCGCCGGCCCGATGAACGGGATGTCGCCCAGCGCCGGGATGTGGAACTGCGCCCGCTCGGTCAGCTTCTCCTGCGTGTACTTGATGCCGGCGAAGGCCGAGAAGCCGGTGCCGAACAGGCTCAGCGCCAGGCCCGAGGCGACCTGGTTGCTGTTCAGCCAGATCACCAGCACGCCGAAGGCCGCGGCCAGCAGCGCGCCGGCGCCGGCGCCGGCGGCGAACGCGAGCCAGTCGCTGCCGGTGTGCACCGCGGTGGCGAAGCCGGCGATCGCGGCCACCAGCATCATTCCCTCGGCGCCCAGGTTCAGCACGCCGGCCCGTTCGTTGATCAACAGGCCCAGGCCGGCCAGCGCGAGCACCGTTCCGGCGTTCAGCGTGGCGGCGATCAGCAAGGCGAACGCGTCCATCAGGCACCCTCCCCGGTCTTCAGTGCAGGCGCCGCCGCCGTCACGCCCGGCCGGGCCGCGGGGGCGGCCGGTGCGGGCGGTGGCGAGGTCCAGCGGATGCGGTAGTGGATCAGCGTGTCGCAGGCCAGCAGCGTGAACAGCAGCAGCCCCTGGAACACGCCGGTCAGCGATTTCGGCAGCCCGAGGCGCGATTGCGCCAGCTCGCCGCCGATGTAGAACATGCTCATCAGCACTGCCGAGAAGATGATGCCCACCGGGTGCAGCCGGCCGACGTAGGCGACGATGATCGCGGCGAAGCCGTAGCCCACCGGCACGTAGGGCGTGAGCTGGCCGAGCGGCCCGGCCGCCTCCAGCCCGCCGGCCAGGCCGGCCATGCCGCCGGACATCAGCAGCGCCGTCCACAGCGCCGCGCGCGACGAGAAGCCGGCGTAACGCGCCGCCTGCGGCGCCAGCCCGCCCACCTGCAGCTGGAAGCCGCGGTAGGTGCGGAACAGGAAGATCCAGAAGCCGGCCACCGACACGAACGCGATCAGCACGCCGATGTTCGCGCGCAGCCCGTCGATCAGCCGCGGGATCTTGGTCGCCGCGGCGAAGGTGATGGTCTGCGGGAAGTTGTAGCCCTTCGGGTCTTTCCAGGGGCCGTAGACGAGGTAGCCGAGCACGAAGTCGGCCACGTACACCAGCATCAGGCTGACCAGGATCTCGTTGGCGTTGAAGCGGTCGCGCAAGAGCGCCACGATGCCCGCCCACAGCATGCCGCCGATCACGCCGGCCACGAGGATCGGCACCACGATCCAGCGGCTGGTCTCGGGCCCGGCCTGCATCGCCACCCAGCCGCTGAACAATGCGCCCAGGATGAACTGCCCCTCGGCGCCGATGTTCCACACGTTGGAGCGGAAGCACACCGCGAGACCGAGCGCGATCAGGATCAGCGGCGTCGCCTTCACCGCCAGCTCGGAGATCGCGTAGGCGCTCTTCATCGGCTCGACGAAGAACACCTGCAGGCCGCGCAGCGGGTCCTTGCCGAGCAGCAGGAACAGGCAGACGCCGATGACGACGGTGATCGCCAGCGCCAGCAGCGGCGAGGCGATCGACATGACTTTCGACGGCTGGGGCCGCGCCTCGAGCTTAAGCATGGGCCACCTCCCGCGCCGCCGGGGCGGCGCCATCCTTCGGCCACAGGCCGGACATCCACTCGCCGATCATCTCGATCGTCGCCTGGTTGGTCGGCACGCTGGGCGACAGCCGCCCCTGCGCGATCACGACCAGCCGGTCGGAGATCTCGAACAGCTCGTCGAGCTCCTCGCTGACGACCAGCAGCGCGCAGCCCTCGTCGCGCAGCTTCAGCAGCGCGCCGCGGATCTGCGCGGCGGCGCCGACGTCGACGCCCCAGGTCGGCTGCGAGACGATCAGCAGCTTCGGCTTGGCGTCGATCTCGCGCCCGACGATGAACTTCTGCAGGTTGCCGCCGGACAGGCTCTTGGCCGCGGCGCCCGCGCCGCCGGCCTTCACGTTGTAGCGGGCGATCAGGTCCTCGGCGAGCTTCTGCACCGCTCCGGTTCGTATCCAGCCGGCCGCCGTCACCGTCTCGGTGCGCGTGAGCAGCGTGTTCTGCGCCAGCGACAGCGTGGGCACCGCGCCGCGGCCGAGCCGCTCCTCCGGCACGAAGGACAGGCCGAGCTTGCGCCGCCGCCGCGGCGTGGCGGATGCGATGTCCGCACCGAAGAGGCGGATCGAGCCGGCCGGCGCGCGCGGATCCTCGCCCGACAGCGCGGCCATGAATTCCTGCTGGCCGTTGCCGGAGACGCCGGCCACGCCGACGATCTCGCCGGCGCGCACCGAGAGCGCGATGTCCGACAGCGTGGTGCCGAACGGCGACTGCTTGGCCAGGCTCAGGCCTTTCAGCTCGAGCGCCACGTCGCCCAGCTTCGCCTGGATGTGCTTGAGCTGCGGCGGCTCGGCGCCGATCATCAGCCGCGACAGCCCGGCGTTGGTCTCGGTGCGCGGATCGACCTCGCCGGTGACCTTGCCGCCGCGCAGCACCGTGCAGTGGTGGCACAGCGCGCGGATCTCGTCGAGCTTGTGGCTGATGTAGAGGATGCTGCAGCCTTCGGAGGCCAGCTTGCGCAGCGTGACGAACAGCCGCTCGACCGCCTGCGGCGTCAGCACCGAGGTGGGCTCGTCGAGGATCAGCAGCTTCGGGCTCGTCATCAACGCGCGCACGATCTCGACCCGCTGGCGCTCGCCGACCGACAGCGTGTGCACCGGGCGCAGCGGGTCGACATCGAGCCCGTACTCCTTGGCCACCTTGGTGACGCGCTGCGTGACCTCGGCCAGCGACAGCGACTTGTCCAGCCCGAGCCAGACGTTCTCGGCCGCCGTCAGCGTGTCGAACAGGCTGAAGTGCTGGAACACCATGCTGATGCCCAGCGCACGCGCCTCCTGCGGGTTGCGCACGGCCACCGGCTGGCCGTTCCAGCGGATCTCGCCCTCGTCGGGGCGGACGGCGCCGTAGATCATCTTCATCATGGTCGACTTGCCGGCCCCGTTCTCGCCCAGCACGGCGTGGATCTCGCCGGGCTGGACGCGCAGGCTGACGCGGTCGTTGGCCCGGACGGCCGGGTACTGCTTGCTGATGTTGACCAGCTCGAGTCGTAGCATGGGCAAATTCCTCCTGGTGCCACGCCGGCAGCCGGCGCCGGCCGTGTTCGGGTCTGGACGATCCGATCCGTTCAGCCGCCGCCGAGGTAGATGAACTTGAACAGGAAGACAGCGGCGATGATCCAGACCATCACATGCACGTCCCGGGCCCGCCCGGTGAACAGCTTCAACGCAGCATAGGTGATGAAGCCGAAGGCGACACCGTTGGCGATCGAGTAAGTGAACGGCATCATCAGCGCGGTGACGGCCGCCGGGATCACCTCGGTGGTCTCGTCCCAGTCCAGCTCGGTCAGCTCGCGCAGCATCAGGCAGGCGACGAAGAACAGCGCCGGCGCCGTGGCGTAGGCCGGTACCGAGCCGGCCAGCGGCGAGATGAACAGGCAGGCGAGGAACAGCACCGCCACCGTCAGCGCCGTCAGGCCGGTGCGCCCGCCGGCCTGAACGCCGGCCGCGCTCTCGATGTAGGCGGTGGTGCTCGAGGTGCCGAGCAGCGAGCCGGCGAATATCGCACCGCTGTCGGCCAGCAGCGCCTTGTTCAGCCGGTCCATCCGCCCTTCGGTCAACAGGCCGGCGCGCTTGGCCACGCCCATCAGCGTGCCGGTGGCGTCGAACAGCTCGACCAGGAAGAACACCAGCACCACGTTCAGGATGCCGCCGGCCAGCGCGCCCTTGATGTCGAGCTGCAGGAAGGTGGGCGCGATCGACGGCGGCGCCGCGACGATGCCGCGGAACGGGTTGTCGCCGAAGAAGAACGACATCACCGTCACCGCGACGATGCCGATCAGGATGGCGCCGCGCACCTTCAGCCGGTCGAGCACGACGATGATCAGGAAGCCGAGCGTCGCCAGCACCACCGGCGGCTTGTGCAGGTCGCCGAGCGTCACGTAGGTGGCCGGCGACGCGGCGACGATGCCGGCGTTCTTCAGCGAGATGATCGCGAGGAACAGCCCGATGCCGACCGTGATCGCGACGCGGATCGAATGCGGGATGCCGCGCACGATCAGTTCGCGCAGCTTGAACAGCGTGACGAACAGGAACAGGCAGCCGGAAATGAACACCGCGCCCAGCGCCGCCTGCCAAGTGAAGCCCATGCCCTTGACGACGACGTAGGCGAAGTACGCGTTCAGGCCCATGCCGGGCGCCAGCGCGATCGGGTAGTTGGCGTACAGCGCCATGATCGTCGTGCCCAGCGCGGCGATCAGGCAGGTGGCGACGAACACCGCCTCCTTCGGCATGCCGGCGTCGCCGAGGATCAGCGGGTTGACGAAGATGATGTACGCCATCGTCAGGAAGGTCGTCAGACCGGCCATGATTTCGGTTCGTACGGTCGTCTTGTGCTCGTCGAGCTTGAACAATCTCTCCAGCGCGGACATGGGGTGGGTCTCCGGTGATGCTTGTGGTGGTGTCGAAAATCGGGGTGTCGCGTTCGGGCGGTGGCGTTCGTGCGTGCGCAGGCGGCCGGCCGCGGCAGGGCCACGGTCGGCGGGGTTCGGTCTCGGGGCGCCGGCCGGGCCGGTCGCGTCAGGTCAGGACGTCGGGCGTCGGTAGCGGGATCGGCCGGCCACGTAGGCCTGCACCAGGTTGCGCTCGTCGGCCAGCGTGATCCAGGCAAACACGCGCTCGTGCAGGCCGCGCGCCATCTCGTCGCGGCGCAGCGCCACCGGGCCCGCGGCCCAGTCCCAGACGCAGACGTCGGCGTGGCGGCCGGTCTCGAGCGAACCGATCTCGTGCGACAGGCCCAGCGCCTGCGCCGAACCCAGCGTGGCGGCGTGCAGCGCCTTCCACGCGGTCAGCCGCTGGCCGGCCAGGGCCTGCACCTTGTAGGCGTCGGCCATCGTGCGGATCATCGACAGGCTGGTGCCGCCGCCCACGTCGCTGGCCAGGCTCACCGCCGAGCCGGCCGCGGTGGCGGCGCGCCAGTCGAACAGCCCGCTGCCGAGGAACAGGTTGGACGACGGGCTGTGCGCGATCTGCGCACCCGTGTCGCGCAGCGCGGCGCGGTCGTCGTCGTCGAGCCAGATGCCGTGTGCGAGCACGCTGCGCTCGTGCAGCAGGCCGACGCGGGCGTACACGTCCAGGTAGCTGCGCGCCTCGGGGAACAGCTCGCGCACCCAGCGCACCTCGTCGCGGTTCTCGGCCACGTGGGTGTGCATGTAGGTGCCGGCATAGGCCTGGCACAGCCGCCCGGCCATCGCGAGCTGCGCCGGCGTGCTGGTCGGCGCGAAGCGCACCGTCACCGCGTACGACAGCCGCTCGTGGCCGTGCCAGCGTTCGATCAGGTCGACGCAGTCGCGCTCGGCCTGGTCGACGTCGTCGCGCAGGCCGTCGGGCGAATGGCGGTCCTGCAGCACCTTGCCGGTCACGATGCGCATGCCGCGCTCGGCGGCGGCCTCGAACAGCGCCTCGGCGCTGACCTTGTGCACCGTCGGCAGGATCACCGCGCTGGTGGTGCCGTGCGCCAGCAGCGCATCGAGGAAGCGCACCGCGCCGGCCCGCGACTGCTCCGGATCGGCATAGCGCATCTCGGCCGGGAAGGTGTAGGTGTTGAGCCAGTCCAGCAGCTCGGTGCCGTAGCTGGCGATCACGTCGAGCTGCGGGCTGTGCACGTGGCTGTCGATGAAGCCGGGCAGGATCAGGCGGCCGCGGTGGTCGTGCCGCTCCCAGCTCGCGTCCGGCTCCCAGGTGCCCGGCTGTGTGCCGGCGATCCGGCCGTCCTCGATCAGCAGCCAGTGGTCGGCGCGGTGGCGCACGGCCGGGCTGTCGAAGACCGCCCATTCCGGCGTGCCGGTGAAGTCGAGCAGGTCGCCGCGCAGGGCGACCCGCTCCGGGCGGGACGGGGCAAGGGACGGTGTCGGGGTCATGGCGTCATTCACGTCGGTCGCGTCATTCGCGTCATTCGGAGGGGGCGGGCGCGGCCTTGCGGCGCGAGGCGGGCTCGCCGGCGAGGCGGCGCGCGACCTCGCGCACCTGCTCGCGGAACCAGCGCATCGAGGCGGAGTTGTGCGTCAGGTCGTGCCACAACTGGTAGTAGGTCAGCGGCGGGAACGAGACCGGGCACGGCACGATCGTCACCGGCAGCACGTCGACGAAGCGGGCGCAGAACAGCCGGCCGGTGGTCAGCACCAGCGACGTGCGCGCCACCATCAACGGGATCAGGCTGAAGTGCGCGCTGCGCACCCGCAGTTCGCGCTTCAGGCCGAGCGAGTCGAGGTGGTCCTCGATCACGCCCTGCGCGCCGGGGTGGAAAGGCGCCGGCGCGACGTGCTCGCAGCCGAGGTACTGCGCGGCCGTCCAGCCGCGGCCGGCGGCCAGGCGCACCACCGGATGGTCCTTCGCGACCAGGCAGACGATCTCGTCGGAAGCCAGCCGGCCCAGGTGCAGTTCTCCTGGCGGCTGCAGCCAGTTGCCGACCACCAGGTCCACTTCGCCGGTCGCGAGGCCGCGCCGGTAGTCGAACTCGCCCGACAGCGGCAGCAGCTCCAGCCGCACGCCGGGCGCCACCTGCTTCAGGTGCGCCACCAGTTCGGGCAGGAACAGCGGGTCGAGGTAGTCGCTCGCCGCCACGCGGAACATCGCCTGGCTGGTCAGCGCATCGAAGCCCTGCTGCCGGGTGCGCGGGCTGAACAGGCGGTCGGCCTCCTGCAGCAGCGCCGTCGCCGGGCCGAGCATCTGCAGCGCGGCGGCGGTGGGCGTCATGCCATTGCCGGCGCGCACCAGCAACGGGTCGCCCGTCAGCTCGCGCAGCCGCTTGAGCTGGGCGCTGACGGCCGGCTGCGTGCTTTGCAGACGCAGTGCGGCTTTGGAGACGTTGCGTTCGGAGATCAAGGTGTGGAGGACCCGTATGAGGTGCAACTCAATCTTGTCGAATTCCGCACGCTGTGCCATATGGCCGCTCCGATAGGTGTCATGAAGCGCATCGTATGCACCCCGTCGAAGCATCAGGGATAGACCCAACCCTGCCCCGGATCGGGCGGCCTGGCCGGTCCGGACATTGCAAGCCCGGGGCCAGCAACGGCGCGGCCCCGCCGCCGATGCCGGCGGCCAGAGCGCGAAGCCGCATACGCGGTGGGCGATACCCGGTATGCGTGCGGCGGTGCTCGCGCAGCGGCACCAGCGGTTAACTTTCGCTCCGGCCTCCGATCCACGGGGGCCCCACGCCAGACGCCCCACCGAAGCCCCACCGAAGCCCGACAGACGCAGGAAAGACGCACGCATGAGCACCCAACCGATCCGCTTCTTCCACCGTGGCGCGCTGGTCGAGGTCGGCGACGCCGACCCGACCCGCTCGGTGCTCGACTGGCTGCGCGAGGACGCGCGCTGCGTCGGCACCAAGGAAGGCTGCAACGAGGGCGACTGCGGCGCCTGCACCGTCGTGATCGGCGAACTGCCCGAGCATGCCGACACGCCGGCCGACGCGGTGCGCGGGCTGTCGCTGAAGACGGTCAACGCCTGCATCCAGTTCCTGCCCACGCTGCACGGCAAGGCGCTGTTCACCGTGGAAGACCTGAAGCAGGGCGCGCTGCACCCGGTGCAGCAGGCGATGGTCGACTGCCACGGCTCGCAGTGCGGCTTCTGCACGCCGGGCTTCGTGATGTCGCTGTGGTCGAGCTACGAGCACCACAACGCCTGCGGCCGGCGGCCGTCGCGCCAGCAGCTGGCCGACGAGCTGTCGGGCAACCTGTGCCGCTGCACCGGCTACCGGCCGATCCTCGACGCCGGCCAGCGCATGTTCGACCTGCCCGCGGTCACGCTCGACACCGCGCCGGTGGTCGAGGCGCTTCGCGGCATCGCCGCCGACGACGGCCTGCAGTACGCCGCCCGCGGCGCCAGCTTCCACGCGCCGAAGACGCTCGCCGCGCTGGCCACGCTGCGCGAGCAGTTGCCGGCGGCCCAGTTGCTCGCCGGCTCCACCGACGTCGGCCTGTGGGTCAACAAGCAGTTCCGCCCGCTCGGCGACATCGTCTACGTCGGCGACGTCGACGAACTCAAGCGGATCGAGGAAACCGGCGGCGAACTCATGATCGGCGCCGGCGCCTCGCTGGAGTCGGCCTGGCGCGCGCTGGCCTCGCGCTTCCCGGACCTGGTCGACGTGTGGCTGCGCTTCGCCTCGCCGCCGATCCGCAACGCCGGCACGATGGGCGGCAACGTGGCCAACGGCTCGCCGATCGGCGATTCGCCGCCGATCCTGATGGCGCTGGACGCCGACATCGTGCTGCGCCGCGGCGAGCGCGTGCGCCGCATGCCGCTGACCGACTTCTACGTCGACTACATGAAGAACCGGCTGGAACCCGGCGAGTTCGTGCAGGCGATGGCGATACCGGTGGGCGCCGATGCCGGCCGCCAGGTGCGCGGCTACAAGATCAGCAAGCGCTTCGACTGCGACATCTCCGCGCTCTGCGCCGGCTTCTCGATCGTGCTCGACGGCGACACCGTCGCGAGCGTGCGCCTCGCCTACGGCGGCATGGCCGCGATCGTCAAGCGTGCCGCCGGCGCCGAGGCGGCGCTGCTCGGCCAGCGCTGGGACGAAGCCGCCGTGCTCGCAGCCCAGGCCGCGCTGGCGCGCGACTTCAAGCCGCTGAGCGACATGCGCGCCAGCGCCGACTACCGGATGCAGGTGGCGCAGAATCTGTTGCGGCGCTTCTGGCTGGAGACCCGCCCGCAGGCCCCCCTGCCGAGCGGATCGACCAGCGTGTGGAGCGTGATGCCGCACGAACTCGACCTGCAAGGAGAGTGACGTGAACAAGCCCATCGACGCCCTGCTGCTGCAACCGGCCGAGGCCTACGCCGACTACCTGAAGAACACCGCCGCGCGCATCGACGAAGGCGGCGAGGCCGCCGCGCTGCGCGAAGGCGCGCGCGTCGGCGTCAGCCGGCCGCACGAGTCGGCGCACCTGCACGTCGCCGGCGAGGCCGCCTACATCGACGACCTGCCCGAGCTGGCCGGCACGCTGCACTGCGCGCTCGGGCTGTCGCCGGTGGCGAACGGCCGCATCACCGGCCTCTCGCTCGACCGCATCCGGGCGATGCCCGGCGTGGTGGCGGTGCTGACCGCCGCCGACATCCCCGGCCCGAACGATTGCGGCTCGATCATCCACGACGACCCGATCCTCGTGCCGATCACCCGGCGCGACGACGGGAGCTGCGACGGCGAACTGCGCTACCTCGGCCAGCCGGTGTTCGCGGTGATCGCGCAGACGCGCGACGCCGCGCGCCGCGCGGCGGCCAAGGCGAAGGAGGCGATGACGGTCACGTCCGAGCCGCCGGTGCTGACGCCGCAGCAGGCGCACGCAAAGCAGCAGTACGTGCTGCCGCCGATGCACCTGGATCGCCGCACCAACGAGGGCGGCGCGGCCGCCGCGATCGCCGCCGCGCCGCGGCGCCTGAAGGGCACGCTGGACGTCGGCGGCCAGGAGCAGTTCTACCTCGAAGGCCAGATCAGCTACGCGATCCCGAAGGAAGCCGACGGCATGCTGGTGCACTGCTCGACGCAGCACCCGAGCGAGATGCAGCACCTGGTGGCGCACGCGCTGAAGCTGCATGCGCACCACGTGCAGGTCGAGTGCCGGCGCATGGGCGGCGGCTTCGGCGGCAAGGAATCGCAGTCGGCGCTGTTCGCCTGCGTGGCGGCGGTGGCGGCGCGCAAACTGAACCGGCCGGTCAAGCTGCGGCTCGACCGCGACGACGACTTCATGATCACCGGCCGGCGGCACTGCTTCTGGTACGAATACGAGGTCGGCTACGACGACGAGGGCCGCGTGCTCGGTGCCGAGATCACGATGGTGTCGCGCGCCGGCCATTCGGCCGACCTGTCGGGCCCGGTGATGACGCGCGCGCTGTGCCACTTCGACAACGCCTACTGGCTGCCCGACGTGTCGATGCACGGTTACTCCGGCCGCACGAACACGCAGAGCAACACCGCGTTCCGCGGTTTCGGCGGCCCGCAGGGCGCGATCGCGATCGAGAACATCCTCGATTCGGTGGCGCGCGAGCTCGGCCGGGACCCGCTGGACGTGCGCCGGCTGAACTTCTACGGCAAGACCGAGCGCAACGTCACACCCTACGGCCAGACGGTGCGTGACAACGTGATCCACGAACTCGTCGCCGAACTGGAGCAGACCAGCGACTACCGCCGCCGCCGCGCCGAGATCGCCGAGTTCAACGCCCGCAGCCCGGTGCTGCAGCGCGGCATCGCGCTCGCGCCGCTGAAGTTCGGCATCTCGTTCAACGTCAAGCACTTCAACCAGGCCGGCGCGCTGGTGCACGTCTACAACGACGGCTCGATCCTCGTGAACCACGGCGGCACCGAGATGGGCCAGGGCCTGAACACCAAGGTGGCGCAGGTGGTGGCGCACGAGCTGGGCGTCGGCCACGAGCGGGTGCGCTGCACCGCCACCGACACGCAGAAGGTCGCCAACACCTCGGCCACCGCGGCCTCCACCGGCGCCGACCTGAACGGCAAGGCGGCGCAGGACGCGGCGCGGCAGATCCGCGAGCGGCTCGCCGGCTTCCTCGCGGCGCGCTACGAGGTGGATGCGGCCACCGTGCGCTTCGCCAACGACCGCGTCGAGGTGGCCGGGCACGTGCTGCCGTTCGACGTGGTGGTGGCGCAGGCCTACCTGGAGCGGGTGCAGCTCTGGTCCGACGGCTTCTACGCGACGCCCGGGCTGTCCTGGGACAAGGAGCGCATGCACGGCAACCCGTTCTACTACTACGCCTACGGTGCGGCGGTCAGCGAGGTGGTGGTCGACACGCTGACCGGCGAATGGAAGCTGCTGCGCGCCGACATCCTGCACGACGCCGGCCGCTCGCTGAACCCGGCGCTGGACATCGGCCAGGTCGAGGGCGCGTTCATCCAGGGCATGGGCTGGCTGACGATGGAAGAACTGGTGTGGCACCCGGCGACGGGCAAGCTGACGACGCACGCGCCCAGCACCTACAAGATCCCGACCGCCAACGACTGCCCGCCGGTGTTCAACGTGCGGCTGTTCGACGGCCAGAACGCGATGGACAGCATCCACCGCAGCAAGGCCGTCGGCGAACCGCCGCTGCTGCTGCCGTTCTCGGTGCTGTTCGCGATCCGCGATGCGA
Organism: Piscinibacter sp.; assembly: GCA_044223035.1. Lineage (GTDB taxonomy): Bacteria > Pseudomonadota > Gammaproteobacteria > Burkholderiales > Burkholderiaceae_C > JBGAMJ01. The sequence goes on from JBGAMJ010000143.1 coordinate 13,578, forward strand.
TCTCGGCCAGCGGCGGCCACCGTGTCGACCCGCCACTGTCGGCGCCGGCCACCAGCGAATCGATCCTGCGCGCGCTGAACGCGGTGCGGGCGGTGCAGGCATGAGCCCGCACGGCCGCCCGAAGGGCGAAGACTCCCGCTTGGCGGGACCTCACCCCCGCCCTCTCCTGCGAGCGGGAGAGGGGAGCCGGCCCCCAGCGAAAGTCCACTGGACATGACCGACCCGCGCGAGGCCGCCCTCGCCTGGCGCGCCGCCGGCCGCCCCGCGGTGGTAGTGGAAGTCGCCGCTTCGCGCGGCTCGGTGCCGCGCGAAGCGGGCGCGCATGCTCGTCGCCGCCGACGAAGTCATCGGCACGATCGGCGGCGGCCACCTCGAGCGCAAGCCATCGCGCAGGCGCGCGAGCTGATCGCGCGGCGCGACCGCGCGCCAGCAGGACATCGCGCTCGGGCAGAGCCTCGGCCAATGCTGCGGCGGCGCGCTGACGCTTCGCTACACCCGCTGCCGCTGGCTGCGCCCGAAGCGTGGGCCCTGAGCGCGCCGCGCTTCTGGCTACAACTGTACGGCGCCGGCCATGTCGGCCGCGCCATCGCGGCGCTGCTGGCGGGCCTGCCCTGCCGCGTGCAATGGGTCGACGAGCGCGACAGCGAGTTCCCGGGCGAACCTTCGCCGCCGCACATCGAGCGCGTCTGCGTCGAGCCCGTGCAGGCCGAAGTGGCGCTGGCACCGCCGGGCGCGTTCTACGTGCTCACGCACAGCCACGACCTCGACCTCGCCATCACGCACGAGATCCTGAAGCGCGGCAGCTTCGCCTTCTTCGGCCTCATCAGCAGCAGACCAAGCGCCGCCGCTTCGAGCACCGCGCGGCCGAGCGCGGCATCGCCGAAGACCTGCTCGCGCGCATGACCTGCCCGATCGGCCTGCCCGGCATCGAAGCCGAGGCCAGGTGATCGCGCTGGCGGCGGTGGCGCAGTTGATGCAGGTGGCGGGCGCGGCCATCCTGGCGAAGACGAGCGGGTGCTCTCGAATCCAGCGTCAATCGCACAGAGGCCCGTTCGGGCTGAGCCCTTCGACGAGCTCAGGACAGGCTTGTCGAAGCCTCCTCGATAGGCGCTTCGACAAGCTCAGCGCGAACGGTTCTTCGGCATCCACACCGCGACTCGATATCACGTCCTCTCGCGGTCGTAGTAGTCCACCGTCGTCTCGGCCCGGAACGTCCTGCGCAGCCCCGCACCGAAGAGGCCGACCTTGCCCGAATCGGGGTACTCGCACACCTCGAGCGCCGACTGCGTCGACAGCGACAGGTAGCGCAGCGGCACGGGGCCGGTGTTGAAGATCTGGTGCGCGGTTTCGGGCCCGCCGGTGGGGCAGGCAATCACGTCGTGCTTGCGGATCGGGTAGCGCTGGCTGCCGTAGCGCAGTTCACCCTCGCCTTCGAGGACGAGGAACATCTCTTCCTCGGCGCGATGGCTGTGGAACGGGCATTGCGACTTGCCCGGCGGCAGCTCGGTGAGGTTGTAGCCGAGCTGGCGGGCGCCGATGCGCGAGCCGATGCTGCCGCGCCGCGAGGTGTACAGGCCGTTGTCCTCGATGTCGTCGAACTCGACCTCGTCGAGGTTCATCAGCGGCTTGGTGGGCTTGCTCTGCGTCATCGCTCGTCTCCTGCAACGGGTGCTTCTTCCGCCTGGCCGAACAGCTCCGCCGCCGCCTCGGCCACCTGCGCCGTTTCACGGTAAGCATAGGCGGCCAGCCCCACCGCGCCGGCCACCGGCAACCAGCGCGCCGCGCCCTTGCCGACGAGGCTGCGCGCCAGCCTCGCCGCGAGCTTGGCCGCCACCATGCGCACGAGCGCCGAAGTGGGCTGGCGCACGACGAAGCGCTCGCCCACGC
>JBGAMJ010000144.1:0-14490 GCA_044223035.1 Piscinibacter sp.
GATCGCGCAGCGCCTGCCGGCCGGTATCGACGGCGCGGTGCTGGCGCAGGCGGTGCAGGCGCACGGCCGCGTCGTCGCGGTGGCCGGGCACCGGGTGGTGGCGCTGGACGTGCCGTCCGCGCCGTGGACGCGGGTGTTCGCGATGTCCGAGCGCGAGGTCGTCAGCCTGCTGCTGCCGGGGCTGGCGCCGTTCGCGCTGCTGGCGGTGGCGCTGCTGGCGATGTTCCTGTACGGCCAGGCGCTGCTGCGCCAGCGGGTGATCGAGCCGGCGCTGGGCGTGATGGGCTACCTCGAGGCCAAGTCGCGCGACGAGCGATGCCCCGAGCCGCAGCTCGGCCCGCGATGGCAGCCCTGGGTCACGGTGGTGACCGAGACCTTCCGCGCGCAGCGCGAGGCGCGCGAGCGCGAGCGCCGCAGCGAGGCCTTCAAGTCCGCGATCGTCGACAACGCGCTGGCCGCGATCATCGCCACTGACGACGACGGCCACATCGTCGAGTTCAACCCGGCGGCCGAGACGATGTTCGGGCGCCCGCGCCAGTCGGTGCTCGGCCTGCCGGTGGCCGACGTGATCGTGCCCGAGCGCTACCGCGAGTCGCACCAGGCCGGGCTGCTGCGCATGCGCCAGGGCGGGCGCCCGCGCATGCTCGGGCGGCGGGTGGAGATGGCGGCGCTGCGCGCCGACGGCAGCGAGTTCCCGATCGAGATGGTGCTGTGGCGCACCGACGTGGACGGCAGCGCCCACTACACCGCGTCGCTGTCCGACATCTCGGCCCGGCGCGACGCCGCGCAGCAGATCGAGCGCCAGCGCGAGGCGCTGCGCCAGAGCGAGAAGCTCAGCGCGATGGGCAGCCTGCTGGCCGGCGTGGCGCACGAGCTGAACAACCCGCTGGCGATCGTGATGGGCCGCGCCGACCTGCTGGAGGAGAAGTGCGAGGACCAGCCGGAGCTGCAGTCCGACGTGCGGCGCATCCGCGAGGCAGCCGAACGCTGCGGGCGCATCGTGCGCACCTTCCTGAACATGGCGCGCGCCAAGCCGGCGCAGCGCGTCAGCGTGTCGCTGAACGAGCTGGCGCGGGCGGCGGCCGACATGCTCGGCTACTCGCTGCGCAGCCACGGCATCGACCTCGACCTGCGGCTGGACCCGACGCTGCCCAACGTCACCGCCGACGCCGACCAGATCGGCCAGGTGGTGCTGAACCTGCTGGTGAACGCGCAGCAGGCGTTGTCCGGCGTGGCTGGCGAGCGGCGGATCACGCTGCAGACGGGCCTGGAGTCGCTGCGCCCGCACCGCGAGCAGCGCGTCTGGCTGTGCGTGACGGACACCGGCCCCGGCATCACCGACGCGGTGCGCGCCAAGCTGTTCCAGCCGTTCTTCACCACCAAGCCCGAGGGCATCGGCACCGGGCTGGGGCTGTCGGTCTCGCGCACGATGGCGCGCGAGCACGGCGGGGATCTGGTGCTGGAGACGCCGGGCGGAGCGCCCGGCGCGGGGGGCGGTTCTGCGGCGGCGGGCGCGGCGAACGGGCCTGCGGACCTTGCGAGCGCTGCAAACCCTGCGAACCCTGTGAACCCTGCGAACCTTGCGTATGGCATCAGGCCCGGCGGCGCGCGCTTCCGCCTCAGCCTGCCGATCAGCGGCACGGCGGCGGACGCCACTTCGCCGGCGCCGCTGGCGGTGGCCGAGCCGTCGCCGCACTGGCGCGTGCTGGTGGTCGACGACGAGCCCGAGCTGGCCGACCTGATGCGCGACATGCTCGAAGGCGCCGGCTACGACGTGGCGGTGGCCGAATCGGGCGCGGTGGCGCTGGAACTGCTGGACACGGCACGCTTCGACGCGATCGTCTCCGACCTGCGCATGCCCGACATGGACGGCGCCGCACTCTGGCGCGAGGTGAGCACGCGCCACCCGGCGCTGGCCCGCCGCATGATGTTCGTCACCGGCGACACCCTCTCGCCCGACGCCCGCGAGTTCCTGCGCAGCGCCCGCTGCAGCGCGCTCGACAAGCCGTTCCTGAAAGGCGACCTGCTGGCGCAGGTGGCGGGGTTGATCGGCTGATCAGGCCGGGCGGTGGGGCGGCTGGCCCACTGACGGGCCGGCGGGTCTGACGGCCGGGCCAGCCGGCGTCACGGCCCAGCCGATCACGCCGCCAGGCGTTCGTCGCGCGCGGCGGTGGCGGCGTCCATCATCGTGCGGCTGACGACGTCGTACAGCGCGACCCAGGCTTCGTGCACCTCGGCGGTGTAGTAGGGGCCGAGGCCGGTGGCCAGGGTGTCGAGCAGCGCGGCGCCGACGGTGGCGTAGTGGGCGTCGCGCACGCCGTAGCCGGCGTGGCGGCGGCCGAGATCGCGCAGCACGGGCATCAGCGCGGTGGGCCGCTCGAGCAGGTTGACGGCGCTGGCGATCATCGCCATCAGGCGCTGGCGCTGCGTCGCCATGTCGCCGCGGAAGAGCGGGCGCAGTGCCGGGTCGGCGGCGAACAGCTTGTCGTAGAAGATGGCCGCGGCCTGGTCGGCGATCGGCATCACGCGGGCGAAGCTCTGGCGGACGAGGGCGATCTGTTGCGGGTTCATGGGCGGTCTCCTGTGGGTACCGCGGCATCGTCGGATGCGCAGGTATCGGAGACGTTTCAAGACCGCGGCGATCGCGTTTCGTTCGTAGCGCTGCCGCCGCGGCCGGGCGCGGCGGCGCCCGGTGGCGGGATGCTGGGCGCGCCGGGTCGACGCCCGGCAGCGCGGCGCCCGCTACTGGACGAACCCGATCGGCGAGCGCCGTGCGTGGGCGTTCGGCAGGTCGGTGCGCAGGATGCGCTCGCGGCGTGCCAGCTTGGCGTTGCCGAAGGCCGTCATCCAGGCGCGGCGCATCTCGCGCGGCGCCATCTCGCTCATCGCGTCGAGCACGTCGCTGGACGGCTCGGCCTCGAAGCGGCGGCCCCAGTCGTGCTCGGCGCAGATCGTGCGGTAGAGGCGGGCGGCGATGCGGCGGGCGGCGTCGCGGTCGGGCGCCTGCACTTCGTAGACGTTCATCCGGTTCAGGATCGGCTCGGGGATCGAGCGACCGTCGTTGGCGGTGGCGACCCAGATCACCTGGCTGGCGTCGATCGGCACCTCGGCGAATTCGTCGGTGAAGTTGCCGGCGGTGTCGTGCTCCAGCAGGCTGTACAGCGCGCCCAGCGGGTCGTAGGCGTGTTCGCCGCCGGCCTTGTCGATTTCGTCGACCACCATCACCGGGTTCGCGTACTGGCCGTCGACCAGCGTCTCGAACACCTTGCCCGGCCGCGCGCCCTTCCACTGGCTGGAGGCGCCGCTGAGCAGCCAGCCGGCGGTCATCGAGCTCATCGACAGGAAGCCCATGCCGGTGCCCAGCAACATCGACAGCTCGCGCGCAAAGTGCGTCTTGCCGACGCCCGGCGGGCCGAGCAGCAGCAGCGGGGTGATCTCCAGCGCGTCGCGGCTGTCTTCGCACAGCGCGAGCTGGCGCTTCACGTCGTCGAGCACCTCGGCGAAGTTGGGCAGCTCGTCGTAGAGGTGGTCCATCGCCGGCAGCCCGGAGGGCTTGACCTGGAAGCGCTCGGGGCCCTTCTCGAGCATGCGCTCGTAGGTGGAGCGCAGGCTTTCGTGCTCCTTCTGGGGCAGCTTGTCGAGCCGGCGCTCGACGTCGCCGACGCGGTACACCCGCCGCATGTTCGCGATCGGGATGCCGCCGCGCGGCGCGCTCGTCACGGGGACAAGCTGGTTGGACTCGGCCATCTGCACACCTCCGAAGTTCCATCGTCTGCACCCATTGAACACGTGCGCCGGAACCCCGAACGCCCGATCAATGCCGCTTTCGCCAGCCTTTAGCGTGCACGTTGCATGCCAGCCTTGGCAACCCCCCTGTAACGCAGCCCGCACGCACCGTGTGGGCATCGCCGGCAACAAACGAAACGTGCACCGCATCACGCTGAAGTGGCGCTGAAACCGCGCCGCCGGAACATGCCGACCATCGACGGACGCCGGGTGCACCCCACCCGCCGCGATCCGATCGACGAACGACAAACCACCCCGTCAGGAACGACCATGAAAAGCTACTTCGCGATCGCCGCCGCCGCACTCGTCCTGTCCCTGGCCGCGCCGTACACCCAGGCGGACACCGTCGCCGCCGAAGCCAGCCGCGCGCTGCCGGTCAAGAACCTGGACGTGTTCTTCGACCCGCCGACCGGCTTCGTGTTCATCAAGATGCCGGCCGGCTGGAAGTTCGTCGGCAAGATGGAGGCGTCGCAGGTGGCCGAGATGTCGGCCCACGTGATGACCTCGCTGCTGGCGCCGGAAGAGGCCGACGTCCGCATGGCCGCCAACGCGGCGATGCCGAAGCCGTGCGCGTTGCGCCGGGCCGGCGCGGGGCGCCGCTGCGTCCCGCCGCCGCCCGGGCCCCCCGGGTCACTTGACCCAGGAATTGAGCTGGATGATCGGCAGCAGCACCGCCAGCACGATCAGCATCACCACGCCGCCCATCGCGACGATCAGCAGCGGCTCCAGGATGGTCGCGGCCTGCATCGCGCGGCGCTGCACTTCGCTGGACAACTGCCGGGCTGCGCGGTCGAGCATGCGCGGCAACTGGCCGGTCTGTTCGCCGAGCCGCGCGAACATCGACAGGAGCCCCGGGAAGCGCTTCTTGCCGGCCAGCGCCGAGGCCAGCGGCGCGCCTTCGCGCACCTGGATCAGCGCCTCCATCGCGTCGGCGCGCATCGCGCGGTTCGAGAGCGTCTCTGCCGCCGCCTGCAAAGCCTTCAGGATCGGCACGCCGGCGCCGGCCAGCATCGCCAGCGTGCCGGCGAAGCGCGCCGCGTTGTAGCCGCGCGAGAGCCGGCCGATCAGCGGCAGGTTCAGCCAGCCGGCGTCGAAGCGCTCGCGAAACGCCTCGTTGCGCAGCGCCATCAGCAGCGCGCCGATGCCGCCGGCGATCGCCAGCGCCAGCAGCCAGCCCCAGCTGCGCAGGAAGGCGCTGATCGCCAGCATCGCCACCGTCAGCCCCGGCAATGCGCGCTTGGAGCTGGTGAACACCGAGGCCACCTGCGGCACGACGTAGGTGACGAGGAAGATCACGATCACCACGGCGATCAGCGAGACGATGGCCGGGTACAGCGTGGCGCCGATCAGCTTGGCGCGCAGCGCCTGGCGCTCTTCCAGGTCGTCGGCAAGGCGCTCCAGCACCTGGCCGAGCGCGCCGCTCTGTTCGCCGGCGGCGACGACGCCGCGGTAGACGTCGTCGAACTCGCGCGGCGCGCTCGTCAGCGCGCGCGCGAACGGCGAGCCGGCGTTGACCTCCGCCCGCAGGTGCGCCACCAGCTCGCGCTGGCGGGCGTCGTCGGCTTCCTCGCTCAGCGCCGTCAGCGCGCGTTCCAGCGGCAGCCCGCTGCCGACCAGCCCGGCGAGCTGGCGCGTCCACACCGCCAGCCCGGCCGAGCCGAACACCCGCCGCGACATCCGCAGCGCGCTGCCGGCCACCGGCGTCTGCGCGACGGGCGAAACGTCGATCGGCACCAGCGCCTGTGCGCGCAGCTGTGCCCGCGCGGCGCGCGCGTTGTCGGCCTCGAGCAGGCCGGTGGTGGATTTGCCCCCGGCGTCGAGGGCTTCGAACTTGTAGGCGGGCATCGCCAGGTCACTCGCGGGTCACGCGCACCACCTCTTCCAGCGACGTCACGCCCTCGGCCACCAGCCGCTGCCCGTCCTCGCGCATCGAGCGCAGGCCCGACACCTCCGCGGCCGCCAGCAACTGGCTCTCCGCCGCGCGCGCGTGGATCAGCGCGCTGACCTGTGCATCGGCCACCATCAGCTCGTAGACGCCCGTTCGCCCCTTGTAGCCGCTCATCGCGCATTCCCTGCAGCCCACCGGGTGGTAGCGCACGGTGCCGCCGGCATCGGTTTCCGCGCGCCGGCACACCGGGCACAGCTTGCGCACCAGCCGCTGCGCCAGCACGCCGAGCAGGCTGGAGCTGAGCAGGAAGGGCTCGACGCCCATGTCGGTCAGCCGCGTCACGGCGCTGGGCGCGTCGTTGGTGTGCAGCGTGGCCAGCACCAGGTGGCCGGTCAGCGAGGCCTGGATCGCGATCTGCGCGGTCTCGAAGTCGCGGATCTCGCCGATCATGATCACGTCCGGGTCCTGGCGCAGGATTGCGCGCAGCGCCTTCGCGAAGGTCAGGTCGATCTTCGGGTTGACCTGCGTCTGGCCGATGCCGGCGAGCTCGTACTCCACCGGGTCTTCCACGGTCAGCACGTTGGTCGTCGAGGTGTCGATGCGCGCCAGCGAGGCGTACAGCGTGGTCGTCTTGCCGGAGCCGGTGGGCCCGGTGACGAGCACGATGCCGTGCGGCTGCTGGATCAGCCGGTCGAAGCGGTGCAGCACGTCGCCGTCCATGCCCAGGCTCTCGAGCGAGAACTTGGCCTCGCCCTTGTCGAGCAGGCGCAGCACCGCGCGCTCGCCGTGCGCCGACGGCAGCGTGGAGACCCGCACGTCCACCGCCCGCCCGCCGATGCGCAGCGAGATGCGGCCGTCCTGCGGCAGGCGCTTCTCGGCGATGTCGAGCTCGGCCATGATCTTCAGGCGCGAGATCAGCGCGGCGTGCAGCGCCTTGTTCGGCTGCACCACCTCGCGCAGCGTGCCGTCGACGCGGAATCGCACCGAGCTGCTGCGCTCGTAGGGCTCGATGTGGATGTCGGAGGCGCCGTCTTTCGCGGCCTGCGTCAGCAGCGCGTTGAGCATGCGGATGATCGGCGCGTCGTTGGCGGCTTCCAGCAGGTCTTCGACGGCCGGCAGGTCCTGCATCATGCGCGACAGGTCGACCGCGCTCTCGACCTCGCCGATCACCGTGGCGGCGCTCGATTCGCCGCCGGCGTAGACGGCCGAGATGCGGCTGCCGAGCGTGGCCGCCGATTCGCGCTCCAGCGCGTCCACGTCGTACAGCCGCAGCACCTCCGACAGGGCGGACAGCGGCACCGTCTCCGGCGCCCATAGCACGAGCCGCTCGCCGTCGTCTTCGAGCAGCAGCGTGTTCGCCTTGGCGTAGGCGTAGGGCAGCGGGTGGCGGGCGCCCATCGTGCTACTCCGTGTTGCCGGTGTTGCCCGTGCCGCCGCTGCGCGGGGCGGTGCCGCGCGGCGGCGTGGCGCCCGGGCTGCTCGGCGGCACCGACAGCGGCACCTCGGTCTGGTCGACGCGGCGGATCGGCGGCAGCACCGGCGATTCGCCGACCGGCAGCATCGGGTGGCGCGGCGGCTGGGCGTCCTTCTGCTGCTGGCGGATCAGCTCGTAGCGGTCGATCGAGGTGCTGTTGGTGAGGGCGGCGTCGCGCATCACGATCGGCCGCAGGAACACCATCAGGTTGGTGCGCGTCTTGGTGCGGCTCTCGCTGCGGAACATCGCGCCCAGGTAGGGAATGTCGCCGAGCAGCGGCACCTTGGACTTGTTCTCGGTGAACTTGTCCTCGATCAGCCCGCCGAGCACCAGGATCTGGCCGTCGTCGACCGTCACCGTCGACTCGATCGAGCGCTTGTCGGTCGACGGGCCGGCGTTCGACGTGCCCGGCGCGACCTTGTCGCTGACCGACGAAGACTCCTGGAAGATCGTCATGCGCACCGTGCCGCTGTCGCCCACCTGCGGCCGGATGCGCAGCGTGATGCCCACGTCCTTGCGCTCGATGGTCTGGAACGGGCTGCTGGTGGTGTTGCCGGTGCTGGTGTACTGGCCGGTGATGAACGGCACGTTGCTGCCGACGATGATCTTCGCTTCCTCGTTGTCGAGCGTGATCAGGTTCGGCGTCGACACGATGTTGGTGCTGGTCTGGCTCTGCAGCACGCGGGCGATCGCCGCCAGCCCGTAGACGCCGCCGAAATCCTTGATCAGCGCCAGGTTCAGGCCCTGGTTGAACAGGTTGGAGCTGGTCGAGGTGGAGGTGCCGCTGCCGCTGGCCTGCAACTGCGTCAGCGACAGCAGGTTGCCGGTGGTGCCGAAGTTGGTGCCGCCGGCCAGGCCGTAGTTGTCGCCGTCGCGGCCCAGGATGCCCTGCCACTGGAAGCCGAAGTCGGCCGCGTTGTCGCCCGACACCTCGACGATCATGCTTTCGATGTAGACCTGCGGCCGGCGCTGGTCGAGCTGGTCGATCATCGCGCGCACCTGCTGGTACAGCGGCTCCGGCGCGGTGATCACCAGCGAGTTGGTCGACGGATCGGCCTGGATGAAGCCGCCCGTCGACGGCCCGGCCGAGGGCGTCAGCGGCGCGGTGCTGGCGTGGCCGCCGCGCCGCCGGCCGCGCCGGCGTTCACCGGCTGGTTGGCCGCGGCCTGGTTCTGCACCGCCTGCCGCGCCCCCGCCCCCGCCGCCCCCGCCGCCGCCACCACCACCGGCCGAGAACGCGGCACGCAGCACCGTGGCCAGCTTGGTCGCGTCGGCGTTCTTCAGCCGCACCACGTAGATGTTGCCGTAGGCGCCGCCGTTGCCGGCCATCGGCCGGTCGAGCTTCTCGACCAGCGCGCGGATCGACGCCATGCGTGCCGGGTTGGGTGCGCGCACCAGCAGCGAGTTGCTGCGCGAGTCGACCAGGATCGACGCGCCGGCCGGCCCGATCATGCCCGGCGCGGCCACGCCGCCGCCGGTCTCGGTCAGGCGCTGCACGGTGGTGGCGATGTCCGCCGCCACCGCGTGCTGCAAGGTGATCACCTCCACGTCGCCGGCGGCCGGCGTGTCCATCGCCGCGATGATGCGGGCGATGCGCTGCAGGTTGTCGGCGTAGTCGGTGATCACCAGCGTGTTGTTGCCGGGGTTCGCGTTGATCGTGTTGTTCGGGCTGATCAGCGGGCGCAGCACCGGCACCAGGTTGTTCGCGTTCTCGTGGTTGAGCTTGAAGATCTGCGTCAGGATCTGGTCGCCGCGGCGCGAGACCTCGCCGACCGACACGGTGCCGGCCTGCAGCTTCGCGTCCGCCTCCGGCACCACCTTGAACAGCCCGCCGACCTCGACCACCGTGAAGCCCAGCCCGCGCAGCGCGGCCAGGAAGCTCAGGTAGGCGTCGCGCGGCGACAGCGGCTGCTCGCTGTACAGCGTGATCTGGCCCTTGACCCGCGGGTCGACGACGAACTGCTGGTTGAGGATCGCCGCCATCGCGCGCGACACGCCCTCGATGTCGGCGTTGACGAAGTTCAGCGTCACCGGCTGGCCGCGAAAGCGCGTGTCCTTCGCGTCCGGCACGGCGGTCTGCGCCCACGCCAGCGGCGGGGCCGCCAGCGACAGGCACAGCAGCCCGGCGACGGAGCGCGTCGCCCACGCGCGGGGCGGCATCCCGGTGCCGCCGGCGCGCGGTCGGCGGGGCGTTGGGCGTGTGCGTGGGTCCATGCTCATCCGATCGAAATGACGGAACGTGCGCCGTCGCGCCGCCCGATGATGTTCAGCAGATTGTTGAGTGCGCCGGCATCGGCCTCGGCCGAACGCGCCTCGCCGCGGAAGTTCACGCCGCCCGCGGCCCAGGTTCCGGAGCCGCTGAGTTGCAGCGCCCCGTCCAGCGTGCCCAGGTTCAGCCGCGTGACGCCGGCGTTGCCCGGGTCGCCCGACAGCGTCAGCCGGTAGCTGCCGAGCGTCTCCAGCGTCGACAGCCGCGACGACGCGCCCTGCAGTTCCAGGTCGGCGCTGCCGCTCATGCGCCAGCGGCCCTGCACCGATTCGAACGCGACGCCGGGCGACACCAGCCGCAGCATGCCGCCGAGCTGCAGCGTGTTGAACGGCGTGCCGAGGCCGGCCAGCAGCGCGCTCGGCCACTGCGCCACCCAGCCGGGCGGCGGCAGCAGCGTCAGCGTGTGGCGGCCGAAGCCGGGCTGCAGCCGCAGCTTGACGCGCCCGTTCAGGCAGCAGGCCTGCTCGAGCCGCACTTCCAGCGCCGGGCCGGCCAGGCCGATATCCCAGCTCAGCCGGCCGGGCAGCGACACCGCGTCGCGGCTGCCGGGCCCGCCGGTCAGCACCGCCATCGCACTGCCGGACCACAGCGTGCCGCGGGCATCGGCCAGGATCACGCGCTCGCCGGTGGCGCCAGCCAGGGCCGAGGCGAGCCAGGCGGCGGGCGCGAAGACGACGATGCCGGCGACCGCGCCGACCACCGCGCCGGCCGCCGCCCAGCGGCGCGCGGCGCCGCGCGACTTGTCCCAGGCGTGCTCGGCAAAACTCGAATCGCCGCCGCCGGGCGTGCCGAAGCCGCCGCCGCGGCGCCCCAGACGACGGATCACGTGCCGCCCCCGAGGCTCACGACGATGGTGCCGGCGTAGCCCTTGGCGTCGCGCGTGAGCTGCACGTCGACCGCGCGGGCGCGCGCACCGCTGCGCACCTCGTTCAGCCAGTCGCGCAGCGAGACGCCGTCGATGCCGGTGAGCTTGAGGGTGGCGCGGTCGCCGCGCACGGTCAGCGTGCCGCGCTCGCCCAGGCGCTGCGTGGCCGATTTCAGCGCCGCCTCGGCCTGCGACGGCGTCACCGGCACCGCGCCCTTGAGTTCGCGTGCCTCGGCGGCCAGCCGCTGCATCTGCTGGATCTGTGCGTCGAGCTCGTCCATCTGCGCCGGCGCGCGGCTCAGCGTGCGCCAGGCCGGCGCGATCGCGATCCACCACAGCAGCAGCACGGCGACGAAGCCGGCCGCCACCATGACCGCCATCCGCTCGCGTGGCGCCAGCGCGCTCCAGCGGGCGGCGGCCTCGGCGCGGCGTTCGGTCCAGGAGCCGCTCATGGCGTCGACCCCGTGCCGCGGCTGACCGTCAACCGGCCGTCCGACAGCACCACCTGGTAGCCGACCGGCCGCAGCCGGTCGCGCAGGGCGGCGACCTGCGGTTCGGACCAGTTCGACGCGCCCAGCGTCAGCTTGCCCGGCTCGAAGCGCAGGTTGTCGACCGGCGGCTGGTCGGGCGGCCAGTTCTGTGCCACCGCCTGCAGCATCGGTTCGAGGTCGGCGTCGCCCGCCTTGCCGGCCAGCGTGCGCGCGGCCTGCACCTCGCGCTGCATCTGCAGCGGCGCGTCGAGCACGGCGGTGATCTGCGGGAAGGTGGATTTCAGCAGCGAGACCATCGCCTGCCGCCGCTCCGCGAGCAGCGACGACTGGTGCCAGGCCCACAGGTTCATGCCCACCACCTGCACCAGCAGCAGCGCGACCAGCCCCCAGCGCACCGGCCGCCAGGCCGGCGACAGCACCTCGCGCCAGACGTCGCGCAGCGCGCGCGTGCCGCGGTTGCGGCGGGCCAGGTCGAACTGGCGCAGGTTCCACGGCGTGCGGGCGGCGAGCAGCAGCCGCTGCGGCGCCGGCACCAGCGCCACCGGCTTGCCCAGCCACTGCTCGGCGGCGGCGGCGGCGGCGGGCGTGGCGCTCCAGCGCACGTCGTGCACCTCGGCGCCCGCCGGCGGCTGCACCAGCGCCCGCGCCAGCGCACCCTGCAGGCGCAGCGAGGCGACGCCGTCCGGGTGCGACCAGACCAGCCGCACGCCGCGCAGCGGGTCGTCGCTGCCGTCGGCGGCGGCTTCGTCGTCGGCGACGCTGAAGTGCCCGCTCGGCGGCTCGTCCGGCCAGGCGGCGGGCACGACGCGGTCGACGAACACATTGGCGCGTTCGAGTGCCGCCAGCTCCGAGCGCAGCCAGCCCTGGTGCGTGGTCGCGATCCAGCCCGGCTGCCCCGGCACGGCGCCCGGCGCGACCGCGAAATGCGTGGTGGTGGCTTCTTCGAGCAGCACGTCTTCCAGCATGCCGACCAGCGCCGCGCGCAGCTTGGCCGGCGGCGCCTTCGGCAGCGTGATGCGGTGCCAGCTGACGTCGGTCTCGGCCAGCACCGCGACCACGGCGTCGGCCTTCGGCAGCAGCGCCGGGGCGCAGCGGCCGGAGCTGCCCAGCGTCATCCCGTCCGGCGTCAGCACGTAGCTGAACTCGCCGCTGCCGGTCGCGCCCGATGCGGCCACGGGTTCTCGCGAACGCAGCCGCGCCCGGGCAGGAATCTGGATGACGAGGGTCGGCATGGGTCGGCTCAGGCAGCGGGCATTGTAGGCATCGGTTGATTACAAAGCTTAACGAATCAAGGACTTACCGCTTGTTGTTGCGACGGGTTCGAGGCTCGGCCGGGCGCCTGCGCGTCAGCGTGCCGTGTCGGCCAGGTTCAGCGTGCGCTTGGCGAGCGGCACGATGTCCAGGCCGCGGCGTTCGACCACCCACCGTTCCTCGACGATGCGGTTGTCCAGCCGCATGCGGCCGAAGATCTGGAAGTAGTTCGACGACACGCCGACGCGCGACAGGTCGATGTCCGCGCCGCCGCCGGGCAGTTGCGGGCGCAGCGTCTCGAGCGTCAGGAAGGCCGAACGCTGGCGCGCCTGCACGATGCGCGCGGCGGCGCCCAGGTCCAGCCCGTCGATCACCGCGGCGATCACCTCGCGCGACGCGGTGTTGACGTTCACCGTGGTGCGCACCGGCAGCAGCGTGACGTGCGGCTCAAGCCGCTTCAGCGTGGCCTCGTCGACGCCCAGCCAGGCGAGCTGGTCGAACGACTGCGGCATCAGCGCCGCCGAACCGCCGTCGCCCGGCGCGCCGGCCGTGCGCAGCCCGTCGGCCAGGGTCTGCGCCAGCCCCGAGCCGGCGCCGATCGAGTCGAACAGCTTCTGCAGCACCTTCAGCTCGGCGGGCACGATCTTGTTGGCGTCGATCACGTTGCGCAGGTTGTAGCGCGACTGCAGATCCTCGATGCGGCCGGACAGGAAGGCCTCGGGCCCGTCGGCATCGGCGTTGGCGATGCCGTCCTTGTCGGCGGCGAGGAAGGTGGACAGCCGCGCTTCCTCCAGCGGCGTCGCCCACGGTTCTCCCAGCGAATCGGCGCCGCCGCTGCGCGCGTCCTCGCGCAGGATCAGCCGCGCCCAGTCGACCGCGCCGGAGACGATCCACTCCGCCTGCATCCGCCCGCGCTCGGCCGCCTCCACGCGCACCGCGCGCCACTGCTGCCAGACCATCGCCGAGGCGAGCGTCGCCACCAGCGTGACGATGATCATCGCCATCAGCAGCGCGGCGCCGTGCTGGCGCGGCGGATGTCGCGCCGGGGCCGCTGCAGGGGCGGGAGCGGGGCGGCGCGTCATGGCATCTGCGGCGCGAGCATCAGGTCGCGCGTCAGCGTGCCGGCGAGCCCCTGGCCTTCGACGAAGCCCAGCACCAGCCGCACGCCCGACGGCAGCAGCATGCGCACCGGGGCGCTGGCGCCGGCCGCCGGCAGGGCGACGTCGGCGCTCGACTGGCAGTTGGACCAGGCGCTGCCGCGGAAGCAGTAGAGCTGCCACTGCGTGATGCCGGTCAGCGCGCGGAGCTGGCCCGCCTCGCCGCCCTGGAACTGCTGGCTGCGCAGCCAGGTGTCCTGCAGGTCGGCGACGCGCGTCGTCGCCGTGCCGGCCCAGCGCCACCAGGTGCTGCCGCCCTGCGCCCCGGCGCTGCCCGGCCGCAGCGACCAGACGACGAGCTGGATGCCGCCGGTGGCGCGCCGCGTCAGCCGCAGCGTGGCACCGTCGAACGCGAACGCGGGGACGACCGCGGTGTCCTGCACCGCCTCCAGGTCGATCGCCCACTGCGCCATCACCGTGTTCAGGCGCAGCGCCTGCTCCAGGCGCGCCTGGCTGATGTCGCGCGAGCGCACGATGCCGTCGACGCCGCGCCAGGCCAGCGCCGCGAGCAGCGCCATCACGAACATCGCGACCAGCACCTCGACCAGCGTGAAGCCGCGCGGGCGCGCCAGGCGGGCCACCACGTTCAGTACCTCGACAGCACGGTCGACAGCTTCAGCAGCGGCAGGCCGTCCGGGTCGGACAGCAGCGCGTCGACGCGGCGGAACAGCGGGTTGGGCGTCGGCCGCACGACCAGCCGCCCGGCGTAGACGCGGCCGAGCTGCTCGCAACTGAAGTCGGAGTCGCCGATGTTCGGGAACTGCTTGCCCAGGCGCAGCGTGGTGAGCTGGTTGTCGGCGCACCACTGGGCGGCGGAGACGTCGGCCAGCCGCGTCGCGTTGTCGGTCAGCGCGCCGGCGGCCTTGATGCCGGCGCCCAGCGTGATCGCGACGATCGCCAGCGCGACCAGCACCTCGATCAGCGTGAAGCCGCGCCCAGGCGCCGGCGGGCGGCCCCAAGGCGCCTGAGGCCTTGCAGGCCGCGCTGGGCCGGGGCCCCAGCCCCTCGGGGGCCGCGATCGAAGCGAGCTTGGGGGCGTCATTGTTCAGGGCTGGGCGGCGACATCGTCGGCGCTGACGAGGACGAACGGCCCAAGCCCGTCGGTGGCGAGCACGAGGCGCTGATCGCCCAGGCGCAGCACGACGCGCTGGGCGCCGATCATCGGCTCGGGGCCGAGCACGAGCGCCGTCGCGCCGACGATCTGCGCCTCGACACCCGGCTCGAGCCAGTTCGTCGGCAGGTTCTGCGCCGCCGGCAGTCCGTCGAAGCGGAAGTCGGCGCCGTCGCTGTTGTCGCGTGCTGCGAGCTG
>JBGAMJ010000145.1:0-14522 GCA_044223035.1 Piscinibacter sp.
GGTGCGGTCACGACGCGGCCGGACGCCCCGACGCCGCCGCCCAACCCGGCAACCCGCGGCGAACCGATCCAGGCGCGGCCGATGCCGTTGCCGCATCCGGCGCAACAGCTGCCGGCGGTGCCACAGCAGCCGCCGCCCCGCAACCCGATGGCCGAGCCGCCGGCGCGGCCATCGCCGGGCGAGGCACCCGTGCGGCGCCCGCTGCCCGAACCACCAGGCAGCCGTGCGCCGCTGCCCGAGCCGCCGGGCGCCCGCGTGCCGCTGCCCGAACCGACGGCACGCCGCGCGCTGCCGGAACCGCCCGGCAGCCGGATGCCGGCACCCGAGGTGCACGAGCGCGCCGCACCGACGCGCAATCCGATGGCCGACGCACCGCACCGTGCGCCGCCCCCGCCACCTCCGCCACCCGCACAGCCCATGGCCCCGAGGCCGGCACCCGAAGCGCCTCGCGCTGCGCCGGCGCGCCCGCCCGAAGCGCAGCCGCGCCGCGAAGGGCAGGAGCGCCGCGATGCCCAGGATCGGCGAGACGGGCAGGATCGCCCGACGCTCGGTGGACCGCAGGAGCGGCGTCAGCAACAGGCGAACTAGGAGCCGAGGCCGCCGGCGACGGTTTCGAGCGAACTCGCCGATCCGTTCAGGAGCCTCGATCGGCGCAGACATCGCACGATCGGCGCGGTGGTGCGGGCCGCGCCGCGCCGCGCGAACGGCGGGGTGTCGTCTCGCCGTGTCAGCGCAGCAGCGGCCCGAGCACGGCCCAGACGTTCGCCAGCATCGTCGGATGCGCCTCGGCGCGGGGGTGGATGCGGTCGGCCTGGAACAGCGTCTCGGCTTTCGGCGCGTCGGCCACGCCGGCGAGCAGGAAGGGCACCAGCGCGGCACCCTCGCTGCGCGCGACGTTGCCGAACAGCGCCGCGAAGTCGTCGCCGTAGCGCCGGCCGTAGTTGGGCGGCACCTGCATGCCGACCAGCAGCACCCGGGCGCCGGCGGCCTTGCCGGCGCGCGCCATCGCGGCGAGGTTGTCGCGCGTCATGTCCAGCGGCAGGCCGCGCAGCGCGTCGTTCGCGCCGAGTTCGATCACCAGGTGCGTCGGCCGGTGCTGGCGCAGCAGGGCGGCCAGGCGGGAACGGCCGCCGGAGCTGGTGTCGCCGCTGATGCTGGCGTTGACGACCGTGGCGGGGAACTTCTCGTCCGCCAGCTTCTTCTCGAGCAAGGCGACCCAGCCGCTGCCGCGCACCAGGCCGTATTCAGCCGACAGGCTGTCGCCGACGACCAGGATCCGCGCCGGCGCGCGGGCCGGCGCCGCGGCCGCGGCGAGGCCGTTCCAACCCCCCAGGCCGACGGCCATCGCCAGCACGCTACAGTGACCGACCCATCGCCCGACCCAGCGCCGCCGCGCGGCGCCCCCCACCGAATCCACCATGTCATCACCCATCATCGCCGTCGAGCGCGTCAGCAAGGAAGTCCAGGACGCGACCGGCCGGCTGACGATACTGCACGAGATCGACTTCACGCTCGAGGCGCGCCAGTCGGCCGCGATCGTCGGCGCCTCGGGCTCCGGCAAGAGCACGCTGCTGTCGATCATCGCGGGGCTGGACACGCCCACGCGCGGCACCGTGAAGCTCGCCGGCACCGATTTGTTCGCGCTCGACGAGGATGCCCGCGCCGCGGTGCGCGCGTCGCAGGTCGGCTTCGTGTTCCAGAGCTTCCAGCTCCTGGGCAACCTGACGGCGCTGGAGAACGTGATGTTGCCGCTGGAGTTGCAGGGCCGGCACGACGCGCGGGTGCACGCCACCGAGATGCTGCAGCGCGTGGGCCTGGGCGAGCGGCTGCGGCACTACCCGAAGGTGCTGTCCGGCGGCGAGCAGCAGCGGGTGGCGCTGGCACGCGCCTTCGTCGTGCAGCCCTCGGTGCTGCTGGCCGACGAACCGACCGGCAGCCTGGACTTCGCGACCGGCGCCCGCGTGATGGAACTGATGTTCGACCTGAACCGCGAAGCCGGCACGACGCTGGTGCTGGTGACGCACGACCGGGCGATCGCCGCGCGCTGCGACCGTCAGTTGCGCATCGAGGCGGGGCGGCTGGTGGCGCCGGCGGAGGTGTCGACCGGCGCGGCTTCGGACGCCGCGGCGGAGAGCGCGCCGGCCTGAAGAACCGGCCTGAAGAACCGCCCGGAAGAACCGGCATGACGGCCCGGCGGCCCGGCCGGCGGCGTCCGGCACGGCCAGGCACCGACGGCGACCGCCGGTCGTCGTTTACTGCATGTTCCAGCCGTGGCTGACGATCAGCGACTGGCCGGTGAGCGCGTTGGTCGGGAAGGCGGCGAACAGCAGCGCGACTTCGGCCACGTCGGCGGTGGTCGTGAACTCGCCGTCCACCGTCTCCTTCAGCATCACCTTCTTGATCACGTCGGCCTCGGAGATGCCGAGCACCTGAGCCTGCTCCGGGATCTGCTTGTCGACCAGCGGCGTGCGCACGAAGCCCGGGCAGATCACGTTGGCACGGATGCGGTGCGGGCCGCCTTCCTTGGCCACCGTCTTGCACAGCCCGAGCAGGCCGTGCTTGGCGGTGACGTAGGGCGACTTCAGCACCGACGCCTCCTTCGAGTGCACCGAACCCATGTAGATGATGCTGCCGCCCTTGCCGCTGGCCTTCATCTGGCGCACCGCGGCGCGCGTGGTCAGAAAGGCGCCGTCGAGGTGGATGGCGAGCATCTTCTTCCACTCGGCGAAGGTGAAATCTTCCACCGGATGGACGATCTGGATGCCGGCGTTCGAGACCAGCACGTCGAGGTTGCCGAAGGCGGCGATCGTCGCGGCGACCGAGGCCTCGACCTGCTCTTCGTTCGTCACGTCGACGGCCACGCCGATCGCGTCGCCGCCGGCGGCGCGGATCTCGGCGGCGGTGGTCTCGGCCGCGTCCTTGTTCATGTCGGCGATCGCCACCTTGGCGCCTTCGCGCGCGTAGACGAGTGCGATTTCCTTGCCGATGCCGCTGGCGGCGCCGGTGACGTAGGCGACCTTGTCCTTCAATTGCATAGCGTTCGCTCCTTGCTGGGGGGATGTGTTCGTCAGCTGGACGACCGGCGCACGGCGTCGCGGCGATTGCGTTCGCGAACCGTGCGTTCCTCCTGCGCCGGCCGCGCCAGGTCGTACTGCGTGACGCCGTCGTCGAGGCCGATCGAACGCAGCCATTCGGGGTGTTCGATCGTGTCGCACATGTCGCGCCGGCCGGCCGCCCAGTGCTCGTTGACCGAGGTGCGCGAGAACTCGTAGTCCTTCGATTCGAGCTCGTAGGGGCGCTGGCGGTAAATCAGGTGGACGATGTCGACCGGCGGGCTGCGCATCGCGTCGGCCACCTTCTTGACCGCCGGGTCGTTCTTCAGCGCCGGCGGCAGCTTCAGCAGCAGGTCTCGCACCGCCTGCCGGGTGTTCGCGATGCTCGCCACCATGTTGGTGCTGTAGCGCGTGCGGCTGGAGTAGAGGATGTCCTTCTGCCTCTGCGCCACCTCGGCCAGGTTGCGCGGCAGCGAACCGCGCGCCGGGAACAGGTCGACCTGCAGCACCAGCATCGACTGGCCGTCGCGCGAGTCGAGCACGTACTGCAGCGGCGTGTTCGAGAGGATGCCGCCGTCCCAGTAGGACTCGCCGTCGATCTCGACTGGCGCGAAGGCCGGCGGCAGCGCGCCGGAGGCCATCACGTGCTCGGGGCCGATGCGGTGCAGGTGGTTGTCGAAGTAGACCGAGTTGCCGGTGCGCACGTTGACCGCTCCCACCGACAGCCGCACCTCCTTGTGGTTGATGCGGTCGAAGTCGACATAGTGCTCGAGCGTCTCGCGAAGTGGCGCGGTGTCGTAGATCGAGATCGCCGCGGGCGAGCCGTCCGGGTTGCACCAGGCCGGCGGCACGCGCGGCTTGTAGAAGCCGGGCACGCCGAGCACCGCTGCCCACAGCGCACTGAACTGGTTGAAGGCGGAACGCGGCGTCTGCCACTGCGTGAGCGTGTGCAGCGCGTCCTCGGGCAGGTGGGCGACGGCGTGGTGCAGCCCGGTCAGGTGGGAGGAGACCTGGTGCCAGAAGCCGGCCATGCGCTCCAGCCGGGCCTCCGGTGCATTGCCGGCGATCAGCGCGGCATTGATCGCGCCGATCGACACGCCCGCGATCCACTTCGGCTGGAAGCGGGTGCGGTGCAGTTCCTCGTAGACGCCCGCCTGGTAGGCGCCGAGGGCGCCACCGCCCTGCAGCACCAGCGCGGTCTGGTCGTGGTGCTTGGCGATGCCGTGCGCGGTGGCGGGGCTCATGCGGGATCCGTGCGGAGGTGCGGGACGGCCGATGGCCCGCCAGGGGCGGTGCGGGGCCGCCCGGCGCTCACTGCTGCGAGAACTTGTAGTCGGTCTTCGCCTTGGCGCGGATCTCGTCGCGGAACTTCGCGAGCTTGACCTGGCCCAGGCGCTGCTCGATCTGCGGGCGCACTTCCTCGATCGGCGGGAACTTGGCTTCGCGCGTGTCCTCGAGCTTGATGATGTGCCAGCCGAACTGCGACTTCACCGGCGCCTCGGTCATCTCGCCTTTCTTCAGCTTGGTCATCGCCTGCGAGAACTCGGGCACGAAGGACGACGGGTTGGCGAAATCGAGGTCGCCGCCGTTCTCGCCCGATCCCGGGTCCTTGGACTTGGCCTTCGCCAGGTCCTCGAACTTGGCGCCGCCCTTGATCTGCGCGATCAGCGCCTTGGCTTCGTCCTCGGTCTCGACCAGGATGTGGCGCGCGCGGTATTCGGTGCCGCCGGACTGGCCCTTGAACTTGTCGTACTCGGCCTGGACTTCGGCGTCGGTGACCGGGTTCTTCTTCTGGTAGTCGGCGAACAGCTCGCGGATCAGGAGGCTCTGGCGCGCCAGTTCCATCTGCGCCTTGTAGTCGGCCGACTGTGCGACGCCGCGCTTCTCGGCCTCCTGCATGAACATCTCGCGCAGCACGACCTCGTCCTTCACCTGCGCCTCGAGTTCCGGCGTCTTCTGCTGGCCCTGCTTCAGCGCCTGCGACATCAGCGTGTCGACGCGCGCCTTGGGCACGGCCTTGCCGTTGACGATCGCGATGTTCTGGGCCTGCGCCAGCGGCGCGAGCAGGGTCAGCGTGAGACAGGCGGCAACGGTCAGCTTCTTCATGGACAGCGGTCTTTCCGGATCGGACAGGGCGCCGCCGGTGCGCGGCGGCGCGCGGGGCGGGGCAGGGGTTGGGGAGGCGGGATGCCGTCAGTCGCCGCCCGGCACGCGGGCATCGATGGCGAGGGCGTGGATTCCACGCGGGATCAGTTCAGCCAAGGAATCATAAACGAGGCGATGTCGGGCCACCCTCGACAGCCCGGTGAAGCGCGCCGAGACGACGCGCACGCTGAAATGCCGGCCTTCGCGGGCGCCGGCATGACCGGCGTGCAGGTGGCTGTCGTCCTGCACTTCCAGCCGTTCGGGGGCCAGCGCGGCGCGCAGGGCGGTGTCGATGTCGGCGGCGGTGACGCTCATGCAAGGCTTCCGAAAGCTGGCTCCGACACTCAGGACGCGCGCGGCGGCGACTTCGAGTCGCCCGATTCTTCGGGCTCCAGGTGTCGCGCGATGTAGAAACCTTGCGCCAGCGTGAACAGCAGCATCAGCCCGAGGCCGCCGAACAGCTTGAAGTTGACCCAGGTGTCGGTCGAGAAGCGGAACGCGACGAACAGGTTCAGCAGCCCCATCGCCGCGAAGAAGGCGATCCACGCCAGGCTCAGCCGCTGCCACGCGGCCGGCGGAAGGTGCACCTCCTGGCCGATCAGCGTCTGCAGCAGGTTGCGGCCGAACAGCGCCTGGCTGACGAAGAACGCCAGGCCCATGGCCCAGTACAGCACGCTCGGCTTCCACTTGATGAAGGTCTCGTTGTGGAACCAGACCGTCGCGCCGCCCAGCACCACCACCAGCGCCAGGCTGATCCACAGCATCAGGTCGATCTTGCGGCCGCGCGCGAGCAGGTAGGCGATCTGCAGCACCGTGGCGCCGATCACCACCAGCGTGGCCAGCAGCACCGGTGCCTCGCCGGGGCCGACCACGCCGCCGGAAACCAGGAACCCGGCGTGTTCGGTGGCGAAGGACGCCGCCCAGTCCTTCTGCCCTTCGGCGTACTTGAAGGTGGCGAAGAACAGCAGGATGGGCAGGAAATCGAGCAGCAGCTTCATCGACGACGGCAGGAGCGGCGCCCGCGGCGGGCCAACCCGCGATTGTCCGTCATCGCGGCGAACGCTCCGGAGCGTCGCCCGCGGGGCCGCCGCGCGGCTCGAAGTCGATCGCCGCGGAATTGATGCAGAAGCGTTCGCCGGTGGGCTGCGGGCCGTCCGGGAACACGTGGCCGAGGTGCGAGCCGCAGTTGTTGCAGCGCACCTCCACGCGCACCATGCCATGGCTGCGGTCGACCACGCGCTCGACCACCTCGCTGTTGACCGGCTCGTAGTAGCTCGGCCAGCCGCAGCCGGCGTCGAACTTGGTCTTCGACTCGAACAGCGGCGTGCCGCAGCCCACGCAGCGGTAGGCGCCGTCGCTCCAGTGGTCCCAGTACTTGCCGGTGAACGGCCGCTCGGTCGCGGCATGGCGGGTCACCTGGTATTGCAGCGGGTCGAGTTCGGTGCGCCATTGCGCGTCGGACTTGATCACCTTGCGAAGCCGGTCGGACGTATCACTCATGATGAACAGGACACCTCGGTAGGTTGCGCCCGGTCGGGCGGGAATCCGGGGTCGTCGAGTTTAGCCAGCGGGTCCTTACGGGTCGGCGCTAGGGGTAAAACCGGACCGGTTCGGCGCGGACCCCGTTTCTATGATGCCCAACCGCTTTGAGCACCCCCAAGGAGCACGAGATGCCGGCACGAATGGGCCAGATGATGCAGATGCCGCTGTTGATCTCGTCGCTGATCACACACGCGGCCCGCCACATGGGCGACACCGAGATCGTCTCGCGGCGCGTCGAGGGGGACCTGCACCGCAGCAACTGGAAGACTGTCGAGCGCCGCTCGCGCCAGCTCGCGCAGGCCTTGGCGCGGCTGGGCTGCGAGCCCGGCGACCGCGTCGGCACGCTGGCCTGGAACGGCTACCGGCACCTGGAGATCTACTACGCCACCTCGGGTTCGCAGCTCGTCTGCCACACGATCAACCCGCGCCTCTTCCCGGAGCAGATCGCCTGGATCACCGAGGACGCCGGCGACCGCGTGCTGTGCTTCGACCTGAACCTGCTGCCGCTGGTCGAGAAGATCGCGCCACGGCTGAGCACCGTTCAGCACTACGTCGTGATGACCGACCGCGCGCACCTGCCGGCGCAGACCACGCTGCCGGCGCTGCTCGCCTACGAGGATCTGGTCGACGCCGAGGACGGCTGCTGGGAGTGGCCGGATTTCGACGAGAACACCGCGTCGAGCATCTGCTACACCTCGGGCACGACGGGCGAACCCAAGGGCGCCGTCTACAGCCACCGCTCGAGCCTGCTGCACGCCTTCGCCGCCACCATGCCCGACGGCATGTGCCTGTCGGCCCGGGACACGGTGCTGCCGGTGGTGCCGATGTTCCACGTCAACGCCTGGGGCATCCCGTACGCCGCGGCGATGACCGGCTGCAAGCTGGTGATGCCCGGGCCGTTTCTCGACGGCAAGTCGCTGCATGACCTGTTCGAGAGCGAGCAGGTGACCTTCAGCGCCGGCGTGCCCACCGTCTGGCTCGGGCTGCTGACGCACATGAAGCAGAACGACCTGAAGTTCAGCAGCTTCAAGCGCACCGTGATCGGCGGCTCCACCTGCCCGCCGGCGATGATCCGCACGCTGGAGGACGACTACGGCGTCGAGGTGATCCACGCCTGGGGCATGACCGAGATGTCGCCGCTGGGCACGCTGGCGCACCTGAAGGCCAAGCACGCCGCGCTGTCGCCCGAGGCGCGCCGGCACGTGCTGGAGAAGCAGGGCAAGGTGGTCTACGGCGTCGACATGAAGATCGTCGGCGACGACGGCGCCGAACTGCCCTGGGACGGCCAGGCTGCCGGCGACCTGCTGGTGCGCGGCGCCTGGGTCATCCGCAGCTACTTCGGCCAGACGGAGCGCGACCCGCTGCGTGGCGGCTGGTTCCCGACCGGCGACGTGGCGACGATCGACGCCGACGGCTACATGCAGATCACCGACCGCAGCAAGGACGTGATCAAGTCCGGCGGCGAATGGATCAGCTCGATCGAGCTGGAGAACATCGCGATGGCGCACCCGGCGGTGCACGAGGCAGCGGTGATCGCCTGCCGCCATCCCAAGTGGGACGAACGCCCGCTGCTGGTGGTGGTGCGCAAGCCCGGCGCCAAGGTCGACGCGGCCGAACTGCTGGCGTTCTATGAAGGCCGGGTGCCGCGCTGGCAGATCCCCGACGAGGCGGTGTTCGTCGACGAGCTGCCGCACACCGCCACCGGCAAGCTGCAGAAGCTGAAGTTGCGCGAGGCGTTTCGGGAGCATCGGCTGGCGGGGACCTGAGGTCGCCGCCCCGACCCCGTCCCGCCCCCGATGGAGCTCGTCACCGTCTCGCTGCTCAACGGCCTGAGCTACGGCCTGCTGCTGTTCCTGCTGAGCGCGGGCTTCACGCTGATCTTCAGCATGCTCGGCGTGCTCAACTTCGCGCACGCGAGCTTCTACATGCTGGGCGCCTACATCGGGCAGGCCGTCGCGGCACGCTTCGGATTCGTCGCCGCGCTGCTGGCTGCGCCGCTGGCGGTGGGCGCCGGCGGGGCGCTGTTCGAGCGCCACCTGCTGCGCCGCGTGCACCGCCACGGCCATGTCGCCGAACTGCTGGTGACCTTCGGGCTGTCTTACCTGCTGCTCGAGGCGGTGCAGCTCGTCTGGGGCCGCGCGCCGCTGGACGTGTCGCCGCCGGCATGGCTCGCCGGGCCGGCGTTCACGCTGGTCGGCACGGCCGATGGCGGCTGGAGCCTGAGCTGGGGCGCCGCGCCGGCAGCGGCCTGCGCGGCGGGCAGCGGTTGTTCGCCGTTCCCGGCCACGCGCGCCTTCACGATGGCGGTGGCGCTCGCGATGCTGGCGCTGCTCGGCCTGCTGCTCACCCGCACCCGCGTCGGCCTGGTGCTGCAGGCGGCGCTGACGCACCCGGGCATGGTCGAGGCGCTCGGCCACGACCTGCCGCGCCTCGTCACCGGCGTGTTCGGCGCCGGCGCCGCGCTGGCCGCGCTGGCCGGCGTGATCGGCGGCAGCACCTTCGTCACCGAGCCGGCGATGGCGGCGGCGCTCGGGCCGGTGATCTTCGTCGTCGTCGTGGTCGGCGGGCTGGGTTCGCTGACCGGCGCGCTGCTGGCCTCGCTCGCGATCGGTCTGCTGCAGACTTTCGCGGTGGCGTACGACGTGTCGCTGCTGGCGCTGGTGCGGCACGCCGGCTGGCAGCCGGCCGACGGCTCCGCGTGGATGCCGCTGCTGCGGCCGACGCTGGCGCAGGTCGCGCCGATGCTGCCCTACCTGCTGCTGGTGGTGGTGCTGGCCTGGCGCCCGCAGGGCCTGCTCGGCCGGCGCGAGGGATGAGGGTGAGCGGCGCGGTGAATCCCACCATCGCCGGCGCATGACGTCGCCTGCCGCTCCCGAAGCGCTGCGACGCGCGCTGCCCTGGGCCGGCTACGCGGCGCTGCTGTGGTTCGCGCCGCTGCTGTTCCCGGGCGCCTTCTCGGTGTCGCTGATCTCGCAGGTAGGCATCGCCATCGTCGCCTGCCTGTCGTTCAACCTGCTGTTCGGCCAGGGCGGCATGTTGAGCTTCGGCCATGCGGTTTACAGCGGGCTCGGCGCCTTCGCCGCGATCCACGCGCTGAACCGGGTGGCCGACGGCAGCCTCGCGCTGCCGGTCAGCCTGGTGCCGCTGGCCGGCGGGCTGGCGGGGCTGGCGTCTGCCGCGCTGCTCGGCTGGTTCACGACACGGCGCTCCGGCACCGTGTTCGCGATGATCACGCTCGGCATCGGCGAACTGGTGGCGGCCGTCGCGCTGGCCGGGCCGGCCTTCTTCGGCGGCGAGGGCGGCGTCACCGCCAACCGCGTGATCGGCCCGCCGGTGCTCGGCATCAGCTTCGGGCCGGCGATCGAGGTCTGCCGGCTGATCGCCATCTACACGGTCGCCTGCACCGCCGCGCTGTACGCGTTCACCCACACGCCGCTCGGCCGATTGCTGCAGGCGGTGCGAGACAACGCCGAGCGCGCCGCCTTCGTCGGCCACGACCCGCGCACCGTGCGCTACCTCGCCTTCGTGATCGCCGGCTTCTTCGCCGGCATCGCCGGCGGGCTGCAGGCACTGAACTTCGAGGTCGTGACGGCCGAGGCGGTGGGCGCCGCGCGCTCCGGCGCCTACCTGGTGTTCACCGTGATCGGCGGCAGCAGCTGCTTCGCCGGCCCGATCGTCGGCGGGGTGCTGCTGGTGGCGGCGACGGTGCTGCTGTCCGGGCTGACGCGCGCCTGGGGCCTGTACCTCGGCCTCGCATTCATCGCCGTCGTGATGCTGGCGCCCGGCGGGCTCGCCGGCGTCGCCGCCGCGCAATGGCGGCTGGCGCGGGCCGGGCGGCTGCGGCCGCGCCTGGGTGGCCACCTGGCGCTCGGCGGCACCGCGCTGGCGGCCTTCGCCGGGTTCGCCGCGATCGTCGAGATGGTCTACCAGCGGCAGGTGGACGACACGATGGGGCCGGTGCTGCGTTTCTTCGGCATCACCCTCGACACCGGCAGCCGCGACGCCTGGGGTCGGCGCCTTGCTGCGATGGCGACCGGCGGCGGGCTGTTCGCGCTGGCGCGGCGGGTGTGGCGGCGGGAAACACAGGCGACAGCGCCGGCGGCCGGGATTCGAGGCGGCCGTTCAGCGGCGGCAGGTAGCCGGGCCGACGCCGGGAACTGGCGAACGATCGCCGCTGGGCAGAAGAGCGGCCCCCGGCGTCGGCGCCCAGGACCACTGCGTGATGCGCCGAATTGCTGATCCTTCGCGACCTGCAGGCCGGCTATGGCGCCGGCCGCGTGCTGCACGGCGTGTCGCTCGCGGTCGCGCCGGGCGAGGTCGTCGCGCTGCTGGGGCGCAACGGCTCCGGCCGGTCGACGCTGTTCGATCTGGTCAGCGGCCGCCGCAGGCCGAGCGGCGGCGACATCCGCCTGCACGGGCAGCGCATCGACGGCCTGCCGCCGCAGCGCATCCGGCGGCTCGGGCTGTCGCGCAGCTTCCAGGTGTCGAACCTGTTCGGCCGCCTGTCGGCGCTCGAGAACCTGCGCTGCGCGCTGCCGGTGCCGGGGCTTCAGCGCTACGCGTTCTGGACGCTGGTGTCGCGCCAGTCGGGCCTTCACCGCCAGGCCGAGGCACTGCTGCAGCGCCTCGGCCTCGGCGCTCGGCGCGACGTGCCGGCGATGGAGCTGGCCTACGCCGAGCAGCGCGGCCTGGAACTCGGGGTCACGGTGGCCGGTGGCGCCGGCGTCGTGCTGCTGGACGAGCCGACCGCCGGCATGAACCGCTCCGAAACGGCTCGCTGCGTCGGCCTGATCCGCGAGCTGACGGCCGGTTGCACGCTGCTGATGGTCGAACACGACCTGGGCGTGGTGTTCGAATTGGCCGACCGCATCGCGGTGCTGGTGCGCGGCGAACTGATCGCCTTCGACACGCCGGCGGCGGTGCGGGCCGACCCGCGCGTCCGCCAGGCGTATCTCGGCGCCGCGGTCGAGGGCTGGCCGGAATGACGGCCGCCCGTTTCGCGGGGGTCGAGAGGGCGCCCGCCGCGGGTCGGAAGCCCGGCCACCCGCCGCCCGCCCGGGAGGCGCCGAATTGCTGATCCTTCGCGACCTGCAGGCCGGCTATGGCGCCGGCCGCGTGCTGCACGGCGTGTCGCTCGCGGTCGCGCCGGGCGAGGTCGTTGCGCTGCTGGGGCGCAACGGCTCCGGCCGGTCGACGCTGGTCCGTGCGGTGATGGGGCTGCTGCCCGCCGCCGGCTCGGTGCGCTGGCACGGCACCGAATTGCTCGGCCTGCCGCCGTACCGCATCGCACGCGCCGGCCTCGGCTACGTGCCGGAAAGCCGCGACGTGTTCCCCCGGCTCACGGTGGGCCAGAACCTGCGCCTGGGCGAGAAGCCCGGCGGCGCGGCCCGCCGGCACCCACCGCGCTGGACCGCCGACGCGCTGCTCGCCCGCTTCCCGGCGCTGGCCGCGCGGCGCGACGTGGCGGCGGGGCGGCTGTCCGGCGGCGAGCAGCAGATGCTCGCGCTGTGCCGCACGCTGATGGGCGACCCCGACCTGCTGCTGGTGGACGAGCCGACCGAGGGCCTGGCGCCGCAGCTCGTCGAGCAGGTCGCCGCCTTGCTGCGCGAACTGGCGGGGCAGGGCGTCGGCGTGCTGCTGGTCGAGCAGAAGCTGACGATCGCGCTGACGGTGTCGCAGCGCTGCGCCGTGATGGGCCACGGCCGCATCGTCTTCGACGGCGCGCCGGCCGCGCTGCAGGCCGATGCGGCGCTGCGGCGCGAGTGGCTGGAGGTATGACCCTGCCTGCCCTTGCCGCGACGCCGTCAGGCGAACCCGGCACTCAGGGCGTCGCGCAGGTGCCGCACCAGCTCGCGCACCGCGCGCGGCGTGTTGGGGCTCCACGGGCGGATGGCGTAGACGGCGTCGCCGAAGAAGCCGACCGGCTTCCAGTCCGGCAGCACCTCGCGCAGGCGGCCGGCCCGCACCGCGCCGGCGGCGCTGAAGTCCGGAACCTGCGCGATGCCCAGGCCGGCGAGCACCGCGTCGCGCAGCAGCTCGGAGTTGTTCGCGCGCAGCGGGCCTTGCACGGCGACGCTGACGCGTTCCGGCTCCGCGGCGCCGGAAGCGGGCGGGGCAGTGGCCCTGCCAGTGCCAGTGCCAGTGCCAGTGCCAGTGCCAGTGCCAGCGCCGGTAGCGAGCCGGGGCGGGGCACCGGGGCTGGTGTCGGCATCGGCGTCCACGACCGCGACGCCGGAAGCCTCAGCCCCGGCGCCACTGTCCGCGCCACCGTTCGCGCCGCCGCCCGCCTCGACCATCGCCGCCCGCTCGAACTGCCACAGCGACGGCCCGCCGCGCAGATACGCCAGGCAATCGTGGCCCGCCAGGTCGGCCGGGTGGGCCGGCGTGCCGCGGCGGCGCAGGTAGCCGGCAGTCGCCACCAGCAGCGTGCGCGACGGGCACAGCTTCCACGCCACGTGGTTCTCCGGCGGCGCGCTGGTGTGGCGCACCGCCAGGTCGAAGCCCTCGCGCGCGAGGTTGACGATCTGGTCCGACAGCTCCAGGTCGATGCGCACGTCGGGCCAGGCGCGGAAGAAGCTCTCCAGCAGCGGCGCCACCTGCTGCCGGCCGAGCGCCACCGGCGCCGACACCCGCAGCACGCCGCGCGGCGTGGCGGCCAGTTCGCGCACGCCGCTGAAGCCGCGTTCGATCTGCTCGAAGGCGGCGCGCGTGTGGTCGACGAGCTGCTGCCCCGCCGGCGTGAGCCGCACGCTGCGCGTGGTGCGCTGCACCAGCGGCACCGAGGCGGCGCGCTCCAGCTCGCCGATGCGCTGGCTCATCGCCGCCTTGCTGACGCCCAGCCGCGCCGCCGCCGCGGTGTAGCTGCCGCTGGCGGCGAGCACGCCGAGCCAGTGGACGTGGGACCACAAGGCATCGATCTTTCGCTCGTCCATCCGGGGATTGTTCAAGATCGTGAACAATCAGTCCAGCGACGGCGGCTTTGCAAGGGCGCCGCCGGCTCCTAGACTCGCTGCGCATCGACACCAGGAGACCCCAGATGGCAACACCGCAAGCGTTCACGAACCCGGCCGACGTCGGCCACTGGATCGGCGGCGAGGCCACGCGCGGCCGCTCGTCGCGGCAGCAGCCCATCTACAACCCGGCCACCGGCCAGGTGGCGCGCCAGTTGCTGCTGGCCGGCGACGGTGATGTCGAAACGGCGGTTGCGAGCGCCAAGGCGGCGTTCCCCGGCTGGTCGGAAACCCCGCCGATCCGCCGCGCGCGCGTGCTCAACGCCTTCCTCGCGCTGCTCAACGAGAACCGCGACGCGCTCGCCGCGATGATCACCGCCGAGCATGGCAAGGTGTTCACCGACGCGCAGGGCGAGGTCACGCGCGGCATCGAGATCGTCGAGTTCGCCTGCGGCATCCCGCAGCTGCTGAAGGGCGACTTCACCGACCAGGTCTCGACCGGCATCGACAACTGGACGCTGCGCCAGCCGCTGGGCGTGGTCGCCGGCATCACGCCGTTCAACTTCCCTTGCATGGTGCCGTGCTGGATGTTCCCGGTGGCGCTGGCCTGCGGCAACACCTTCGTGCTCAAGCCCAGCGAGCGCGACCCCAGCCCGGCGCTGCTGATGGCGCGGCTGCTGAAGCAGGCCGGCCTGCCCGACGGCGTGTTCAACGTCGTGCAGGGCGACAAGGCGGCGGTCGACGCGCTGCTGACGCATCCGGACGTGAAGGCGCTGTCCTTCGTCGGCTCGACGCCGATCGCGCAGTACATCTACGAGACCGGCGCCCACCA
>JBGAMJ010000146.1:0-14303 GCA_044223035.1 Piscinibacter sp.
CGCAGCGCCGGCGGGCGCGCGGAGTAGGGCGCCCGCCCGCACGATCACGACGACGAGACGGTAACATCCATGAGCATCGAAGTCCGCCAGCTGAACAAGCGTTTCGGCAACACCAACGTCTGCGACAACCTGAACCTGGACATCCCGGCCGGCGAGCTGGTCGCGCTGCTCGGCCCCTCGGGCTCGGGCAAGACCACGCTGCTGCGCATCATCGCCGGCCTGGAAGTGCCCGATTCCGGCACCGTGCTGTTCCACGGCGAGGACGCGACCCACACCGACGTGCGCGAGCGCCAGGTCGGCTTCGTGTTCCAGCACTACGCGCTGTTTGCGCACATGACGATCTTCGAGAACGTCGCGTTCGGGCTGCGCGTGCGGCCGAAGGCGACGCGGCCGGGCGAGGCGCAGATCCGCGCCAAGGTGATGGAGCTGCTGAAGCTGGTGCAACTCGACTGGATTGCCGACCGTTACCCGCACCAGCTCTCGGGCGGCCAGCGGCAGCGCATCGCGCTGGCGCGGGCGCTGGCGGTCGAACCCAAGGTGCTGCTGCTCGACGAGCCCTTCGGCGCACTCGACGCGAAGGTGCGCAAGGAACTGCGCCGCTGGCTGCGCCGGCTGCACGACGAGGTGCACGTCACCAGCGTGTTCGTCACGCACGACCAGGAAGAGGCGATGGAAGTCGCCGACCGCATCGTCGTGATGAACGAAGGCCGCATCGAGCAGGAAGGCACGCCGGACGAGGTCTACGACCGGCCGGCGACCCCGTTCGTGCTGCAGTTCCTCGGCGACGTGAACCTGTTCCACGGCCGCTTCGGCCACGCGCCGGGCGCGCCGCAGAGCCGCGACAACGACGTCACCTACGTGCGCCCGCACGAATTGCAGGTGCTGGCGGCGCCCGAGGAGGGCTCGGTGGCGGTCACGCTGGCGCAGGCGCTGACGGTTGGCCCGAACACGCGGCTGGAGTTCAAGCGCGTCGACGAGGCGGGCTACGTGGACGTGGAACTGCCGCGCGCCGAGTACGTGACGCTGCGCGAACAGCTCGATCTGAAGCCCGGTTCGGCGGTGCACCTGCGGCCGCGGCGAGTGACGCGTTTCACCGAGGAAGAGACGGATCCGGCGGCGATGATCTGAAGCCGCGCCGCGCCGCGCCGCGCCGCGCCGCGCCGCGCCGCGCCGCGCGCGGGAGCGCGAGGCCGAGGGGCGAAGGACGAGAGGGCGCCAAGGTGGCGCCCTCTTTGCATTCGCGGCGCGGCCGGCCGCCGGTCAATCCTCGATCGGGTCGCCGGCGAGAGCCTTCTCGACGAGCTCGCGCGTCAGCGTCGGCGCGAACGATTCGATGAAGTCGTACACGTAGCCGCGCAGCCAGGTGCCGCGCCGGATCGCCAGGCGCGTCAGGTTGACTTCGAACAGGTGGCGCACGTCGATGGCGCGCAGGTTGCGGTCGCGCTCCGGGTCGAAGGCGATCGAGGCAACGATGCCCACGCCCAGGCCCAGCTCGACGTAGGTCTTGATCACGTCGGCATCCATCGCGCTGAGCACGATGTCGGGCACCAGCCCGGCCTTGCCGAAGGCCTCGTCGATGTGCGCCCGACCGGTGTAGCCCGGCTCGTAGGTGACGAGCGGGTGGTTCACGAGTTGGTCGAGCGTGATCGGCCCGGGCTGGTCCAGCAGTTCGTGTCCCGGCGGAACGACGACGCTGTGTGTCCAGCGATAGCAGGGCAGGGCGACGAGCTGCTCGTAGTGCGCCAGCGCTTCCGTCGCCACGCCGATGTCGGCCTCGCCCGCCAGCAGCATCTCGGCCACCTGCTTGGGCGAGCCCTGGTGCAGGTTCAGCGTCACCTGCGGGTAGATCTGGCGAAAGTCTCGCACCACGGTGGGCAGCGCATAGCGCGCCTGCGAGTGCGTGGCGGCGATCGACAGCCGGCCGGTGTTCTGCGCGGTGAAATCCTCGCCGACGCGGCGCAGGTTGTCGGCCTCGAGCAGCAGCCGCTCGACGATCGGCAGCACGGCTTCACCGGGGGGCGTCAGCCGCGTCAGGCGCTTGCCCGCACGCACGAAGATCTCGATGCCGAGTTCGTCCTCGAGCTCGCGGATCTGGCGGCTGATGCCCGGCTGCGAGGTGTGCAGCACGCCGGCCACCTCGGTCAGGTTGAACCCGGAGCGGGTGGTTTCTCGAACGGCTCTCAACTGCTGGAAGTTCATCAGTGCAGGGGCGGCCCGTCGACGCCGAGGTCGAACCGGGCGTCGTCGCCAGTAAATCCGCGATTGTTGCGAGCGGCTCTATATGCACGCAACGATGAAGTTCGCCTAAGCTTAGGCGTCGCACCAGGGGGTCGACGTCCAGCCTCCGGCCGGCCTGCGGGTGCAGGCCGAACAGAGCGCACGGCAACGCTGCGCCCGGCCCGTTCAGGCCGACCGCGCGTCAAGCGACGCTGCGAAGCTCAGGTCACGCGTTGCATCGGGGATCCGACGACACCGGCTTCCGCCGGGCAGATGTTGTGGGCGAGCTGCCCCTTCGGACCCTGGACGAGTTCGAAGTTGACGCGGCTGCCCTGCTTGAGGGTCCGGAAACCCTCCATCTGGATCGCGGAAAAATGGGCAAACACATCTTCGCCCCCTCCTTCGGGTTCAATGAACCCGAACCCCTTGGCATCGTTGAACCATTTGACAGTTCCTACGGCCATGGCCCACCTCCATTCGTACTTTTTCACGAATTCTGTGCGGCTGGCGTGCGCGCTGTCAAGAAAGCAAAGGCCGGCTCCGGCGGCGGGCATGTCTCGTGCGTGGGGCCGCGCAAGGGGCGCGTCAGCGCGTTCGGGCGCAGCGGGTCGTGTCCGAGGGCTTGCAGTCCGGCCGGCGAACTCAATATCCGCAACTTGCGTCCGAAAGGCGTCTACTCGATAGAATGAATCCATGCCCGCGGAGCCCCCAACCCCCCCCGTACCGCCGCCGGTCGCGCCCAAGCGCGACGACGGTCAGGGCGCTGCCGTGGCCGAGCGCAAGCCGGCCCGCACCGAACCACCGCGCATGTACCAGGTGGTCATGCTCAACGACGACTACACCCCGATGGAGTTTGTCGTGCTGGTGCTTCAGGAGTACTTCAAACGCGACCTCGAGACCGCGACCCAGATCATGTTGAAGATCCACCATGAGGGTCGGGGCGTTTGCGGCGTCTATTCCAAGGACGTCGCCGCAACCAAGGTTGAGCTGGTGTTGGCTGCCGCGCGGCGCGGCGGTCATCCGTTGCAATGCATTATGGAGGCCGCATGATTGCCCAAGAGCTCGAAGTCAGCCTGCACATGGCGTTCGTCGAAGCACGCCAGCAGCGACATGAATTCATCACCGTCGAGCATCTGCTGATGGCACTGCTGGACAACCCCTCCGCGGCTGAAGTGCTCCGGGCCTGCTCGGCGAACATCGACGACCTGCGCAAGAGCCTGTCGCAGTTCATCAAGGAGAACACGCCGACGGTCGGCGGCTCCGAAGAGGTCGACACGCAGCCGACGCTCGGCTTCCAGCGCGTGATCCAGCGCGCGATCATGCATGTGCAGTCCACCGGCAGCGGCAAGAAAGAAGTGACCGGCGCGAACGTGCTGGTGGCGATCTTCGGCGAGAAGGATTCGCACGCCGTCTACTACCTGCACCAGCAGGGTGTGACCCGCCTCGACGTGGTGAACTTCATCGCCCACGGCATCAAGAAGTCCGACCCGCCCGAGCCGGCCAAACCTGCCGAAGGCAGCCCCAGCCAGGAAAGCGAGAAGGAAGAGGGCGACGGCAAGGGTTCGCCTCTCGACCAGTTCACGCAGAACCTGAACCAGCTCGCTCGTGACGGCAAGATCGATCCGCTGATCGGGCGCGAGCTCGAGGTCGAGCGCGTGATCCAGATCCTGTGCCGCCGGCGCAAGAACAACCCGCTGCTGGTCGGCGAGGCCGGCGTCGGCAAGACCGCCATCGCCGAGGGCCTGGCCTGGCGCATCACGCAGGGCGAAGTGCCCGAAGTGCTCGGCAACGCCACCGTCTACGCGCTCGACATGGGCGCGCTGCTGGCCGGCACCAAGTACCGCGGTGACTTCGAGCAGCGCCTGAAGGGCGTGCTGAAGCACCTGAAGGACCAGCCAAACGCGGTGCTGTTCATCGACGAGATCCACACGCTGATCGGCGCCGGCGCGGCGTCGGGCGGAACGCTGGATGCGAGCAACCTGCTGAAGCCGGCGCTGAGCTCCGGCACGATGAAGTGCATCGGCGCGACCACCTTCAGCGAGTACCGCGGCATCTTCGAGAAGGACGCGGCACTGTCGCGGCGCTTCCAGAAGATCGACGTGGTCGAGCCTTCGGTGGAGCAGACCGTCGAGATCCTGAAGGGCCTGAAGTCGCGCTTCGAGGAGCACCACAGCGTCAAGTACGCGATCGGTGCCTTGCAGGCGGCCGCCGAGCTGTCGGCCAAGTTCATCAACGACCGCCACCTGCCCGACAAGGCGATCGACGTGATCGATGAAGCCGGTGCCGCCCAGCGCATCCTGCCCAAGAGCAAGCAGAAGAAGACGATCACCCGCAACGAGGTGGAAGAGATCGTCGCCAAGATCGCGCGCATCCCGCCGGCCAGCGTGTCGGTGGACGACCGCTCGAAGCTCAAGAGCCTCGACCGCGACCTGAACAGCGTCGTCTTCGGCCAGGAGCCTGCGATCGAGGCCCTGGCGTCGGCGATCAAGATGGCGCGCTCCGGCCTCGGCAAGCCGGACAAGCCGATCGGCTCGTTCCTGTTCAGCGGCCCGACCGGCGTCGGCAAGACCGAGGTCGCGAAGCAACTCGCGTTCATCC
Source organism: Piscinibacter sp. (assembly GCA_044223035.1). Classification (GTDB taxonomy): domain Bacteria; phylum Pseudomonadota; class Gammaproteobacteria; order Burkholderiales; family Burkholderiaceae_C; genus JBGAMJ01. Next base: position 4,816 of record JBGAMJ010000146.1, read on the forward strand.
TCGGCATCGAGCTGATCCGCTTCGACATGAGCGAGTACATGGAGCGCCATGCCGTGAGCCGCCTGATCGGCGCGCCTCCGGGATATGTCGGCTTCGACCAGGGCGGCCTGCTGACCGAGGCGATCACGAAGAAGCCGCACGCCGTGCTGCTGCTCGACGAGATCGAGAAAGCGCATCCCGACGTCTTCAACGTGCTGCTGCAGGTCATGGACCACGGCACGCTGACCGACAACAACGGGCGCAAGGCCGACTTCCGCAACGTGATCATCGTGATGACGACCAACGCCGGCGCGGAGACGATGAACAAGTCGACGATCGGCTTCACGAACGCCCGCGAGCAGGGCGACGAGATGGCCGACATCAAGCGGCTGTTCACGCCCGAGTTCCGGAACCGGCTGGATGCGATCGTCAGCTTCCGGGCGCTGGACGAGGAGATCATCCTGCGGGTGGTCGACAAGTTCCTGCTGCAGCTCGAAAGCCAGCTCGCCGAGAAGAAGGTCGAGGTCACCTTCACCGATGGCCTGCGCCGCCATCTGGCCAAGAAGGGCTTCGACCCGCTGATGGGCGCGCGCCCGATGCAGCGGCTGATCCAGGACACGATCCGCCGGGCGCTGGCCGACGAACTGCTGTTCGGCCGTCTCGTCGAGGGTGGGCGCCTGACGGTGGACATCGACGCCGAAGGCAAGGTCGAACTGGACATCCAGCCGGCACGCAAGAGCGACAAGCCGAAGGCGGAGCCGGCGACGGCGTGATCGTCCCGTGCGCCGGCCGGCAGTCGGCGCGGGACGCACGAAAACACACAGGGGCCTTCGCGGGCCCCTGTGTCGTTTCCGGTGGTGGGGGCCGGCCGCGCTCGCGGACCCGCGAGGTCGCGCTTCAGCCCGGCGCCGCCGCCGGATCCTGCCGGAAGTAGCCGGCAAGCAGTTCGTAGAGCCGGGGATGTTCGTCGCGCAGTTCGACCGGCGCGACGAAGAACACCTCGGCGCTGACCGCGAAGAATTCGTCCGGCGATTCGGCGCCGTAGGGGTCGATCAGCGTGTCGTCGCCGGCGTCGACGGCGTCGCAGAAGCGCTCGTACTCGGCGTCCAGCACGGCGCACCAGGCGTCGCGGTGAGCGCGCGTCGGCAGCAGCGGGACGCCGTCGGCCTGGCCATCGCGCATGTCCAGCACATGCGCGAATTCGTGGATCACGACGTTGTAACCCCACTGCGCCGACTCGCCCGCCTCCTCGACGTCGCGCCACGACAGCATCACCGGCCCGCCCTCCATCGCCTCGCCAGCCAGTGTCTCGTCGTAGTGGTGCACCACGCCATCTTCGTCGACGACCTCGCGGCGCGCGACCACCTCGTCGGCGTGCAGCACGATGCCGACGAAGCCGTCGTATTCGTCCAGCCCCAACCTCAGCACCGGCAGGCAGGCCTGCGCGGCGACGGCGACGGCGATCTCGTCGGTGACGGTGAAGCCCTGGGCACCGGTGAACTCCTTGCGCGCGAGGAACAGCGTGGACAGCTCGCGCAGCCGCTGCCGGTCAGCCGCATCCAGGCGCGCGAGAAACGGGTAGCGAGCCAGCGTCAAGTCCCACAGCGTGTCGGGGATCGGCCGGCGCTCGAGCGTCCGGCGATCCTGTCGGCGCCGCCAGGCGCTCCACCAACGGTCGAGCATCGGCCGTTCAGCCGCGAACGGCGTCGTCCGGGCGCAGGCGCTGCAGGCCGGCGGCCGTCCAGCGCAGCAGGTCGGCGCGCGGCGTTTCGCCGGCCTGGTCGGCGTCCCAGTCGCTGAGCACGTGGCGGACGAAGGTCCCGCCACCTGCGGCGTCGTTCCACGGTTCGCTCGCCGGGCGATGGGTGTGGCCATGCACCAGCACGTCGGTGCCGGCGCGCTGGAGCCAGCGCGCCGCTTCAGCCGGATCGACGTCGTAAGCCGCCTCGGTGGGCTTCGCTCGCCGGCGGCCCTCGCTTTCGGCACGGATGTCGCGTGCCACGTCGCGCCGCTCGGCGAGCGGTCGCGCCAGGAAGGCGCGCTGCCAGGCGTCACCGCGCACCTCCCGCCGGAAGCGCTGGTACGACACGTCGTCCAGGCACAGCGCGTCACCGTGGGTCAGCAGCAGCCGCTGGCCGAATGCGCTGGCGAGCGTCGGGTCGGGCAGGAACAGGACGCCGGCGTCGCCCAGCATGTGGGCGCCGACGAGGAAGTCCCGGTTGCCGTGCATGAAACCGATCGTGCGCCGCGACGCGGCCCGCGACAGCAGCGCCAGCGCCTCGGCCTCGAAGCCACCGTGGCGAGCGTCGTCGCCGACCCAGACCTCGAACAGGTCGCCCAGGATGAACACCGCGTCGGCGCGGGTGCGCTCGAGGAAGTCAGCGAAAAGCGCGGTGGTGCGTGGCGTCTGCGGCGACAGGTGCAGGTCGCTGATGAAATCGATCGCCGACCAGCCGGGCGGCGCCTGCCATTCGGAAATGGCGGGCGCCTCGGCGGCGGCGTTCGCCACGGGTTGTGTCAGACGACGACAGCGCTCGTGATCACGACGTCGTCGACCGGCACGTCGTCGTGGAATCCGCGGCGTGCGGTCTTGACGCGCTCGATCTTGTCGACCACGTCGGCCCCGGCGACCACCTTGCCGAACACGGCATAACCCCAGCCGTTGCCCGACTCCGAGCGGAAATTCAGGAAGTCGTTGTTGGTGGCGTTGATGAAGAACTGCGCCGTCGCCGAATGCGGATCGGAGGTGCGGGCCATCGCCAGCGTGTAGTGATCGTTCTTCAGGCCGTTGGCGGCCTCGTTGCGGATCGGCGCGTCGGTCGGCTTCTGCTTCATGCCGACCTCGAAGCCGCCGCCCTGGATCATGAAGCCGGGGATGACGCGGTGAAACACCGTGCCGTCGTAGTGGCCCTTCGCCACGTAGGCGAGGAAGTTGCGCGCCGACTCGGGCGCCTTGACGTCGTCGAGTTCGATGCGGATCGTGCCGTGGCTGGTGTGCAGGTCGACCTGTTGGCTCATCTCATTTCTCCACAGTGGCTTTGTTGATGGTCACGGGCTGGGTCGGCACGTTCTGGTGCATGCCCTTGTTGCCGGTGGCGACCTGGGCGATCTTGTCGACCACCTCCATGCCCGACACGACCTTGCCGAACACCGCGTAGCCGTTGCCGTCTCGCGACTGCGCGGCGTTCAGGAAGTCGTTGTCCTTCAGGTTGATGAAGAACTGCGCGGTGGCCGAATTCGGATCGGCGGTGCGCGCCATCGCGAGCGTGCCGCGCTGGTTCAGCAGGCCGTTGCGGCTCTCGAGCGGGATCGGCGGACGCGTGGGCTTCTCGCTCATGTCGGCGGTCATGCCGCCGCCCTGGATCATGAAGTTGCCGATCACGCGGTGGAACACCGTGCCGTCGTAGTGGCCGGCCTTGACGTACTGGAGGAAGTTGTCGACGGTCTTGGGCGACTTGGCGGCGTCGAGGTCGACGACGATGTCGCCCATCGACGTGGCCAGCTTGACCTTCTCGGCCAGCGCCCACGGCGCGCTACACAGGCCGGCGGCGAGCACGGCCGCCTGGACGGCCGCAACGCCGGCGCGCCGCCAGGGCGCGGGGGAGGGCAGGGGCATCGGGTATCTCTCCTCGGATCAGGGCATCGCGCGGCGCGCGACGAGGTTCTGCAGCGCCGCCAGCTTCGGCGCCAGTGCGGCATTCGACGGATCGAGCTGCTGCGCGCGGGCGTACGCCTGGCGTGCGAGCTGCAGGTGCACGTCGCCCAGGTTCGCCAGCGCGAGCGCAAAGCCCGGCTGCGCGCGCAAGGCACCTTCGAGCGCGGTGCGCGCCTGCTCGTAGTCGCCCTGCGCGGCGTACAACACGGCCAGGTTGTTGTAGGGCTCGGGCAGCTCGGGACGGTCGACGTTGAGCTGCCGGTACACCTGCATCGCCTCATCGCGGTGCTGGCTGTCGGCCAGCATCACGCCGCGCAGGAAGCGCAGGTTCGGGTCTTTCGGATGCGCCGCGAGCAGCGTGTCCAGCTTCGAGAAGGCCTCGGCCGTCTTGCCGCTGCGAAACAGCGTGTGGATGTCGCCGATGTCGTCCGCGTGGGCGAACGACACGAGCAATACGCAGGCGATGCCGGTGAGGGCACGTCGGAGGAAGGAGGGCGACATCGGGGGGGTGGGGAACGCAGCGCGCACCCTTGACCGGGGGTCACGCCGCTATACTGATTCGATTGTAGAGCAGGGCCTTCCATCACCTGGATCGGCGGCCCGCCCCGAGGGTGCACCGGCTTCGCGTCGCTCCGCGCCCCGCACGAGACACCTTCCATTCCCCATCACTGCCCGGCCCGGAACGGGCTCGCTTTCGCCGATCGGCCATGACCCTGCGCGTCTTCAACACACTTTCCCGCGAGCTCGAGGAGTTCCACCCGATCGATGACGGCCATGTGCGCATGTACGTCTGCGGCATGACGATCTACGACCTGTGCCACGTGGGGCACGCGCGCTTCCTGATCGCCTTCGACGTCGTCTACCGCTGGCTGAAGACGCTCGGCTACCGCGTCACGTACGTGCGCAACATCACCGACATCGACGACAAGATCATCCGCCGCTCGCTCGAACGCGGCATCACGATCCGCGAACTGACCACCGAGATGACCGCCGCGATGCACGCCGACGTGGCGGCCCTCGGCGTCGAGCCGCCCACGCACGAACCGCGGGCCACCGAGTACGTGCCGCAGATGCTGGAGATGGTCGAGACGCTCGAATCGAAAGGCCTCGCGTATCGCGCCAGCAACGGCGACGTGAACTTCTCCGTGCGCAAGTTCCCGGGCTACGGCCGCCTGTCCGGCAAGTCGATCGACCAGCTCCGTGCCGGCGAGCGCGTGGCCGTGCAAGACGGCAAGGAAGACCCGCTCGACTTCGTGATGTGGAAGGCCGCCAAGGAGAGCGAACCCGCCGACGCGAAGTGGGACAGCCCGTACGGCGCCGGCCGCCCGGGCTGGCACATCGAATGCTCGGCGATGGGATGCACCCTGCTCGGCGAGACCTTCGACATCCACGGCGGCGGTATGGACCTGCAGTTCCCGCACCACGAGAACGAGATCGCGCAGAGCGAAGGCGCCACCGGCCGGCCGTTCGTGCGCTACTGGCTGCACAACGGCTTCCTCAACGTCGACAACGTGAAGATGTCGAAGTCGCTCGGCAACTTCTTCACCATCCGCGAAGTGCTGGCCCGCTACGACGGCGAGACGGTGCGCTTCTTCATGCTGCGCACGCAGTACCGCAGCCCGTTCAATTTCTCCGACGTGCACCTGGACGACGCGCGCAGCGCGCTGCGCCGCCTCTACACCGCGCTCGACGGCATCGACGTGCCGGATGGCGAACCCGACTGGTCCGCGCCGCCCGCCGCCACGTTCCGCGCGGCGATGAACGACGACTTCAACACGCCGCTGGCGGTGGCCGTGCTGTTCGACCTCGCCGGCGAACTCAACCGCACCCGTGCGCCGGCCACCGCGGCGCTGCTGCGTTCGCTGGGCGGCACGCTCGGCCTGCTGCAGCAGCCGCCGCGCGCCTTCCTGCAGGCCGGCTCCGGCGTCGACGCGGCCCAGGTCGAGCAGCTGATCGGCGAACGCGCCGCGGCCAAGCAGGCACGCGACTTCGCCCGCGCCGACCAGATCCGCCGCGACCTCGCGGCGCAAGGCATCGAACTGAAGGACACGCCGCAGGGCACGACGTGGGTGAAGTCGTGACGCCGGGGGCCGCACGATGAGCGCGCCGTCGAAATCGGCGCCGGGGTCGTCGCCCGGCGCACCGTCCGTTGCACCCGCTGTCGCACGTTCCGCCGCAGGCGCTGGCGCGCCCCTGGACGACGCCGCGGTTGTCACCCCGCCGTACTGGGACGAGGCCTGCAAGCACCTTGTCAAGCGCGACCGCGTGATGCGCAAGCTGATCCCGCGCTTCGGCGAGGTGCGCCTGCAAAGCCGCGGCGATGCCTTCACCACGCTGGCGCGCTCGATCGTCGGCCAGCAGATCTCGGTGAAGGCAGCGCAGTCGGTGTGGAACCGGTTCTCCGGGCTGATGCCGGTCGATCCGACGCGCATCGCGCCCGCTGCGGTGCTCGCGCTCGACGCCACCACGATGCGCGGCGCCGGGCTGTCGCTGCGCAAGGTCGAGTACCTGGCCGACCTGGCGCAGCATTTCGCGTCCGGCGCGGTGCACGTCGACCAGTGGCGCGACATGGACGACGAGGCGATCGTCGACGAGCTGGTGGCGATCCGCGGCATCGGCCGCTGGACTGCCGAGATGTTCCTGATCTTCCACCTGATGCGGCCGAACGTGCTGCCGCTCGACGACCTGGGGCTGATCAAGGGCATCAGCGCGAGTTACTTCAGCGGCGAGCCGGTGTCGCGCGCCGAGGCGCGCGAGGTCGGCGACGCCTGGGCGCCGTACCGCTCGGTGGCCACCTGGTACATCTGGCGAAGCCTCGACCCGCTGCCCGTAGACTATTGAGCGGTCCGGGAGTCCGCCGACCCGATCAGGGAGGGGCGGGCGGCCACGGTCGCCACAGGAGCCGCATCCGATGAGCAAACGACATTTCCTCGACTTCGAGCAGCCGGTGGCCGAGCTCGAGACCAAGATCGAAGAGCTTCGCTACGTGCAGAACGAATCGGCGGTCGACATCTCCGAGGAGATCGACCGCCTGAGCAAGAAGAGCCTGCAGCTCACGCGCGACCTGTATTCGAACCTGACGCCGTGGCAGATGACGCAGATCGCGCGCCATCCGCAGCGCCCGTACACGCTCGACTACGTCGCCGACATCTTCACCGACTTCCAGGAACTGCATGGCGACCGGCACTTTGCCGACGACCAGTCGATCGTCGGCGGCCTGGCGCGCTTCAACGGCCACGCCTGCATGGTGATCGGCCACCAGAAGGGGCGCGATACCAAGGAGCGCGCGACGCGCAACTTCGGCATGTCGCGGCCCGAGGGCTACCGCAAGGCGCTGCGGCTGATGAAGCTGGCCGAAAAGTTCGGCCTGCCGGTGTTCACCTTCGTCGACACGCCGGGTGCCTACCCCGGCATCGGCGCCGAGGAGCGCAGCCAGTCCGAGGCGATCGGCCGCAACATCTACGAGATGGCGCAGCTCGAGGTGCCGATCATCGTGACGATCATCGGCGAGGGCGGCTCCGGCGGCGCGCTGGCGATCAGTGTCGGCGACCAGTTGCTGATGCTGCAGTTCGCGATCTACTCGGTGATCTCGCCCGAGGGTTGCGCGTCGATCCTTTGGAAGACCGCCGAGCGCGCGTCCGACGCCGCCGACGCGCTCGGCATCACCGCGCACCGGCTGAAGGCGCTCGGCCTGGTCGACAAGATCGTCAACGAGCCGGTGGGCGGTGCGCACCGCGACCCGAAGCAGATGGCCGCCTACCTGAAGCGCGCGCTGAACGATGCGCTGCGACTCGTCAGCGACCTCAAGCCGAAGGAATTGCTGCAGCGGCGCCACGAGCGCCTGCAGTCGTACGGCCGCTACAACGACACCACCGAGCGCTGAGGCGCACGTGCCGCCTGGCGCCGGCGGCGCGGCCGGCATCTGTTCCCCGGCAAGCGCCGCTTCCGGGCTCGCAGGGGCGCCCGCAGGCGCGACGGATGCGCCGGCGCGCTGCGTCGCCGTCGCCTGCAGCGGCGGGCGCGATTCGATGGCGTTGTTGCACGCCACCGGGGCGTTCGCGGCTCGGCACGGGCTGCATGTCGTCGCGCTGCACGTCCACCATGGCCTGTCGCCGCAGGCCGACGCCTGGGAAACGACCGTGCGTGACACCTGCCGGCGCTGGGCTCGGCGCGGCTGGCCGCTCGCGTTCCGTTCCGAGCGCCTGAGCGGCGCCCCGGCGCGCGGCGACAGCGTCGAAGCCTGGGCCCGCGACGGCCGCTACCGCGCCCTCGGCGCGATGGCACAGGCGGCCGGTGCCTCGCTGCTGCTGCTCGCGCAGCACCGGCGCGACCAGGCCGAGACCTTCCTGCTGCAGGCCTTGCGCGGGGCCGGTGTCGACGGGCTGTCGTCCATGCCGGCGAGCGTCGAGCGCGGCGGCATCGTCTGGGCGCGGCCCTGGCTCGACCAATCGCGCGACGCGATCGACGCCTACGTGCGCCGCCACCGCATCGCCCACGTCGACGACGACAGCAACGCCGACACCCGCTACGCCCGCAATCGCCTGCGGCTCGAGTCTGTGGCACTGATCCGAGCGTTTCCGGACGCGGAGGCGACGCTGGCCGCGGCGGCGCGCTGGTCCCAGCAGGCGGTGGTCGCCCACGCCGAAACCCGGGCTGGCGACCTCGCGTCGATCACGCGGGAGGCCGGCGCGGCGCTCGACCGGCGCGCCTGGCTCGCGCTGCCCCCCGCGCGCCGCGGCGAGGCGCTGCGCGCGTGGCTGCGCGAGCGCCTGGGCCGGCCGGCGCCGGCGTCGCTGCTGCGTCGGTTGGCGGATGAACTTCCGGCCGCCACGTCGGCGCGCTGGCCGGTGGCCGGGGGAGAGCTGCGCTGCCACCGGGGCATGCTGCGCCTGGATCCGGCTCGAAAACCGGGACATGGCGCCGTGCATGAAACGACGCCCCTTGCAGCGGCGCAAGAAGCAGCCTCGGAACCGCCGCATGCGCCGGCATCCGCTGCGGTACCGTGCGCACGCCCGATCGACCTCCGCCGCGCGGGCGTCCACCCGCTCCCCGACTGGGGCGGCTCGCTGGTGCTGCGACGCGTCCGCGAGGGCGGCGTGCCGGTGGCCTGGCTGGCGCAGGCCGAAATGCGGGCCCGCCAGGGCGGCGAGCGCTTCCAGGCCGGCCTCGGCCGCCCACCGCGCAGCCTGAAGAAGCAGTTCCAGGCCGCGGCGCTGCCGGCCTGGCAGCGCGACGGACCGCTCGTCTACAGCGGCGGCCAGCTGGTGTTCGTGCCGGGCCTCGGCGTCGACGCGCGGATGATCGGGCTGCCCGGACAGGCGATGCTGGCACTGGAATGGCGCGCCGACGCGCTCGACCCCACCGGGACGCCCGGGAAGACGGGCGCGCCGGACTAGAATTCGCGGTTCCCGGGAGCGGCGCCAGCGTGTCGGCCGTGCCGCGTCCCGGAGCCGTCGGCTCGCGGCGTTCTGCCCGCGACATCCGCCGCACGGCGCGCCCACGCGACGCAACCACACCGGGCACGGCCGCCGAGCCGGCTCCGGCGGCCGGCCCACCAGCGACCTGCATTCCTCATGGCACTGATCGTTCACAAGTACGGTGGCACCTCGATGGGGTCCACCGAGCGCATCCGCAACGTCGCCAAGCGCGTGGCGAAATGGGCGCGCGCCGGCCACCAGATGGTGGTCGTGCCCTCGGCGATGAGCGGCGAGACCAACCGCCTGCTCGGGCTGGCGAAGGAACTCTCGCCGGCCAGCATCGGCCCCGAGGTGATGCGCGAACTCGACATGATCGCCAGCACCGGCGAGCAGGTCTCGGTCGGGCTGCTGTCGATCGCGCTGCAGGCCGAGGGCCT